>SABL01000158.1 GCA_009928985.1 Clostridia bacterium
GCACCGCCTGATCGATGCCAAGGACATGGTCGCCATCGAAGAGCTATCCGACCGGATCGGTCTTTCAGGTAAAGCCCGCGACGTCCTGTTGCAGATGCCAGCCCTCTATGGCACCTATGACGTGATCGACCAGCTGGAACTGCTGGTTGAAAATGCCTTGAGCCGCGAAGCTTTGGCGAATCTGCGCGCTGTGCTCGACCACCTGGCAGCCGCTGGATTGCTCGAATTTGTTTCCCTCGACCTGGGCCAGCTGCAAAGTTTGAATTATTATAGTGGTGTGATCTTCAAAGGATTCACCTATGGTCTGGGATTTCCGCTCTTCAGTGGGGGTCGCTATGATCAGCTGGTCAGTAATTTTGGTCGCCAATTGTCAGCAACCGGATTTTCGATTGGCTTGAATTTCGCCCTGATGGCCTTGCGTCGCCAGGGGCATAGCCTGCCAGCTCGTCCGGCGGTTGATTTTCTGGGCTACCACCCTTCTCGCCAGAAGGATGCCCTGGCCCGGGCGCGCCAAATGCGGCACAGCGGCTGGTCGGTCGTTTGTGACTACGATGGTAAAAGTTACGCCGAATTAGCTAATTTGGCCGCACACAGCGACTATGCTTCCATCCTGTATCTTGGCCCCGATAGCGACGAGATCGAGACCATCGACCCCCAAGACACTTCGTCCTGACCGGTACATGAAAAGGAGCTGCCATTCATGGATAAATTGACCATCGCCCTGTCCAAAGGCCGCCTGGCGGAACAGGCCATTGAACTGCTTGAACAAGCTGGCTATGACTGCCGTGCTGCCAAGGAAAAAAGCCGCAAGCTGATCCTGGAGGATGCCCAGTCAGGCCTGCGCTTCATCATGGCCAAACCGGCCGATGTGCCGACCTACGTCGAATACGGCGCGGCTGATATCGGGGTCGTCGGCAAGGACACGCTGCTCGAGGAGAGCCGCCAGCTCTATGAGGTGCTCAATCTCGGATTTGGTGCCTGCCGGATGTGTGTCTGTGGGCCCAAATCCCTGGCCGGCAAGCTCGATCGGCTGCCCAACAAACGCATCGGCACCAAGTACCCGCACATTGCCCGCGAATTTTTCGAGACCAAGAAACGCGAAAGCGTCGAGATCATCAAGCTTAACGGCTCAGTTGAACTGGCCCCCCTGATCGGGCTGTCTGATGTCATCGTCGATATCGTCGAAAGTGGCCGGACACTCGAAGAGAATGGTCTCGGTGTGCTTGAGGTGATCGAGGACATCAGCGCCCGCATGGTGGTCAACCGCGTCAGCATGAAAATGAAAGCGGGCAGAATCAATCCGCTGATCCAGGCGGTACGCATCCAACTGGAAAACAACCGCCAGCAAGCCGCTGCCGCAGCAACCGGTGCAGCCGGTCGGGAGGTGATCGCATGAGCCCTCTTGTAAGCGTTACACCTACGACCCGGTCCGAGCTGTCCACGGTCACAGCCAAGCTGGGTCTGCGCGAAAAAATGGACTTGGCACCCGTCATTACAACAGTCCAGTCTGTCCTGGATGACATCCGGTCCCGCGGTGATTCCGCTGTTCTGGCGTATACCGAGCGTTTCGACAAAGTCCGCCTTGCCCCAGCGCAATTGAGGGTGACTGAAGCTGAAGTTGAACAGGCCCTCGCCAGCATCGATCCCGACCTGCTTGTCATTCTGCGTGAGGCTGCCACCAACATCACCCGTTTCCACAAGGCCCAGCCGCCCCAGGATGTCCATCTGGCCACTGCACACGGAGGGTTCACCGGCCTTGTCCACCGGCCGCTCGATTGTGTCGGTGTCTATGTCCCGGGAGGATCCGCCCCGCTGCCATCCTCGGTCCTGATGAATGTCTTGCCTGCCAAAGCGGCCGGAGTGGGGAAGGTTATCATGTGCACACCGCCACGTCCCGATTGTACCGTCCATCCGGCGATTCTCGCCGCGGCCTCGATAGCCGGTGTCGATGAAATCTACCGGGTCGGAGGTGCCCAGGCTATTGCTGCGCTGGCTTATGGTACAGCGACCATACCAGCGGTCGACAAAATCTGCGGCCCTGGCAACATCTACGTCAATACGGCCAAGCGCCTTGTGTTTGGCCACTGTGATATCGACATGTTCGCCGGGCCAAGCGAGATTCTGATCTTGGCGGACAAGACGGCCCAGCCAACCTATGTCGCAGCAGACATGCTGTCCCAGGCCGAGCATGATCCACTGGCATCGAGCATACTCCTGACCACAGATCCCGAGCTGGCCATTGCTGTTGCTGCTGAAATTGATCGCCGCGTCCCGCTGCTGCCGCGCCGGACGATTCTGGAGAAGTCCTTGCAACAGTACGGCGCCATCCTGGTCGTCCCCGACCTGGGCACGGCGATTGAATTTGCCAATGAACTGGCCCCCGAACACCTTGAACTCTGCATCCAGGATGATGACATCGAGCAGACCATCGCGCAGATCCGCCATGCCGGGGCGATTTTCGTCGGCCACTATAGCCCGGAACCGCTCGGTGATTACTTTGCCGGTCCCAACCATGTCCTGCCAACCAGCGGAACCGCCCGGTTTTTCTCGCCGCTCAACACAGCAGATTTTATCAAGAAGACCAGCCTGATCCGTTACACCCGCCAGGATTTGGCAGCTGTGTGGGAAAAAGTGGCCCTGTTTGCTGACAGCGAAGAATTAGCCGCCCACGCCGATGCCTTGCGAGTCCGCTTCGATGCAGACCTGGCCCGGCTACAGACAGCAGGTCAATCACCCATACGAGCAGCAGGGAAGGAGTAATCCATATGAGCGATTATGATCGCGACGCTCGTCGCCTATGGAGCCGCAAGGTCCACGGCCTGACGCCCTATGTCCCGGGTGAACAGCCGCGCGACCGCGTCTTCATCAAGCTCAACACCAACGAAAACCCCTATCCGCCAGCACCGGGCGTGATCGAAGCGATCCAGACCTTTCCGGTCGAACGGCTGAAACTCTATCCAGATCCGACTGGCCTCGCGACCCGCACGGCTCTGGCGGATTACCACGGAGTCGCTCTGGACCAGGTCTTTGTTGGCAATGGCTCGGATGAGGTCCTGGCCATGGCGTTCCAGGCATTTTTCAACCATCACATCGACCCGGCCACCGCAAAAGAAACTGAGAAGATCGTCTTCCCGGACATCACCTACAGTTTTTACCCAGTTTATGCCCGGTTGTACGACATCCCGTACCGGACAGTCCCTCTGGCTGACGATTTCACAATGCCACTTGCGTCCCTGCAGGCACCCTCGGCAGGTATCGTCCTGGCCAACCCGAATGCCCCGACGGGCATCGCCCTCGCCCTCGACGACATCCGTTCCCTGGCTGCCGCAGACCGCGACCGCCTGATCCTGGTCGATGAAGCCTATGTCGATTTCGGCGGCGAATCTGCGGTCGCCCTGCTGCCCGAATTCGACAACATCCTCGTCATCCAGACCTTGTCCAAGTCGCGCTCCCTGGCCGGGATGCGGATCGGCTTTGCCATCGGCGATCCGCATCTGATTCATGCCCTGGAACGGATCCGGGATTCATTCAATTCCTACACCCTCGACAGCCTGGCCCAGACCTGTGCCGTTGCGGCTTTTGCCGATGGACACTGGTTTGAAACCACCCGGATCCGGATCATGACCACCCGGGAGCGGACCACCAAAGCGCTCGAATCCCTCGGATTTAGCGTCCTGCCCTCGGCCGCCAATTTCATCTTCATCCGCCATGACCGGTATCAAGCGGCCGACCTCTACACCCGCCTGCGCGATGCCGGGATTCTCGTCCGCCATTTCAAACAGCCGCGAATCGAGAATTCCCTGCGTGTCTCCATTGGTACAGATCCGGATATGGATGCCTTCATTACAGCACTGACCGAGATTACGGCAGATAGCCAGTGAGGATGCCAGGCTCTATAATGGAACAAAATTGACGCAAATAAGGAGGCCGCCCATGCGTGTAGCCCAGCAAGACCGCAAAACCCAGGAAACAGATATCCATGTCTCCCTCGACCTGGAAGGCCAGGGTCGTTCCGATATCCAGACCGGGATCGGGTTTTTCGACCATATGTTAACGCTTCTGGCCAAACATGCCCAGTTCGACCTGAACATCC
>SABL01000159.1 GCA_009928985.1 Clostridia bacterium
GAAGCTTTCCGGAGCATGACCTGAGCGCCCGGCCTCGGAGAGAAATATCATCAAGGCTTCGACAGGACCTGCGACGGCTTGGCCAGCATCAAGTGCAGCCTGCAATCGCTCAGTCAGCCACTGGACTGACTGCGGTGCATGCTGGCTGAGGACCTGCTTGATCGCATCGGTCACCAGATCATCCGGCTGTAAAGTCGTCATGTAGCGGTCTAGGATCCGGTTGAGCTGAGCATCAGTGCAGCATGGTCCGACTGCCAGAAGGAGGCGGCTGATGGCCAGGGAACGCGGGTCTTCGTAATCTGCCTGCAGACGGTTGAAATCCTCGCCCAGAATAACAGCAACCACATCACTGCAGATAGCCGTATCGACAGACAGAAGCTTGCTGATCGGCAAAGGCAGGTCATCGTCACACAAGGCGGCAGCATGCCAGGCCAGAAGAGCCACCTGGGCCGGCTGCGGATGGTCTGAAAGCCATGCGAGCGGCCGCCCTTGGAACAGAACCGACTGGTCCTGGTCATCATAGACAACCAATTCCTGGTCGAACCAGGGCTGTACTTCGATCCGGATCGGCCAGGGCATGGTTTCGGACTCGAGCTGTTCCAGCGCGTGGTGGTACTGCTTACCGTACCAGACATTGTATTGCAGCATGATATCGGATAAAACAGGATCGAATTGCATGGCATGGTCCTCCGAATAGGAAAAGCCTCCGGGTTTAACGGAGGCTTGTTTTGTTTTGGAGGCACCACCCAGACTCGAACTGGGGAATAAAGGTTTTGCAGACCCTTGCCTTACCACTTGGCTATGGTGCCAGATGCGATTGGCCGGTGTTGCCACCGGCCAATCATGATGGAGCGGGATACGAGATTCGGACTCGCGACTTTCACCTTGGCAAGGTGACACTCTACCACTGAGTTAATCCCGCGATTTGGTGGGTACTACAGGACTTGAACCTGCGACCCCATGCGTGTGAAGCATGTGCTCTCCCAGCTGAGCTAAGCACCCATAAGGTGGTGACCCGTAGGGGAATCGAACCCCTGTATTCGCCGTGAAAGGGCGATGTCTTGACCGCTTGACCAACGGGCCATATATGGTAGCGGCGGTCGGATTTGAACCAACGACACTCCGGGTATGAACCGGATGCTCTGGCCAACTGAGCTACGCCGCCACGTCTGAGGCACTTGCGTGTTTTACACGCTAGATGATCATACCAGCGAAAATAATCTTTGTCAAATGTTTTGTGAAATTTTCGCCAAACTTTTTTAGATTTTTTTTGGAAAAAGCCCGCCTCAGATCAATCAGTCCGAGGCGGGCTTTTTTTACGGGACAGGTCAAATCAAGAAAGGGGTTCTTACTTGATTTCGACGACTGCGCCAGCTTCCTTGAGCTTGTTGGCGACAGCATCGGCGTCTTCCTTGCTGACGTTTTCCTTGACAGCCTTCGGAGCGCCATCGACGAGATCTTTGGCTTCCTTGAGGCCGAGGCCGGTCAATTCGCGGACAGCCTTGATGACGTTGATCTTGGCAGCGCCAGCTTCCTTGAGGATGACGGTGAATTCGGTCTGTTCTTCAACAACAGCAGCCGGAGCAGCGCCTGCAGCCGGGGCAGCAACAGCCATTGCAGCAGCAGACACGCCGAATTCGGTTTCGAGGGCTTTGACGAGCTCAGCCAGTTCCATGACGGACAGGGCTTTGACTTCTTCGATGAATTTGGTGATTTTTTCACTAGCCATGGTAAATACCTCCATTTAAATTGATCCACTCAGGATCTTGGTGTTGTGTGGGCAGGACAAAGAATTATTCAGCTGCGACAACTGCAAGTTCGGCCACGGTGGCAGCGCCAGCTTCTTCGCCTTTCTTGGCGATTTCGTTGAGCGCAACGGCCAGACCGGTGATCGGAGCCAGCAGGGTGAACACGACTTGACCATAGAGCACGTCTTTGCCTGGGATGGCAGCCAGATTCTGGACATCGCTGACCGAGATGGCTGTGCCTTCCAGGACGCCGCCTTTGATCTTCATGACGTCGAACTTATCAGTGAAGGATTTGACAGCCTTGGCCGGAGCCGTGACTTCATCCTTGCTGTAAGCGATGGCGATCGGACCTTTGAGCATCTCTTCGACGCCGGTGACACCAGCAATCTCGAGCGCACGGCCAGACAGTGTGTTCTTGATGACTTGGTATTTGACGCCGGCTTTGCGGAATTCTGCACGCATAGCAGTGTCCTGGGCGACGGTCAGACCGCGATATTCAACGAATACCATGGCTTGGGCCTGCTTGAACTCTGCAGCAAGATCAGCGACGACAGCAGCCTTCTGATCAAGAATTTTCTTACTGGGCATGGGAGTACCTCCTTTTTCTAAAAATAAAACCCCTCACGCCGGCAAGACATGAGGGGCTGCAAGTCAAAACTAATTGCGAGCCGCTGGCAGGATCAGACCGGAAGTCAGATGGCCAAGGGATCGTTCAGGTTTGGTTTGCTACCTCGGCAGGATGGACTTTTCAATCCGTCCTGGGACGAATTCCTGCTGTCTTGGGCGCACTGGACTAGTATAGGGGGGCCTGGTCAAATTGTCAACGATTAACCCAGCTTGGTGGTGTTGACTTTGATACCGGGGCCCATGGTCGAAGTGATGGTGACACTACGCAGGTAGTGGCCCTTCGCTGCGGCCGGCTTGGCCTTGATGACGGCGTCCATCAGGGTCTTGAAGTTCTCAGCCAGCTTTTCCTGACCGAAGGAGACCTTTCCGATGGGGCAATGGATGATGTTCGTCTTGTCGAGGCGGTATTCGATCTTACCGGCTTTGATTTCGGCAATCGCCTTGGCGATGTCCATGGTGACGGTACCGGATTTCGGGTTTGGCATCAAGCCCTTAGGGCCGAGCAGCTTACCGAGGCGGCCGACGACACCCATCATGTCCGGGGTGGCAACGACGACGTCATAATCAAACCAGTTTTCCGAGGTGATCTTGGCAACGAGCTCATCGGCACCGACAAAATCAGCGCCGGCAGCGGTTGCTTCGTCGGCTTTCGGACCCTTGGCAAAAACCAGGACGCGCTTGGTGCGGCCGGTACCATGGGGCAGGACGACCGCGCCGCGGACCTGCTGGTCAGCATGGCGGGAGTCGACGCCGAGACGGATGTGCAGCTCGACGGATTCGTCGAATTTGGCCTTGGCAGTCTGCTGGACCAGTGTGATGGCTTCGGCTGGCTCGTAGCTCATGGAGCGGTCGACCAGTGAAGCAGCGGCAGTATAACGTTTACCCTTCTTCATTTACAATCCTCTCCTTCGCTTAGCCTTCGATGACCACGATGCCCATGCTGCGGGCAGTTCCAGCGACCATGCGGGCGCAGGATTCCAGATCGGAAGCATTGGTGTCGACCAGTTTGATCTGGGCGATCTTCATGACTTCGGACTGGGTGATCTTGGCGACTTTGTCTTTGTTCGGCTTGCCCGAACCACTTTCGATGTTGCAGGCTTTTTTGAGCAATACAGGCACCGGCGGAGTCTTGGTAATGAAAGAGAAGGAACGGTCTGCAAAGACCGTGATGATGACCGGAATGATCAGGCCGACATCCTTGGCAGTTCTTTCATTGAACTCTTTGACAAACCCGGCGATATTGACGCCGTGCTGGCCCAGAGCTGGTCCAACCGGTGGCGCTGGCGTAGCTTTACCTGCTGGGATCTGTAATTTTACATACCCGGTAATTTTTTTGGCCATATACGTCCACCTCCCAAATTAGTTGCCGGGCGAGTCCCGGCTGCCTTATCTCCAACGCCTGAACCAGGCGTGAAAAATCTCGTGCAGGGTGATTGCGAATCAATGCAATGTCAGATGCGCAGGATCTGGGTCAGTTCGAGCTCGACAGGGGTCTCGCGGCCAAACATGGAGACAAGCACGCGGACTTTCTTCTTATCGAGGTTGATCTCCTCGACCGTACCGATGAAGCTCTCCAGAGGGCCATTAATGACCTTGACAGAATCACCGATGCCGTAATCGACCACAGGTTCCCAAGTCGATTCGAGGCCCATCAGCATGAGCTCTTCTTCGGTCAGGGGGGTCGGTTTCGA
>SABL01000038.1 GCA_009928985.1 Clostridia bacterium
TTATAGCCGATAGAGGCTGGCCGCGGAGGTGCCTATGACCAAGATTGCCATGAAAACGCCGCTCGTTGAGATGGACGGCGATGAGATGACCCGCATCATTTGGAAACAGATCAAGGAGATCGTCCTTGAACCGTTTATTGACCTCAAGACCGAATATTACGACTTGGGCCTTGAATACCGCGACCAGACCGATGACCAAGTCACGATTGATTCAGCCAAGCGCACCCTCGAACTCGGCGTTGCTGTCAAATGTGCCACCATCACCCCCAATGCCCAGCGCGTGGAAGAATACCGGCTCAAGCAGATGTGGAAAAGCCCGAATGGTACGATCCGGGCCATCCTCGATGGCACAGTTTTCCGCGCCCCGATCCTGGTTGACTGCATCCAGCCCTTCGTTGCCAGCTGGCGCAAGCCGATCACCATCGCCCGTCATGCTTATGGCGATGTGTATCGCGACTCCGAGATGAAGGTCGACGGCCCCTGCAAGGCAGAACTGCTGTTGACAATGCCGGACGGTTCGACAAAAAAACAGCTGATCCACGATTTCAAGGGTGCCGGTGTCGTACTGGGCATGCACAATCTCGATGACTCGATCGGCAGCTTTGCCCGTTCCTGCTTCAATTACGCCCTCGACCTCAAGCAGGACCTCTGGTTTGCAACCAAGGACACCATTTCCAAGACCTATGACCACCGCTTCAAGGACATTTTCCAGGAAATCTACGATGCCGAATTTGATGCCACATTCAAAGAAGCCGGGATCGAGTATTTCTACACCCTGATCGATGATGTCGTCGCCCGCGTCATGCGTTCCGAAGGCGGGTTCCTCTGGGCCTGCAAGAACTACGACGGTGATGTCATGTCCGACATGATCGCCTCCGCCTGTGGCAGCCTGGCCATGATGACGTCTGTCCTCGTATCGCCCAATGGCCAGTACGAATACGAAGCCGCCCATGGCACTGTCACCCGCCACTATTACCGCTACCTCAAAGGGGAGAAGACCTCGACCAACCCGATGGCGACTCTGTTTGCCTGGACCGGGGCCCTGAGAAAACGCGGCGAAATCGACGAATTGCCCGACCTGATGGCTTTCGCTGACCAAGTGGAAAAAGTCTCGCTCCAGCTGATCGAAGAAGGCATCGTCACCGGCGACCTGAGAAGCCTGGTCAACCTTGACACCGTCACCGTCGTCGACACCGAAGGCTTCCTGCAAGCGATTGCCGAGCGCCTGTAAAACACGATCATCATTAATAATCAAGGAGAATACCGCATGAGCTACCATGCCCAGTGGCTGTCGAAAATCGAGGACAGCTCCAATCCGACCGAATACCAGGCTTTTGTTGAACGTTACTACACCCTGGAAAAGGACGCCTATGACCAGATTTTCACGACTGGCCAGGACACCGTCCAGGGCAGAGCTGCAGAGATGGCCCGAGCCCTCGGCTTTGGCAAGGACATGGTGGTCTACCTTGGTTTTCTCGATGGCATCCATTCCTGCCTTGAGGAAGAACTCGATCTGGACGCAGTCGCGGACGACACCGAACTGACCCTCAAGATCGATTTCGAAAAATTGTACTGGAAAATGCACGAGGTCAAGGCTGACTGGCTCTATTCGCTCGAGAGCTGGGACAATGTCCTCAGCAGTGAGCGGCGCAATGAGCTGGCGAAATCCTACCGCCAGTCCAAGATCGTCCGTCACGAGAAGGTCGGCCGCAACGATCCTTGCCCCTGTGGCAGTGGCAAGAAGTACAAGGCCTGCTGTGGGAAAAACGCATGAACACGTCGGTTCGCCAGCTCTATCGCAACACGGCTGATTATGCAGACCAGACCCTGACTGTGTCGGGCTGGGTGCGCACGATCCGCGACCAGAAGCAATTTGGTTTCATCAGTCTCAATGACGGCACGTTTTTTCTGCCGCTCCAGATCGTGTTCACCAGGGACAATCTGGCCAATTACGACCAGATCGCCCGGACTGGCAACGGTGCAGCCCTGGTCGTGACCGGTCAGCTGAAACGGACACCAGGTGCCAGGCAGCCCTTTGAATTGCAGGCGGAAAGGGTTGAAATAGAAGGGGACTGCCCGCCGGATTACCCGCTCCAGCCCAAGCGTCATTCGCCCGAGTTCCTGCGCACCATCGCCCATCTGCGCCCGCGGACCAACCTGCTGTCGGCCGCATTCCGGGTCCGTTCGGTGGCTGCCTTTGCCATTCACCGCTTTTTCAATGAGCGGGATTTTGTCTATGTTCACACACCGATCATCACTGGCAGTGATGCGGAGGGTGCCGGCCAGATGTTTTCGGTCACAACCCTGGACGTCGGCCAACCGCCTCGCCTTGAGGATGGATCGATCGATTTCGGCGAGGATTTCTTTGGCAAGAAAACTAGCCTGACGGTCAGCGGCCAGTTGTCTGGTGAGACCTTTGCCATGGCGTTCAAGAACATCTACACGTTCGGCCCGACGTTCCGCGCCGAGAAGTCCAACACGGTCAAGCATGCGGCCGAGTTCTGGATGATCGAGCCTGAAATCGCCTTTGCGGATTTAAGGGATGACATGGCGCTGGCAGAAGATCTGATCAAATTCATCATCCGCTACGTGATCACTGAATGTCCGGAGGAAATGGCCTTTTTCAACGAGTTCGTCGACAAAGGCCTTTTGGACCGACTGCACAATGTCATCGACAATGAGTTTGGCATCGTCAGTTACACCGAAGCGATTGAGCTTCTGGAAAAAGCGCCGGTCCAGTTTGAGTTTCCGGTCAGCTGGGGCTGCGATTTGCAGACCGAACATGAGCGCTACCTGACCGAGACGGTTTTCAAAAAGCCGATCTTTGTCATCCATTACCCCAAGCAGATCAAGGCTTTCTACATGAAGCTCAATGAGGACAACCGCACGGTTGCCGCGATGGACTGCCTGGTACCGGGGATCGGCGAGATCATCGGCGGCAGCCAGCGCGAAGACGATTACGACAAGCTCAAGGCCCGGATCGAAGAGCTGGGCATGGCCGCCGAGGATTATGACTGGTACCTCGACCTGCGCCGCTTTGGATCCGCCCGTCACGCCGGTTTCGGCCTTGGTTTTGAACGTCTGATCATGTATTTGACCGGCATCGCCAATATCCGCGATGTCATTCCTTATCCTCGCACGACTGGATCGGCGGAATTCTGATGCCGACTCCGATGGTGCCTTTCATCCTTGGCTCTGCTTCGCCCAGACGCCGGGAGCTTCTAGCCCGGCTGGTGCCGGCCGAAGCGATCGAGGTGAACCCGGTTGATCTGGATGAAGCCACTCTGATCGAGGGCTGGCTCAGCCAGCATCCCGGTTCACGCCTCGGTCTGAGCTCGATCTGGGCGGCCCGGATTGCCCGTGACCTGGCCGAGGCCAAGATGGCTGCCCTGGTCAGCAGCCGCGCCAAGAATCGCGCAGACGGCCAGCCAATGGATCCACTGGATCGATCTGGCGCAGCCGTTCTGGTCACAGCCGATACAATTGTTGTCCTCGGTGACCAGATCCTGGGTAAACCAGCAGATCAGGCTGATGCGCGGCGCATGCTGCAAAATCTGTCCGGACGCGAACACACGGTCCTGACAGGCTTGTGTGTCCGGGTCGAAGGATACGGTGCAGCGCAGCAATTTTTAGCTGCTGAGCAGACCCAGGTTGCGTTTGCCGAACTGACTCCAGCCCAGATCGATTGGTACATCCAGACTGGTGAACCTTTTGATAAAGCGGGGGCCTATGGGATCCAGGGCTATGGCAGCGTCCTGGTCAAGTTCATCCATGGCTGCTACTACAATGTTGTCGGATTGCCGATCCACCGCTTGCTTGTTCTTCTGGATCAGGCACGGACGGCGCTTCCATTCGTTTCGGAATCATTTCATCTCCTGCCCTGGTGATCGGCTGTCCCTTGCTGTGCAAAGGGGGAGCATGAAATGTCCAATTCCAATCGCCTGACCATGAAATCAATACCTGTCGCCGACCGGCCGACGGAAAAGCTCAGCCGCCTGGGTGGCAGTGCTTTGTCCGATGCCGAACTTCTGGCCATCATCATTCGCAGTGGCACGGTCCAGGAATCTGCCCTCTCTGTCTGCCAGCGCCTGCTGGCCGGCGAGGGAGGGGCAGAGGATGCATCCAGCGGTCTGAGGATTTTACGGGATAAAAATCTTGAGGAGCTAAAGGCAGTGCCTGGGATCGGACCCGTCCGGGCTGCCCAGATCAAGGCGGCGCTAGAGCTGGGCAACCGCTTGCAAAGCCAGGGTTTGCCAGCCAGCCGACCGACTGTCCGTGTACCAGAAGACGCGATTCAAGCCCTGGAAAGCGAGATGCGTTTCCTGCCACGTGAAGAATTTCGTGCCATTTTGCTCGACATCCGCAACCGGATCATCCGGATCAGCTCGATTTCGGCGGGCTCGCTCAACGCTGCGATTGTCCATCCGCGCGACTTGTTCCGCGACGCCGTCAAGTCCAATGCGGCCGCCCTGATCCTGGCGCACAACCATCCCAGCGGCGACTGCACTCCGAGCCAGGAGGATATCGATGCTACATTACGTTTCATGGAGATGGGCAAATTGATGGGAGTCCGGATTGTCGACCACATCGTCATCGCCCAAGGAGGCTCAGTCAGCCTGCGCCAGCTCGGCCTGATTTGATACCGCTGCGGATTTGCGCTATCATGATGCAGAAATTTGCACCCGGAAACAGAAAACCTTGAGGAGACTGGATGTCCAGAAACAGCCGCAGCCCCCTTTACTTTGTTGTCATTGTGACGATCGGCCTGATCGTGCTGGTTATTGTGTCTTCTTTTCCGGGCAGCTTTTTAAACCAGTTGAGCAGTCCTTTTTCCGTGGTTCTGGAACCCGTCCAGAAAAGCATCCTGAGCGTGACAGAGCTGATTCGCACCGGGTCTTCCGCCGTGTTCGAGGGCGCCCGGATCCGCAGTGAAAACGAGACTCTCAGGCTCGAAAACGCCACACTCAGAAACCAGGTGACTCAGCTTGAGGAAGCCGGGCGCCAATACGAGGAGCTCAAGACCGCCTTGCAACTCAAGGACAAGTATGACCGCTACGAACTCATCGGCGGCCGTCTGATGACTCGCGAAATCGGTGACTGGTTTGATGTGTTCCGGATCGACATCGGGATCTCCGATGGCCTCACGGTCAGTGAGACCGAGTCTTATGCCGTGGTTGATGCCCAGTCCCGCCTGGTGGGCCGGATCCTGTCCACCGATACAACTTCAGCCAAGATCTTGCCGGTCATCCACGAGGGCTTTGCTGTCAGTGGCAAGATCGATTCGGTCAATGGTGACTTGCTCCGTGTGCGCGGCGATTATGACTTGAAAGACCAGGGTCTGTGCATGGTTGACCAGATTCCGATGACTGCCAGCCTCCATGTGGGGGATGTCCTGGTAACCAGTGGACTGGGTGGCATATTCCCGGCCGGGATTGAGATCGGTGAGATCATCGAGATCCGAGAGGCACTGTCGGTCCAGAACCGCCAGGCCATCCTCAGACCGTCCGTTGACATGCAGAATGTATCGGTCGTCTTTGTCATGAAGGGCCAGTGACATGCGGACCCAGCAGCCCTTGGCCCGGCCGATCCTGATCTATGCCGCCTATGTCTTTGTTTTCGCCATCCTCCAGGTGACGATCCTGCCGGAAGTGTCTATGCTCAAAGTCCGGCCCGACCTGACCTTGATCCTGGCGATCCTGACCGGATACCTGTTCGGCCGGAACGATGGCCTGTTTCTTGGCCTGGCGGCCGGTTTTTTGCGCGATGTGCTGGCCGGACGGGCCCTTGGCCTGGGCATGTTGCTCCTGATGTATGCCGCTCTGGCCGCTCATTACCTGCTGCGTGATTTTTTCCGGCGCAAGACCTGGATGGGCCTGGTCCAGATCTTCCTGGTCACCTTGCTTTATGAACTGGCCCTGGTCCTTATGAGTTGGTTTTTCCCGATGCTGCCAGACCAGGTACCATCTTTTCGGCAGATGATGGCCCGTCTCACCGTGACGATGCCGCTCCAGGGTCTGGTCAATATGGTCTTCGGTGTGCCGACACTTTTGCTGTTGCGCTTCAAGGGTCCCTATGATCCCAGGGTGCTGAGCGAAGACCTCGATGATGGTTCGACAGGAGAAGGTAAATGGCGCCTGATCTGAAAAACGAAAGCTATTTCACCTTTGACAAGAACGCCCAAACAGAGCGCTTCCGGGCCGATTCGCCGGACCGGCCGGGCCTTAGAGTCTACAAGGCCCTGAGCAGCCGCTTCACTGTGCTGGCCATTGTCTTCATCCTGGCTGGCGCGCTGATCTTCTACAACACGGCAGCCTTGCAGCTGAATGCCTCCTCGGTCGCTGGCATTGCTGAATCCAGTGGCATTTCCCGCCAGATGACCGTCCATGCACCGCGGGGTGATATCCTGGACATCAACGGTATTCCGCTGGCATATTCCCGGCCTGTTTCTGTCCTGTACCTGACCTATGCCGGACTCGACAACGAGGCGATGAACGCCATGCTGCTCGACCTGGCCCAAGTCCTGGATGGCTACCAGATTGAATGGACGAGCAAGCTATCCACATACCTGGATTTCACTCCCGGCCAAGGTCCGTTTTTCGCCCGGGAATGGGAAGCCACCCGGTTCTGGCAGACAGACATGTATCTGCTCGGCTTGAAAGAGCCACCCGATGGCCAGGTTTCGGACTACACCAATGACCTGGTCAAGAGCACGGCCGGGGATTTGTTCGAGTATTTCCTGTATAACCGCTTCCGGATCGAAGAACCCGGCCAGCCACGCCGCTACAGTGATGAAGAGGCTTATTCGATCATGAAGCTGCGCTACACCCTGATGCAGAACAACTGGCTGTTTACCAACGGGACGCCGCTTGAGATCGCCAGAAACATCAGCCCCGATGTGATCAGCCTGATCAATGAGCAGAATTTCCGCTTCCGCGGGGTGGTGATCGGACAAGATTCCACCCGCTCCTATGCGACAGAGGCCAGTCTGGCCAGCCACGTCATCGGCTATTCCGGCCGCATCTCCTCGAGCCAGTATGAGGAGCTCAAGCCCCTGGGCTACGCTCCGGACGCCATGGTCGGCCAGGCCGGGATCGAGCTGATCGCCGAGCGGTATCTTTCCGGGCGCGATGGTGTCAAGCCGTATAACATCTGGTCGGTAGCCAATGAGGAGGGGACTTTTTTCTCGGAATCGATCGGCAAGGATCCAGTCCCGGGCTACGATGTCCGCCTGACTTTGGACATGCCTTTGCAAAAGGTCGCCCAGGAGTCGCTGGCCCAAACCATTGCCGATATCCGGGCCAACAAGACAGCCCAGAATTTTGGTGACGCCAATGCTGGCGCGGTCGTCATGCTCGATGTCCGGACCGGGGCTGTCCTGGCCATGGCCAGCTACCCGTATTACGACCCGAATGACTTCATCGGCCAGCTGACCGACGAATCCGCAGCCGACCGCGTTGAGACGTATCTGACTGACAATGTGGATAAGCCGATGCTCAACCGGGCGATCCAGGAGATCTATGCCCCTGGTTCGACGTTCAAGCCGGCGACCGCTGTTGCAGCCCTGGAATCAGGTGCCATCACGCCTTTCTCCAACACAATCCGCTGCGTTGGAACCGAAAGTTTTGCCAACTGGACCTGGCGTTGTCTTGAATACCCGCATGGTGGTCATGGCAACCTGACATTGAGCCGTGGGATGGCCACGTCCTGCAACATGTATTTCTATCACCTCGGTCTCTTGGCCGGGATCGATGCGATCGACCAGTGGGCGGGGATTCTCGGCCTGGGTGAATTGACCGGCATCGATCTGCCTGGTGAGGCACGCGGCTACCGCTCAGGACGGCAAACCAAGCAGCTCTTGCGCAGCAATCCGGCCGATCAGACCTGGTACCCGGCTGATACCTGCCAGACGGCGATCGGCCAGTTTGATAACAGCTACACCGTCATTCAGTTGGCCACCTATACGGCTGCTCTGGCGACAGGCAAGCGAGTGACCCCTCACCTGATCGATTCGATCACCACCTCCGAAGGCGTCCTGGTTAAGGATGCCTCTGATCGGGTGCCGGTAGACCTCGGACTCTCACCCGCCACTTTGACAGCTGTCCGGGAAGCAATGGTCGCAGTCACCACCGATGTTGAAGGCACGGCCAGGATTTTCAAAGACTTCCCGGTTCCGGTTGCAGCCAAGACCGGCACGGCGGAAACGGGCTTTGAAGATTTTTCTTCCTCCAACGGCCTGTTCATTGCTTATGCGCCCGCTGACAATCCGGAAGTCGCCATCGCCCAGATTGTCGAGCGTGGCGCCTGGGGTTCGAATACGATCGGCATTGCCAAGAATCTGTTTGAAGCTTACTTCGGTTTTGAGACCACGCCATAAGTATTTACGGCCCGTTCATATTTTGCCCTTGTATCCCTTGTGAATGATCGATAGAATATAACCACAAATTATGCAATGTTTGGGATATGTTCAACATTCTTACGATAGATGGGGGAACCAGCCGTGAACATCGTCCTGTTGGCCGATAATCCGAAAAATGAATTACTTGTCAATTTCTGCATCGCCTACAGCCAGATTCTGGGTCGGCATCAGATGTTTTCCCTTTTCAATACCGCTCGCCTGATCCATGACGCGACCCGGCTCCAGGTCGAGGCTTTGTCGACCGAGATTGCCAGCAGCTTTGACCAGCTGGCCAGCCGGGTCATGTACAATGAGATCGATGCCGTCATCTACCTGCGCGACCCGCTCCGCAGCAGTTACGATGCACCTAATGCTCTGCTGCGGGAGTGTGACAAGCACGCCATACCCTTTGCGACCAATATTGCGACCGCGGAGATTCTCGTCCTGGCCATTGACCGCGGCGACCTGGACTGGCGCGAACTGGTCCGCTGATCGATGCGAGCCTTGTTGCAGCGTGTCCGCTCAGCTTCGGTCGAGATCGAGGGCGAGCGGACTGCTTTGATTGGACCCGGTCTGCTGGTTTTCCTGGGGGTCACCCATGACGACGGACCAGACGATCTCGACTGGCTGGCCGGCAAGGTTAGCCGTCTGAGGATTTTCGAAGATGAAAACGGCAAGATGAACCGTTCCGTGACCGAAAGTGGCGGCGCGGTTCTTGTTGTATCCCAGTTCACCCTATATGCCGACACCAGGCGCGGCAATCGGCCTGGCTTTGACCAGGCAGTCCGGCCCGATCTGGCTAATTCCCTGTACGAGGATTTTTGCACCACCTTGCGCGCTCTGGGCCTGATGGTGGCAACTGGCCAGTTTGCCGCAGATATGCTGGTCAGTCTGCAAAACGATGGCCCGGTCACGATCCTTCTCGACAGCGCCGAACGCAAGGCGAGCCGCCATCTACGAGCCGAGGAGAAGCCATGAAAATCATCGACCAGGCTGGGCTCACCATCCACCAGCTTCCGGATGGCCCTTTGCAGACCAATGCCTATTGGATCGACACCGGAACCATATCCTGCCTGGTCGATCCCATCCTGGACCCCAGGAACCGGCCGGAAGGTGCCTCGCGCCTGAGCCTGATCCTGGCAACTCATGGCCATTTCGACCATATCGGCCGCAGCGACGATTGGCGAGCTATGGCTGCGGTCAAATTGGCCATCCACAGTGACGAAGCCAGTTACCTCCCCGATGCCAGACTCAATGGATCGGCCTATTTTGGCGCTGCGACGGAGTATTTCCCAGCTGAGATTCTCCTCCATGACCAGCAGGTCATCCAGCTCGACAGCCGGACAAGCCTTCTTGTGATCCACACCCCGGGCCATACGCCGGGCGGTGTCTGCCTGCTCGTCCTCCAGAACCAGCAGGCGATGGCTTTGCTCACCGGGGATACCCTGTTTGCCGGCACGGTGGGTCGGGTCGACTTGCCCGGTGGCCAGGCCGCACAGCTGATGGCTTCACTGGACCGACTGGTCCGGATCTCGGAAATCTACGGCCAGGATGTGCCTGTTTTGCCCGGGCACGGCTCCGTGACAACGCTGCGCGATGAGATGCGTGCCAATCCCTTCCTGACCGGAAAAGCCCGATTCAAGTAGCTTTGCATTTTTTTTAGCCTGGTGGTATCATAGGCCAAATGCATGGATCGAGAGAGTAGGCGGACGATACCATTGGAACCCCAGAGAGGGCACAGCCACAGGCTGCAAGCTGGCCCGGATCCAGACCCGCTGAAGTTCACTCGGGAGCTGCTGTTCTGAACGACTGACCATTTTGGTTGTCTGGTAGGGGTGGCCGGGTCGCTTCGTTAGCAGCGCTGAGTGAGTGCCAGAGGCCAGATGCTACAAAAGGCTGGCTTTTGGAATTCGGGTGGTACCGCGGTTTTTCCGTCCCGTTGCAGGGGCGGATTTTTTCATTTTTCGGCACCCCGAGGGTGTGCCCAGGAGGTCATTCATGTCTGATTTAAAACAAGAACTTGTGCGCCTGCGCCATTCGTTTGATGAAGCGATTGGTGTGGTCCAGGGCCATTCGAGCCAGGCAGTGGAACAGCTGCGAGTCCAGTTCCTCGGCAAAAAAGGTGAACTGACGTCGATTCTGCGCGCCATGGGCTCCCTGTCAGCCGACGAACGGCCCGCAGTCGGCCAGATGGCCAACCAGGTTCGCGAGCATATGGAATCCGGCCTCGAGGGATTGCTGCAGACGATCAAGGTTAATGAACGTCAGCTGCGCCTCAAGCTCGACCGGATCGATGTGACGCTGCCCGGTCAGCGTTTGCCCCAGGGGACTCGTCACCCGCTGACCAAGGTCATCGACGAAATCAGCAATGTCTTCGTCGGCATGGGCTTTTCGATCGCCGAAGGACCGGAAATCGAGCTCGATGAGTACAATTTCGAACTGCTGCGGATCCCCGAGGGTCATCCGGCCCGTGACACGCAGGACACATTCTACATCACCGACTCAATGGTCTTGCGCACCCAGACGTCGCCGGTCCAGATCCGGGTCATGAAAGAGCAAAAACCGCCGATCAAGATCGTCTGCCCGGGCAAAGTCTACCGCTCCGACGCCCTTGACGCGACCCATTCGCCGATCTTCCACCAGATCGAAGGTCTCGTCGTCGATCATGGTGTGACCATGGGTGACCTGGTCGGATCGCTGCAACTGTTTGCCCGCCAGCTCTTTGGTGAAAAGACCGAAATCCGCCTGCGGCCGCATCATTTCCCGTTTACGGAACCGAGCTGCGAGGTCGATATCACCTGCTGGAGCTGCGGCGGCACGGGCTGCAGGACCTGCAAAGGCGAAGGCTGGATCGAGGTGCTCGGTGCTGGCATGGTCCATCCGGGTGTCCTGAGAAACTGCGGCATCGACCCGGAAGTCTACAGCGGCTTTGCCTTTGGCATTGGTGTCGAACGGACCGCGATGGGCCGCTATGGCATCGACGACATCCGCAATTTCTATGAAAACGATCTGCGCTTCCTGCGCCAGTTCCGTTAATCGGGGAGGAAGAAGACTGCTATGAAAGTATCAATTGAATGGCTAAGACACTACACCCCGGTGGATCTGCCGGTCAAAACGCTCACCGAGGGTCTGACGATGTCCGGCTCGAAAGTGGAAGGGGTTGAAGAACTTTTCTCAGAAATCACCCGGGTTGTGACTGGCCGGATCACAAAAATCGAACGTCATCCGGGCGCTGACAAATTGCAGGTCTGCCAGGTGGACATCGGTTCCGAGTCACTGCAGATCATTACGGCAGCCACCAATGTGTTCGAGGGCGCGGTCATCCCGGTCGCCCTCGACGGTTCGACTCTGGCCAAAGGCCTCAAGATCAAGACCGGCAAGCTGCGCGGCGAGCTGTCGCAGGGCATGATGTGCTCGATCGAGGAACTCGGCCTGACGGGTGCCGATTTCCCATCCGGGGCAGGGCACGGAATTTTCATCTTGCCGGACACGGCCCCTCTGGGCCAGGACATCCTCGATGTCCTTGATATCCGCGACACCGTAATCGAATTTGAAATCACCTCCAACCGCGTCGACTGTTTTGCCGTCGAAGGGCTGGCCCGTGAAACGGCTGTGACGTTTGACCTGCCTTTTTCAGAAGTCAAGCCTCTGGTCCAGGCCAACAGCTCGCGCCAGTCAGCTGACCTGGCCAGTGTCGAAATCACAGCCCCCGACTTGTGCTACCGCTATGTCGGCCGGGTGGTGGAAAATGTCCGTGTTGAAACCTCGCCCGACTGGCTGCGCCGCCGCCTGCGCTGTGCCGGCATCCGGCCGATCAACAACATCGTCGACATTACAAACTATGTCATGCTCGAGCTGGGCCAGCCGATGCATGCGTTTGACCTTGACCAGGTCGCCGGCCGCCAGATTATCGTGCGCCGGGCTGCACCGGGTGAAGTGCTGCGCACGCTGGACAGCGTCGACCGCACCCTCGATGACCAGATGCTGGTCATTGCCGACCGTGACCGGGCCGTGGCCCTGGCCGGGGTCATGGGCGCAGAAAATTCCGAGATCACAGCTGGCACGACCACGATCCTGCTTGAATCGGCGACATTCAATCCACAGGCGGTGCGCCGGGCTGCCAAACTGGTCGGACTGCGCACAGATGCCTCTTCCCGGTTTGAAAAAGGCCTCGATGTCTACAATGCCAGCCGCGCGATTGACCGCGCCTGTGAGCTGATCGAGCAGCTCGGCTGTGGCGACGTGCTCAAGGGCCGGATCGATGCCTGGCCCTGCCATCCGGAAGCCATCACCCTGCTGTGCCGGCCCAACGTCATCAATGCCTTCCTCGGTACGGCACTGACCGCACCGGACATGCACACGATTTTGACCCGCCTCGGCTGCATTGTGACGGATGTAGCCGGAGATCTCAGTGTCCAGGTGCCCAGTTTCCGGCCCGATCTCGAGAGCGAAGCGGATCTGGCTGAGGAAATCGCCCGCATTTATGGCTACAACAAGATCGAGCCGACCTTGCTGTCCGGCAAGCAGACGACCCTCGGCGGTCGCACGCCGAGCCAGAAAGCACAAGAAAAAATCAAGGATCTGATGATCGGCCAGGGTTTCTTCGAGGCCTGCACCTATTCTTTTGAAAGCCCGCGTGAATTGGACAAGATGCTGCTAACCGAAAACCATCCCTTGCGCCAGGTGGTCACGATCAGGAATCCGCTCGGCGAAGATTATTCGATCATGCGTCCATCGATGGTGCCCAGCCTGCTGGAAATGGCCTCGACCAACTGGAACCGGTCCGTCGATGAAGGCCGCCTGTTCGAGCTGGCCTACACCTACCAGCCCAGGCAGCTGCCGATGACCGAGTTGCCGGACGAAACACTGCACCTCGCGGCCGTCTTGTTTGACGAGACCCAGAAAGGTAAAGGCGCGACCAATTTCCTGCTCATGAAAGGGGTCATCGAAGAAGTGTTCCTCCACATGGGGCTTAGCGATGTGACTTTCCAGCGCGCCGAGGGCACACCCTGGCTCCATCCGGGACAAAGCGCCCAGATCCGGATCGGCCAGGACATCGCCGGCACCATCGGCGTCGTCCATCCGGATGTGGCCGAGCGGTTTGCCGCCCCTCCGGGCACGGTGCTTCTCGATCTGCTGGCTGATGTGGTGCTTTCACGCCACAACGACAAACGGATCTACCAGCCGCTGCCGAAATTCCCGGCTGTGACCCGTGACCTTGCTCTGCTCGTGGACAACGACATCTTGGTGGCTGACCTTTTGGACGCCATCCAGGCCTCTGGTGGCAAAAATCTCGAGTCGGTCCGCCTGTTCGACGTTTACAGCGGCAAGCAGGTGCCGGAAGGGAAGAAGTCGATCGCCTTCAGCCTGGTGTTCCGGTCTGCTGATAAAACGCTCAGCGACGACGAAATCGCCCCAGCGATCAAAAAAATCCTGAAAAAACTGGAGGCGGATTTTACCGCCCAGCTGCGAGAATGATTTTTCTTGCATAAATATTAAGATTGCTGTATAAAATAATTTTGATTATGAAAAATCCTTTGAATAAGGAAAGAATGGAGATCATGACATGAAAACCTTCACTCGTTTAGCTGCTCTCGTTCTTGTTCTGGCCCTGGCCTTTTCAATGGCTGCCTGCGCATCTGCAGAAGTCAAAATCGCCGCCAAGGCTGATCTCGATGGCAAAGTGATCGGTACCCAGCTCGGAACCACTGGTGACACCATCGCCAATGAACAAGTCAAAGCCAAATCAGTCGAATCCTTCAAACTCTTTGTCGACGCCGTCCAGTCCCTGAAACAGAAAAAAGTGGACGCTGTCATCATGGACCGCTTCACGGCTGAAGTCTTCACCAAGCAGAACACCGACCTCGAAATCGTCGATGTTGGCTTTGATGCTGAAGAATATGCCATCGCCGTTGACAAAGGAAACAGTGAGCTGCTGGCCAAAGTCAATGAAGCCCTGTCTGAAATGAAAGCCAATGGCGCCCTCGAAGCATCGGTCAATGCCCATGCTGATGAGACTGGCAGCCTGCCGGATCTCAATGCTGGTGCTGCTGGCGGCAAGCTGGTCATGGGCACGAGCGCTGGATTCCCGCCGTTCGAATACCTCGATGACAAGAACCAAGTGGTCGGTGTCGACGTCGACATCATGGCCGCAGTCGCCAAGAAGCTCGACATGGAGCTGGTGGTCGAGAACATGGACTTTGATGGTCTGATCCCGGCCCTCAACGGCGGCAAGATCGTGGCGATCGCTGCCGGTATGACCGTGACCGAAGAGCGCCAAGTCAATGTCGATTTTTCCGAAACCTACTTTGACGCTTCCCAGGTGGTTGTTGTCCGCAAAGCCCAGTAATTTTTAAATAATCCAAAGGGCCGGTCCGGGCAGATCATGCCGGACCGGCCTATTTTTTCAGATCAGGAGGCGGTGTACCATGCCATCGGACCAGATCAAGTACAAACGCTGGGGAGTCATCCTGACCCTCACAGGCCTCGCTTTGGTGGCGGCCATATCCCTGCTGGTTGCGTTCCAGGACCAGCTGGGGATCCAGTCGGCGTTGCTGCAGACGTTGCAGACCAATTTCTATAACGACTTCATCAAGGCCGACCGTTACCTGCTCCTGGTCAATGGCCTGATGGTCACGCTCCAGATCACGGTGTTTTCCGTTATCGCCGGCACGCTCATCGGTCTTTGCCTGGCCCTGGTCAAAGTGCTCGAGGGCAATGGCAAATACATCTTCTTCCTGACCCGCTTCACCAACATTTATCTGACCGTGATCCGTGGCACTCCGGCAGTCGTCCAGCTGATGATCATCTATTACGGGATTTTCGCCTCGGTCAACATCGACAAGATCTTTGTCGCGATCCTGGCCTTTTCGATCAACAGCGGCGCTTATGTCGCCGAAATCATCCGCGCCGGTATCCTGGCAGTCGACCGCGGCCAGATGGAAGCGGGCCGGACTCTCGGCTTGCCCTATGGCACGACGATGAAAAAGATCATTTTGCCCCAGGCCTTCAAGAATATCCTGCCGGCCTTGTTCAATGAACTGATCACCCTGTTGAAGGAGACCTCGGTTGCTGCCTTCATCGCAGTGGCCGATCTGACCCGCTCCGGTGACATGATCCGCGCCAAAACCTACGATCCATTCCTGCCGCTCATGGCTGTTGCCCTGATTTACCTGGCCCTGGTCGTCGGTATGACGCACTTGGTGGGCCGTCTGGAAAGGAGACTTCGCCGCAGTGATAACCGTTAAGAATCTCTACAAGGATTTTGGCGAAGTCAAAGTCCTCAAAGACATCTGTGCCACCATCAGCGAAGGGGAAAAAATTGCCGTGATCGGACCGTCTGGCTCGGGCAAGAGCACCTTCCTACGCTGCCTGAACATGCTGGATTTGCCTACTGCCGGCACGATCATCGTCGATGGCGAGGAAATTACTGCGCCTGGCGTGGATCTCAATCAAGTCCGGGCTAAAATGGGCATGGTTTTCCAGCATTTCAATTTGTTCCCGCATCTGACAGTGCTGGAAAACATCACGCTGGCGCCGACAACCCTCGGCCTGATGAAAGCCGAACAGGCCAAGGAAAAAGCCTATGCCCTGCTCGACCGAGTCGGCCTGAGGGAGAAAGCCGACGTCTACCCGATCAAATTGTCTGGCGGCCAAAAACAGCGCATCGCCATCGCCCGCGCGCTGGCGATGAACCCGGAGATCATGCTCTTTGACGAACCGACCTCGGCGCTGGATCCGGAAATGATCGGCGAAGTGCTCGACGTCATGCAGGAGCTGGCTGAGGAGGGCATGACCATGGTGGTCGTGACCCACGAAATGGGCTTTGCCCGCCGGGTCGCGAGCCGGGTGTTTTTCATGGACGAAGGCCGGATCGCCGAGGAAGGCAAGCCCCAGGACATCTTCGAAAATCCGCAGAACCCGCGCACGAAAGAGTTTTTGTCGAAAGTCCTCACCCACTGAGGAGTGGACTGAAACGGGCTGGCTGAGCCGGTCTTGAGCTTTGGCCATTCACTATGCTTGTCGAAATCGGTCGCTTTTTGTCGTACGATTCCTGTCTTTTCAACTCGCACCCTCTGGTACGCTAGGCACCAGGGGGTGTTTTGCTATGGCACAGAGTTTACAAGCTGCACTGGTGGTTCCTGTCGTTCTCTCTGCTCTTGCCGGGATGACGGGCTTGATTTTGCCAGTCTTGAAAACACATGAGCAGGTAGCCCGGCAGTTTGTAATCGAGCAGCACGAACAACTGACGCTGGAATCTCTTTACCAGATTCCGGAGCATGATCGCACCGCCCTGCTGACCAGTCCACAGCAGGTGATTGCCTGGCTGGCCTTGGCCGAGGATGTCATCGGCCTGGTCAAACGCTGAGAGGAGGATGTCATGGTTGTAAACATTCAGCGTCGCCGCGGTGCGCTCAGCCTGCTTTTAATCGTCATCATCCTGCCTCTGTTGCTGGTTTTTGCCACGGGACTGGCGATCGCCCGCCGCTTCAATGATGAGGCTGGCCTGGTCCGGGCGATGCGGCAGCAGCTGTCAGCCAGCCTGGCTACATACGACCCGGACTTGTACCAGCAGTTTGGTGTTTTCGGTGTGCCGGTGGCAAGTCTAGAGACATCTGTCTATCAAGTTCTGGTTCCGGATCGGTTTGCCACTTCGGCGGCTGTTCTATCGGCTCACACAGGTATGCTCGAACCGTCTGCTTTGGGAAGGCAGATCGCACGCACCATGAAACTGCGCTTGCCCGTTCTCTGGCTCGACCAGATTTTTCGGCTGACCGGTTTGCCGGACGGATCAGAAGGACTGGACCAGAAAGATCTGGCGCAGATCATCGGCACCTGGCCAGGAGGTGGGGCCATCGCTTCTGCCGATTCAGTCCTGCCGGAAGGTGCCATGCCGGAGGCTCTGGCTGGTCCGTTATCGGATCTGGTCCGGGAAAGCCTGGAACAGGTAACAGAGGAAGACAAGCTAGAGGTGCTGGAAGATCTGTTGGACCGGCTCGGTGATCTGGCAGGTCAGCGTGCGGTGATTGCGGCTTTGCCGGAGGCCTCACGCTGGTTGTCTGGCCTGACGGGCTGGATGGACGCTCTGGCCGCCGGGCCCCAGGCGCCCCTGGTGCAAAAGGCTGGTTTGACTGAGTATTGTCTGGCCTATCTGACTGCTGCCGTCACGATACGCCAGGAAGATGGCAAGAGCGAACCGCTGCAAACCATCAGTGGCCTTGATCTTAAAGATCTGGCCCAGGTCCGGCCGGCTGAAATCGAGCGAATCATCACCGGCACAGAGGACCCGGACGCTGCCCGGCGCAGGGTGAAAACGGTGCTGATCGCTGCCCGCAGCCTCGTCCATCTGACAGCTATCCTGGCAGACACGGAAGAATTGGCCCTGCTCCGCGCCCAGGCCGTCACGCTGGTGGCCATTCTGGCTGGGGCAACCGGCATCGTGCTCGAGCCTGAGAGCATCACCTATGTGCTGGCCCTCGGACAAGCGATCTTCCGCGGCAATGAGGATGTCACGGATCTGCTCGCTGGCCAGGCGATCCGCTTGATTCCACCGTCTTTGCTGGATCAAGCCCTGGTGGTTTCCTATGCTGACCATCTGCGCCTGATGCTGTTGATTTTGCCAACGGACACGCTGCTGGAGCGGATCGGCACGTGTATCCGGCGCTCTTTCCCCCAGGATTATGCCGTCGCTATCCAGTTCCACGTCCAAGCACCGCCAGGATCTGGTCTTGCCTTGAAATCGGGGCTGGTCATGGAGCTGTCCTATGCTTTGGAATAGAAGATCTTGTCGGACAAGACAAGGCAGCATTGCCCTGGAGGCCGCCCTAGCTCTGCCCCCAGTCCTGTTCCTGATTGCCCTGTTTCTTCATGGCCTGGTCCATGAGCAAGGCAAGCTCGATCTGACACGAGCCGTCGATCGGGCCGCGGCGGAAATTGCCCTGGTCCTGCCTGTGGTCCATCTCGGCCGGGACTGGCTGGAGTCGAGCCTTCCTGCGCTCATATTGGCTGAGACTGGTTCAGGCTTGCTGATCCCATCGCTCGAATCAGGTATTGAGGGGGAGATCTCAGAATGGGCGGGTGCGGTGGAAACGGCTGGACTCAAGGTTTTCGCCCGCTCCAGAATCCAGTATTGGCTGCAGCAGAACGGTGTTTTGACAGCACTCGTCGATGAATCACACATTGACATCCGTTGGGAAGAAGACAAACACCTGGCCTGGCTTTTGGTGACGCAGCAGACATCCTGGTCAGGGTATCCCTTCCGGATGACTGTCCGCTCCGTGATCCCTGTGTGGCCTGGTCGCACCGATTCCGCCGCAAACAAACCGGTGGACGAACCGGGTGAGAGCATCTGGGCACTGGACAATTTTGCGCGCGGCAAGGCCATCCGGGTGTTGTTTCAGGCCAATCTGCCAGAGGATTTCCCGGTGATCGCGATCTGGCACAACGGGGAGGCAACGGCCATCCACAGCATCGATCTGATGGCACCGACGTATCAGGACAGGAGCGAAGTGACCCGGGCCGTTGTCAGGCGCTTGAATCTGCTGGCTTCCTTTACGGGGTCGGACTACAAACGAGAAGGGATCAGCCTGGCCATTTCCGGTGCCCAGATCACATCTCGCCGGCTGCTCCTGGTCATTCCTGAAAACAGCAGCCAGCCCTGGCTGGACGAGACCTGGTTGGATCTTGGACAGAAAGCCCGGTCACTGGGGGTTTTCCTGGAGATTGAACGGTATGGTGCCAGCCTGCCCGCGTCAAGTCAAACAGGTCCGAAACCGCCTGGATAACCACGGGATGGTTGCCTTGTATCTTCAAAAGGGTTGCGGTATCATTTGAACGTACTTCAAGAAAAATGGCAGCAAACCTGCCGCGAGGTGGTCCAGATGAAGCAGAAATTCAAAGATTCGGACACACACTTCCTGTACCAGGCTATCCTGAGCCTGGAGGGTGAATCAGAGTGCGACCGCTTTTTCGAGGATATCTGCACCATTTCGGAAATCAAATCACTGGCCCAGAGGCTCCAGGTCGCGCGTATGCTGCGCCATAAGAAAACGTACACCGAGATCTGTGACACGACCGGTGTCAGCACGGCAACGATCAGCCGGGTCAACCGCTGCCTGGAATACGGTGCTGATGGCTACAAGCTAGTCCTCGACCGGCTCGAAACCAATACAAACTCCGATACCTGAATTGAAAGGAACCTGATCCATGGGATTCATAGATAAATTGTTTGGCAGCCATTCCGACCGCGAAATCAAGCGGATCAAGCCGCTGGTCGAAGCCGTCGAAAAGCTGGATAGCCAGATGGCTGCCCTGTCCGAAGCCGACCTCCAGGGTCAGACAGCGCGACTCAAAGCCCGCCTGGCTGCCGGGGA
>SABL01000160.1 GCA_009928985.1 Clostridia bacterium
TCTGGTCAAGCCCAGAAATCTGGACTGGCAATTTTCCCCGACAGGACATGACCCGGCTGGACATGTCCAAGTTGGACACCTCTTTTTTGGACGCGGAATTGGACGAATTGCGCGACCTGGCAGAAAAAACAGATGCTCTTCTGCTCATTGCCGGCAAAGAAGACCTTGTCACCAGCACTCTTTTGCGCGAATGGCTGGCCGCCGAACTGCCAGATCTGCCACTGGTTTCATTTTCTGCCAAGACATTTGAAGGTCTGCCGGCCATCCGCCAGGCGATCGTGGATCGGTATGACCATGCCGGAAATGCCCAGGCCGATGAAGCCCTGGTCACATCCAGCCGCCACAAGGCCTGCCTGGACAAGACTTTGTACAGCCTCGAAGCTGCCGCACTGGAGCTGACCCGGGGTGAACTGCTGGATGTGGTTGCGGCCCTGGTGCGCAGCGCTTTGGAGAATCTGGCCGAGATCACGGGCGAGCTGGTCAGTGATACCCTGATCGAGACGATTTTCAGCCGCTTCTGCGTTGGCAAATAACACAAATGATGTTGCTGGCAGGCACACCTTGCTGGCTTAAAAGGATGACGAGACTGACATGCTGACCATTGAGCAAGCCCTGAAGCAGCCGGGTGCCTATCTGGCCGATGCCTATGATGTTGCGGTGATTGGCGCTGGACACGCCGGTTGTGAAGCAGCCCTGGCTGCTGCCCGCCTCGGCTGCCAGACGATTTTATTTGCCATCAATCTGGACTCTGTTGGCAACATGCCCTGCAACCCCAATATTGGCGGCACGGCCAAAGGTCAGCTGGTGCGAGAAATCGACGCGATGGGTGGCGAAATGGGCCGGGCTGCTGACGAGGCGATGATCCAGTTCCGCATGCTCAACCAGTCTCGCGGCCCGGCTGTCCTGTCGCCGCGAGCCCAGATTGATCGCCGCAAATACCAGGCGGTGATGAAACAGACCCTCGAACAAACCGAGAACTTGGATTTGCGCCAGTCTGAAGTCGTGAAGATCCTGGTCGAACCGGCCTCTGCAGATTCGTCTGAGGGGTCTGCCGGAGTCCTGCCACTTGTTACGGGTGTCATGACCCGGACAGGGGCGATTTACCCGTGCCAGAAAGCAATCCTCACTACCGGGACCTATCTCGAAGGGAAAATCATCATCGGCAGCTGCCAGTACAGCGGTGGCCCGGATGGCATGTTTCCGGCCATCGGCCTGTCGGACTCTCTGCGCAGCCTTGGCCTCGACCTGGTCCGGTTCAAAACCGGCACGCCCGTGCGCCTGAACTTCCGCACCATCGATTTCAGCCAGACGGAGCGCCAGGATGGGGATGAACAGGTGGTGCCTTTTTCCTATGAGCATGAAGAAGATCCCGCCTACACCCAGATCGAACAGCAGCCGTGCTACCTGACCTGGACAACCCCGGAAACGAAACAGGCTGTCGAGGTCAATCTCCATCGTTCGCCGTTGTTCAGTGGCGAAATCGAAGGGGTCGGACCCCGCTATTGCCCCTCGATCGAAGACAAGTTTGTCAAATTCAAGGACAAGGAACGTCATCAGGTGTTCATCGAACCCATGGGGCGCGATACCTATGAAATGTACCTCCAGGGCATGTCGAGCAGCATGCCGGAGGACGTCCAGGTGCAGATGATGCGGTCTCTGCCCGGTCTTTCTCATGCCAGGATCATGCGCAGTGCCTATGCCATCGAATACGACTGCCTTGATCCGACCGGCCTGCGCCTGACCCTCGAGACCAAGGCGGTCCATGGCCTCTACAGTGCCGGCCAGGTCAACGGTACCTCGGGCTACGAAGAAGCCGCCGCCCAAGGCCTTGTGGCAGGCATCAATGCCGCGCGTTCCCTGGAGGGCCAGTCCCCGGTTGTGATCGACCGCTCCCAGGGCTACATCGGGGTCCTGATCGATGACCTGGTTATCAAAGGCACCAACGAACCCTACCGGATGATGACATCCCGGGCTGAATATCGCCTGATCCTGCGCCAGGACAATGCCGACCGCCGTCTCACACCACTGGGCCATGAACTGGGCCTCGTCAGTGACGCGCGGTACGAGCGCTATCTGGCCAAGCAGGCCCGGATCGCAGCGGAAAATGAACGGTTCCGCAAAACCCGGGTCGCTCCAGGTGAGCAGGTCAATGGGCTGCTCGAAAGCCTTGGCAGCACGCCGCTCAAACCAGGTGCCGGCACCAGCCTGGCTGACTTGCTGCGCCGCCCGGAAATCCATTATGAAGACCTGGCCCCGATTGATCCGGATCGGCCTGTTCTGTCGGCGGCCGAGTGTTTTGCTGTCGAAGTTGACCTCAAGTATGAAGGTTATATCCGGCTGGAACAGGAACGCATCGACCGTTTCCTGCGCCTCGAGCACCGTGAGCTGCCAGAGACGATCGATTATGCTGCGATCACTGGCCTGCGCCTGGAAGCACGCCAGAAACTTTCCCGGCTGCAGCCGTCATCGCTGGGCCAGGCGAGCCGCATCTCAGGCGTGTCACCAGCCGATATTGCCGTCCTTCTGGTCCATCTCGATTCGAGAGGTGCTTCCCATGCCTGATAACGCTGCTCCATTGCCGCGCACACCAGATCTGGGCGGCCATCTGGACCGCATCCAACCTCATCTGGCCGAACCGCTCACCGACCACCAGCAGCAACAGCTGCTCCAGTATGCCCGCTTGCTGCGTGAGTGGAACGAGAAACTCAATCTGACTGCGATCCTCGACGATGAAGGGATCGCCGTGCGTCATTACCAGGACTCGTTGACTCTTGTACCGGCTGTCCGCGCGTATCAGCAACGTCACCCTGGCTCGCTGCGCCTGGCAGATGTAGGGACTGGTGCCGGCTTCCCGGGTCTGGTGCTGAAGATCGCCTGCCCCGAGATCGAAGTGGTGTTGATCGATGCCCTCAACAAGCGCCTGAAATTCCTCGAAGCTGTGATTGCAGATCTCGGTTTGACAGGGATCAGCACGGTGCATACCCGGGCAGAGGATGCCGGCCGGATGAAAAATCTGCGCGAGCAGTTTGACCTCGTCGTCGCCCGTGCGGTTGCTGCTCTGCCGGTGTTGGCGGAGTACTGCCTGCCCCTGGCGAAAAGAAACGGCCAGTTCATCGCCATGAAAGCCCAGGCCGAGGACGAACTCATCACTGCCCAAAAAGCATTGGCGACGTTGGGTGGCGATAAACCCGGCGTGCGGTCCTTCCTCCTGCCTGGCACCGACATGCAGCGCACCCTGATCACCGTCGACAAAGTGCGCCCGACACCTCCGGCCTATCCCCGCAAAGCCGGTAAAGTGGAACAAAATCCCCTGCAATGATATAATAGGCAGGTTAAAAACGATTCGCCCGTGACAGGAGGCATACACACGCATGGCTGACGAGCTGGATCGCGCCCAGAACTCCGCGAACCTCGACAAAAGAGACCTGCAGAAGCAGAAAGAAGCAGCGGTTGACGCCGCATTCCGCAACCCTTTCAATACGATCATCCCGATCGATCTTGAAGACGAAATGAAAAAATCATTCATCGACTATGCGATGAGTGTTATTTCCGACCGTGCCCTGCCGGATGTTCGTGACGGATTGAAACCCGTCCACCGCCGCATCCTCTACTCGATGTTCACCCAGGGCTTCACCCCGGACAAGTCCTACCGCAAGTGCGCCACCACCGTCGGTGACGTCCTCGGCCGCTTCCACCCCCACGGTGACGCCGCTGTTTACGACACCATGGTCCGCATGGCGCAGGACTTCTCATTGCGGCATATGCTCGTCGATGGCCATGGCAACTTCGGATCCCGCGACGGTGACCCACCGGCTGCCTACCGATACACCGAGGCCCGATTGTCGAAGATCTCGCTCGAAATGATGAGTGATATCAACAAGAACACCGTCGACTTCAAACCCAACTTTGACGAACACGAAATGGAGCCGAT
>SABL01000161.1 GCA_009928985.1 Clostridia bacterium
AAGTAGATGTCCGGGTTCTGGGCGGTGCCACGCAGGGTGGGGTGGTTCGGGGACAGGCCGCGGGCACGGAAGGCTTTGACGGCGTCCATGTCGACGAGCTTGGCCAGGTCGGCGTAGTCCTGGACTTCGATTTTCTGGATTTCATGCGAAGTGCGGAATCCATCAAAGAAATGCAGGAACGGGACACGGCCCTTGATCGCGGCGAGATGGGCGACGGCAGCGAGATCGACAACTTCCTGGACCGAGGAGGAGGCGAGCATCGCAAAACCAGTCTGGCGGCAGGCCATGACGTCCGCATGGTCACCGAAAATGGACAGGGCATGGGCGGCCAGGGCGCGGGCTGTGACGTGGAAAACACCCGGGAGCAGCTCACCAGAGATCTTGTACATGTTAGGGATCATCAGCAAAAGACCTTGGGAAGCTGTATAGGTCGTCGCCAGAGCACCAGTTGCCAGCGCACCATGGGTCGTCGCAGCAGCGCCACCCTCGGATTGCATTTCAACGACGTTGACGGTCTGGCCAAAAATATTCTTGCGGCCTTCCTGTGCCCACTGATCCGTGTAGTCAGCCATTGGTGACGACGGAGTGATGGGGTAGATGCCGGCAACTTCGGTGAACGCGTACGAGGTATACGCGGCAGCGGTGTTGCCGTCCATGGTCATGTACTTCTTTGGGTTAGCCATATGACACTCTCCTTTAATAAAAATCGATGATGGATCACAAAGAGTCATCCTTTAAGCCCGGCAGACGGTCGCGCGGACTGGCGCTGAAGGTGTCGAGCCAAAGGCAATTATAGCATAATTCCGTAACATTGAACACGAATCTTCTCAGAGAATCAGGCTATGGCCGGTCATTTCCTGGGGCTGCGGCAGCTCCATCAGGTCGAGCATGGTGGGTGCCAGGTCTGCCAGAACCCCTTCCTGGAGCTGGATATTGCCGTCGCCGACGGCAATCAGGCGCACTGGCAGGGTGGTGTGTGCGGTGAAAGCCCCGCCGGTGTCAGGATCAATCATCTGTTCGGCATTGCCATGGTCAGCGGTAATCAAAGCAACGCCGCCCTGGGCCAGAATCGCGTCGACAACCTGTCCGGTGCAGGTATCGACCGCTTCGACGGCCGCAACGGCTGCTTCGAAGACACCGGTGTGACCGACCATGTCGCAATTGGCAAAATTAAGGATGATGACATCGTATTTGCCCGAATTGACGCGTTTGACTGCTTCTTCAGCGACCAGATAGGCACTCATTTCCGGCTGCAGGTCATAGGTGGCCACTTTGGGTGAAGGAATCAGGCAGCGGTCTTCGCCGGGGAATTCCTTCTCGACACCGCCGTTGAAAAAGAACGTGACGTGGGCATATTTCTCAGTTTCAGCAATGCGCAGCTGAGTCAGACCGTTTTGGGCGATGTAGTCGCCAAAGGTATTGGACAGGCTGGTCGGATGATAGGCAACCGTCAGTCCAGGATAGTCGTTAAAGGTCTTGTCATACTGGGTCAGGGTGATGTAGGTCAGCGGGAAATTTCCTTTGGGCAAGGCAAATCCGGAGAAGTCCGGCTGCATGAAGCAGCGGGTGATTTCCCGGGCCCGGTCGGGGCGGAAATTGAAGAAGATCACGCTGTCATTGGCCTGGATGGTGGCAACGGGTGCGCCATTTTCGGTGATGACTGTCGGGATGACGAATTCATCCAAGACGCCCGCCTCGTAAGAAGCAGCGACCGCAGCGACCGCATTGGTGGCCTGGTTGCCTTCGCCGGTGACCATCGCGCGGTAGGCTTTCTCGACGCGTTCCCAGCGGTTGTCGCGATCCATGGCATAATAGCGGCCCATGATCGAGGCAATCTTGCCGACGCCAATTTCCTTGAGCTTGGCTTCAAGTTCCTCGGTGTAGCCTTTGGCGGAATCCGGTGGGACGTCACGGCCGTCAAAGAAGCAATGGACATAGACTTTTTCGAGTCCTTGGCGTTTGGCCAGCTCGACCAGTGCATATAAGTGAGTGTTGTGGCTGTGGACACCGCCATCTGAAACCAGGCCAAACAGGTGCAGGGACGTGCCGCTGGCCTTGGCTTTGGAGATCGCCTTGAGCAAGGCGTCGTTGGTGAAAAAATCACCATCGCGGATGGACTTGGTGATACGGGTCAGTTCCTGGTAGACAATCCGGCCGGCGCCGATATTGGTGTGACCAACTTCGGAGTTGCCCATCTGGCCGTCTGGCAGCCCAACATCCATGCCACTGGTGCGGACCATGGTATTGGGGTAATCGGCCAGGTAACGGTCGATATTCGTTGTTTTAGCCGCCTTGACGGCATTGCCGATGGTTTCGTTGTTGACCCCGAAACCGTCCAGAATGATCAGGGCGACGGGGCGTTTGGGTAAGGAAGTCATGGCAAGGGCTCCTTTCGATGCAAAAGGCCGGGATCCTGCCCTGACGGGGCAGGGTCCTCGGCCCTGGTGGATGAATCAGGCGCGGCCGGCCAAATCAGGCTCCGGCGTTGCAGATGACAGAGAAGTCTTCGGCCTTGAGCGAGGCACCGCCAACGAGACCACCGTCGATATCCGGCTGGGCAAACAGGCCGGCAGCATTCTTGGCATTGACGGAACCGCCGTACTGGATGCGGATGGAAGCAGCCGTCTGCTCGTCGTAAATTTTGGCAACGAGACCACGGATGAAGGCGCAGACTTCCTGAGCCTGTTCGTCGGTGGCGACCTTGCCCGTGCCGATGGCCCAGATCGGTTCGTAGGCAATGGTGATCAGGTGGGTCTTTTCGGCCGGAATACCAGCAAAGGCAGCAGTGATCTGGCTTTCGATCAGGGTGAAGGTTTCACCAGATTCGCGCTGAGCGAGGGATTCACCGCAGCAGATGATCGGGCGGACACCCCAGGTCAGGGCAGCCTTGGCTTTCTTGTTGACTGTTTCATCGGTCTCGGCAAAATATTCACGACGCTCGGAGTGGCCGATGATGACGTAGGGAACGCCCATTTCAGCCAGCATTCGGGCGGAGATTTCACCGGTGAAAGCGCCGGAATCTTCGAAATGGCAATTCTGGGCGGCGACTTTGACGTTGCTGTAGGCAGTGGCTTCAAGGGCGGCCGAGATCGCTGTGAACGGGATGCCAAGGGCAATCTGGGATCCGGCATTGGCCACCAGGGGCTTGAGCTCATTGATCATCTTGACGGCATCAGCCGGGACGCCTTTGTTCATCTTCCAGTTGCCGGCAGCAAAGGTGCGGCGGGGGTTCTTGTCCATCAGGCAATCGACCCCGGGCAGGACTTTGCCTTCGAGGTATTCGAGCGACGCACCACCTCCGGTGGAGATGTGGCTGACCTTGTCGGCGAAGCCCAGAAGCTCGACTGCTGCAGCGGAGTCGCCACCACCGATGATGGAAATGGCATTGGATTCTGAGATCGCTTTAGCAACCTCACGCGTACCATTGGCAAAACGGTCAAATTCAAACACACCCATCGGGCCGTTCCAGACGACGGTTCCGGCATCTTTGACGGCGCCGGTGAAGTTCTTGACTGTTTCGGGACCAATATCGAGGCCCATCCAGCCGTCCGGGATTTCATCCGAGGGGATGGCCTGGGCTTCGCAGTCGGCAGCAAAATGGGTGCCGATGACATTGTCAACGGGCAAGAGCAAGTTGGTGCCCTTGGCAGCGGCCTTCTCCAGGAGAGACTTGGCAATTTCGACTTTGTCAGCCTCGACGAGGGAGTTGCCAATGGTGTGGCCCTGGGCGACAAAGAAGGTGTAGGCCATGCCGCCACCGATGATCAGGGTGTCGACTTTGTCGATCAGGTTCTCGATGACGCCGATCTTGTCGGAAACCTTGGCACCGCCGAGGATGGCCACGAAGGGACGTTTCGGATTGTCCAGGGCATTGCCCATGACGTCGAGTTC
>SABL01000039.1 GCA_009928985.1 Clostridia bacterium
GCATAAGCAAAAAAGGCATCGACGATTTCTTTTGTGATCAGCTGGGGACGGCCATCGATACCGTGCTGGAAGCAATAGGTACAAGCGAGGTTGCAACCATAGGTGGGCACCAGCATCAGCTGGACCTGACCATCTTCTACCTCAGCCGAGAATTCGGCGTAGGCCCTTTCGATCGCCTGCTGCTCGCCCTGGCTGTCGAGGTAGGCGTAGCCGCGCTCGAGAAAATAATCCAGCGTATCAGGATCCAGCTTGGGCCGGGCGCCGGCTGCGGTGAACCAGGCGTGTTCGCGTGCACCCATCAGGTCGAAACTGCCGGTGATCGGATTCATGATGGCATATTCGGCTGGTGCACTGTCCTGGATCTGGACAATGATGTTGTTCTTGGCGGGAATCATGGCGACCTCCTGAGTCTGGTGGGTGAGGGATGAGCGGGCAGAAACGGGTGTGAGGATCGAGAAGTGAGGTGAGAGGGCATCGGGCGGAGGCAGCAGCTTGGCCACCTCCGTCCGGCTTGGGGTCAGTCGTGGCAGCCTGCCACAACTTTTGAGGATTTGGAGCAGCACTGGGCCGTCGTGAAAGACGTGCAGCAGCTGCCCGAAGAAGCCTTTCCAGTGACTTTCTTCATCGATTCAACGCCTCCTGTCCTCAAAATCTTCTATATACACAAAACATGTATATATGCGTGTCAAAGGATCTGCGGCTTGATGCCGCGGATCGTGAGGCTGATGAAGTCATAGCCGTTTTTGATGTATTCGCGGGATTTCAGGATGTCCAGATCAGGGAAACCGGCAGCTTCAATGCTGGCGAGATAGGCTTCACGGGGAATCGCTCCGCCAAAGCAGTCAGCCCAGGCCTGGGGATCGGATGTGACCGACTCCGGTAGTAGCTCGCGGGTGCAGGCATCGGATACAATAAAGTAGCCACCGCACTTGAGGACGCGATGGATTTCGCGGTACACTTGCTGCTTGTTGCGGGCGTGATTGATCACACAATTGCTGATCACAGCATCAAACGTCTCATCAGCGAAGGGCAGGGCCTCGATATCGCCCTGGACAAAGGAGACATGGGCCTGGCCGTTCTGGATTTCCGGGGTGCCGGCAGCATTTTCCCAGGCCTTTTCAACCATGGCTGCTGTCAGGTCGAGACCGACTGCCAGACCGCCAGGGCCCAGGGCCAGGGCAGCCTCCAGTGTTTCCCGGCCGCGACCGCAGCCCAGGTCCAGCAGGGTCTGACCGGGTAAAAGATCCAGATAGGACAAGTTGCCGCCGCAGCTTAAGTTGCTGCCGGCCGTGCTTTCCTTGGTGTAGCGGATCTGGATCTGGTCTTTCATGGCATCTCCTTGCAGGGACAAGCGCAGGGGCTTGCCGCGGGACGATTATAGAAGCAAGAGGATGGGGGGGACTGTGATCATGTCACGGTCAATCCCCGGATTGCTGATACATTAAGAACAGATTTGAAAGGAGCACATTGCATGTTTACGTACGTCTTATACGGTCTGGCTTTCGGCCTGCTGGGAGTGTCCTTTTTCAAGGACCGCGCCAAGACCCGCATGGCCCTGAAAAAGGCCTGGAAATCCTTTGAGAATATTCTACCGCAAATGCTGGGCATTATTGTCCTGATCGGAATTTTGCTGGCCATTCTGTCGCCGGAAACGATTTCCAGCTTGATCGGATCCCAGTCCGGCTGGATCGGCATCGTCATTGCAGCAGCTGTCGGATCGGTCACGCTGATCCCGGGTTTTGTCGCGTTTCCACTCGCAGCAGCCCTGCTCCAGCATGGTGCAGGCGTGGTCCAGATCGCCGTTTTTGTCTCCACCCTGATGATGGTCGGTGTTGTCACCATGCCAGTGGAAATGAAATATTTCGGCAAACGCGCCACCTTGACCCGCAATGTGCTGGCTTTGGTTTTCTCAGTGATTGTGGCCCTGATTCTCGGAGGTATTGTGAAATGAAAAATCTCCTGAAGCGTTACCGCTTTTTCCTGATCATGCTACTGCTTCTCGCTGGTATCGCTGTTTTTGACGCCACGCTGAGCCTGAAAGCAACACAAATGAGCTGGGACAACCTGCTCGACTTGATGGCCGTCGTGCCGCCGATCTTCATCCTTCTCGGCCTTCTGGATGTCTGGGTGCCGCGCGAGGTCATGATCCGACTGACCGGCGAAAAGTCCGGCTTCATCGGCATCGCCTTGTCGTTCCTGCTCGGCTCCTTTGCCGCCGGTCCTTTATACGCCGCTTTCCCCGTCGCTGGCATCATGCTCAAAAAAGGCAGCAAGCTCTCCAACATCATGGTTTTCATCGGCGCCTGGTCGACGACCAAAATCCCCCTGCTGTTGTTTGAGGCTACAGCCATGGGCTGGACTTTCATGCTCGGCCGCCTGATCCTCAACCTGCCTGTCATCCTGATCATCGGCTATCTCGTGGAAAAATCGATACCCCGGCACGACATCGACAAAATTTATCAGTCGGCGGAGTCATTCTAACCGTGAAAAAGAAAAGGGGCTGTCTCAAAACGAACGTTTTGAGACAGCCCCTTGATTTTTAGGAAAAAGAGCCTGCTGCTGATTTTACGCAGCCTGTTTCTTGGCTCCGATGGAGAGGACCAGGTTGGCCAGGATACCCATCAGGGCAGCGGTGGCGATGGCAGGCAGCTTCATGCCGAAGAAGGGGATCATGCCGCCGGCAAAGCCGTAATTACCGCCGAGACCGACGACCAGGATAATCGAAATGACGGCGAGGTTGCGGGAATCAAAGAGGTCGACTTTGCGGTTGATCATGATGGCGATGCCTTGGGCGCCGATAACGCCGAACAGGTAGATGCTGACGCCGCCGATGACGGAACCGGGAATGGTGTTGACCAGGTTGGACAAAGGGGTGAAGAAGGAGATGACCATGGTGATGATGGCAGCAGCTCCGAGGACCGGAACCGAGAAGTTTTTCGTAATGGCCATGGTCGAGAGATTTTCACCATAGTTGGTGCCTGCAGGACCACCGAACATCGAAGAAACGATGTCGCCGATGCCGTCTCCGATCAGGTTCAGCCCCAGTTTGTTCTTGATGTCATAGCTCGGCTTGCCTTTTTGCTCGGCCAAGTGGTCGACATAGATGTCGAGCTGGTAGAGGTGAGCGGTTGATTCAGGAATGGTGGCAATGGCGATCGGCATGATTGCCAGCACAGCGCCCCAGTTGGCGCTGGGCAGGGTGAAATGGGGCATGGCGACAACTTGGCCGGAGAAGACCGTTGAAAAGTCGATCACGCCCAGTGAGAGGGCGGTCACATAGCCGATGACGATACCAAACAAGATGGGTAGCTGGCCCCAGGTGCCTTTGAGGTAGACAGAGAACAACATGGTCGAGACCAATGTGACGAGGGCGATGACCCAGGCGGTGTTCTGGGCAGCGCCTTCAGCGCCGTTGCCGGCGGCACCGGAGAGAGCTGTTCCGGCGAGGGAAATACCGATGACGATGGCGATTGAACCTGTGACGGACGGGGGGAGGACTTTTTCCACGGCTTCATGTCCGAAGGCGTTGATGATCAGACCGGCGGCGATCGAGACCAGACCGGACATGATGACACCGAACTGGGCCTGGGAGATCAGGGCGTCCGGCGCAACTTCGCCGAAATTGCGGGCACCGGTGATCGAGACGATGGCTGCGATGTAGGAGAAGCTGGAGCCATAGTAGAGCGGGATTTTGCCGCGGGTGACGAGCAGGAAGCAGATGGTGGCCAGGCCGCTGGCAAAAATGGTGGTGGAGACATGAAAGCCAGTCAGCAGGGCGACAAGAACGGTGGCAGGGAACATGACCAGGATTTGCTGGAGTGCGAACAGGATCAGCTTCCAGAAGGGCGGGCGTTCATCGGGCAAGTAGCCGACGACAAGCTTGGGGGCGTAACTCATGATGGGTCCTCCTGTAATAATGTGGGGAATCGCCCGGGAAAGGGCACAAATCATATCCAATTTACAGGTCCGGTATTTTAGTTGTCAACAAAAAAGAAGCCAACCTTTGCAAGAGGCAGCTTCTTTACTGGCAAAATCTTGATTTTCGATCTGGAGCTGATTTTTAAACAGAATCCTGGCTGGCAGGAGAATCTGGTCAACCTTTCTTGATTCCAGAATAGATCGCTGAGAAAACACCGAAGACGATGCCGAGGATCGGGAAGATGATCCAGGCTGTACCCCACATGCCGCGGGTGAAACCGAGGAGCAGGTAAGTGGCGGCAGCCAGAGGCCAGACCGTAGCAGCAACAATGCCTATGACTTTGTCGGTCTCCTGCTTGTTCTTGTTGGCATATTCCTCGAGTTTCAGGAGTTTGTTGAAAGCATCCTTGGTGGTGCCGAAATAAATGAAGAAGAAAACAGCGATGCCGACAATGATCAGGAGGACTGGGACACCAAACCCCGTGCGTTCTTCGCCAAACAGCGAGAATAGGAACAGGGAGAGGGGCGAGAGGATGCAGAGGCTGACGCCGATCATGATGCCCAGGCCGAAAGCTGGCTGGAATGATTCGCGCTGGCGCTCCAATTCGCTTTTGGCTGCGGGTGCGAGTTCAAATTCGCCGGTTTCGAGGAATTTGTAGCGGTCGAGTTTCATGCCCGAATACACGAAGAGACTGACACCGGCGGCGATCAGGATAAAGAAGGGAATCATCGCCAGGGCACCTTGGTTGGAATCGCCCAGTTGCTGGCCCAGTTGGCCGTTGTCCACCAGCTGGCCGATCAAAATCAGGCTGGCGACGCCGAGCATGCAGAGGAATACGCCGAGCCCGACCAGGATGGCTGTCTGTCGTGCCGCTGCGAGATAATTCCTGGCGTCCTGCAAACTGAAAGGTTTCAGGGCAGCTGCTTGAGGTGCAGCCGCCAAGCCTAGTTCTGCCATCAGCTCGTCGATGTTGCCAAACTCCGAGATGACACTGCCGATGGCCTCGTTCTCGCTGCGGCCTTCAGCTTTCAGAGCCAGGTATTTGTCCTCCATGCTGGCCTGCATTTGAGCTTTCAAGGCTTGGACGCGCTCGGTTTTGGGCAGGTTAGCAAACAAGTTGTTGAGATAGCTGATGATGGTGTCCATTCAATCATTCCTCCTCTATGAAAGGCTGCAGCAGGGATCGGATCTCTTGCCACTCCTGGCATTTTTGCCGGTAATAGGTTCGACCGGCGTCGGTGATCCGGTAATAGGTACGCGGTCGGCCCATGCTCACCGTGCCGGAAAAGGATTCGATGCAACCGGTATTTTCGAGACGGGAAAAAACGGAATACAGGGTCGTTTCCCGGATCACATAGCCACCCTGTGTTTTCTCGCGGATCTGCCGGGAGATCTCATACCCGTAGGAGGGCTCATGCAGGAGCAGGAACAGGATCATGATGTCATTCAAGCCACGCATGATGTCGGTATTGGGTGGGGCAGGATTGTCCCGGACCATGCAAATCGCCCCCTGTCTCTTTGATTACTTTGTCTGTCGTGGTAATTCAAGTGTAGCACGGCTACTACGACAAGTAAAGTAGTTCGACAAAGAATGATTAAAAAATTTTTCTCGTAACACACTAGACTGCACATCCAGTGATAAAACCGCTAGACTGATAAAAATCAATCCTGACAGGAGACCACCATGCTCAAGATCGGCTGCCATCTTTCCATCGCCAAAGGGTACACTCACATGGGTGAGGAAGCCCTCAGCATTGATGCCAACACTTTCCAGTTTTTCACCAGGAATCCACGCGGCAGCCAGATGCGTACGATCGACCTTGAGGACATCAAGGGTCTGAAGGCCATTCTCGAGCAGCACCAGTTTGCGCCCCTCCTGGGTCATGCGCCCTACACCATGAATCCTTGTGCGGCTGATGCCGGCTTGTATGAACTGGCTGCCACCATGATGGCTGAGGATCTCCAGCGTCTGGAACCCTTGCCAGGCCAGTTCTACAATTTCCATCCCGGCAGCCATGTCGGCCAGGGGATCGAGGTTGGGATTGAAAAAATCGCCGCCCTCTTGAACCGCGTGCTCACGCGTGATGGCCAGACCCTCGTCCTCCTGGAAACGATGGCTGGCAAGGGCAGCGAAGTTGGCAGCCGTTTTGAAGAAATCCGGGCGATCATCGACCGGATACAGGAAAAAGACAGACTGGGCGTCTGTCTGGATACCTGCCATGTGTACTCAGCAGGTTATGATATCGTGAACGACCTTGATGGCGTGCTGGAACAGTTCGATCGGAACATTGGCCTTGACCGACTCAAGGCGATCCATCTCAATGACAGCCTGACACCCTTCAACAGCCACAAGGACCGCCATGCCTGCATCGGCGAGGGCTCACTGGGCCTGGATGCCATTGTGCGTTTCATCAACCACCCCCGCCTGCGCGAGTTGCCATTTTATCTGGAAACACCTAATGAGATCCCCGGTTATGCAGCAGAAATCAAGCTGCTGCGGGAGCATTACTCGTAGCGGCCACCACAGCGGGCCCGGCAGGCCACACCTTCCGGGCTTTCATCGTCCGGACAGCACTGCAGCCTGACGCTGCGGCACTGCGGACAGATCTGGTGCTTGCTCGTGCCGCTTTCGATCGCTTCGAAACGTTCAATCCACTCACGCCCGCATCTGGAACATCGGATTGTGCAGTTGTTGCGGGTGAAAAAACCTCCGGCGATGCGGATCTCTTTGCCTTGGATCAGGCTGTCCGCAATTTTTTTCCGGGCGGACACCAGGATGCGCTGGAAGGTTGGACGGGACACTTCCATCCGGTTGGCGCAATCCTCTTGTTCGAGTCCTTCCAGATCTTTGAGCCGGATGGCCTCGATTTCTTCGAGCAGGAGGATGTTCTCCCCCCCGGCTGCCGAAACGGTCTGTTCCGGATAAAACCGCAGAATCTGCGGAATGTTTTCAATTTTGCGCCATTTGACAGGTCGGGCCATGATTTTACCTCGTACGTTGGAAATTCAGCGGATTCAATTTTAGTGTGACACGAAGCAGCGTCTTTTCTTTAATCATAGTACATCAGTAGGAATAAAAAGTGCTGTATCCTTAGCTACATTTTAAACAAATGCCAATTATGGGCGGCACTCAGCCGTGTGCCCAGCACGAACTCGGTCACAGGTCGGTTCTACAGCTTTCCAATGGACATCAAGTTGCCCCGCCCAGGCGATTGGTTTATACTGACGAAGTTTAATATCAATTTTGGCAGGTTCTTTCATGCGTGTAACCACCGCTTTTATCATAATCCTGGCCTTGCTCCTGACGATCAGCCCCTGTGTTGCGGCAAACACCACAGCGCCTGAGCTGACCATCGGGACTAGCACCGGAACTTTAGATTCAGCCCTGATCGAGGAGAGCTTCCCCGTCGCCTATGCGCCGGCCCTGCAGTCGCTATCAGCCTGCCTGATGGATGCCGAGTCGGGCCAGATCCTGTATGGCAAAGACATGGACCGGGTCATGTATCCGGCCAGCATCACCAAGATCATGACGGCTTTGCTAGCCTTGGAAAACGGCAACTTGTCCGACATGATCACGATGAGCCATGAAGCTGTCTTTTCGATCGAACGAGGATCTTCGCATATTGCGCTCGATGTTGGCGAACAGATCTCCTTGAATAATGCCCTGTACGGTCTGGCGATCTCCTCGGCTAATGATGCCGCCAATGGAATCGCGGAACATATCAGTGGCACGATCGAGGATTTTGCTGTCTTGATGAACCAGCGGGCGTCAGAAGCCGGGGCCCTGAATACGCATTTCTCCAATGCCAACGGTCTGCCGGATCCGGAACATGTGACCTCTGCCCGCGACATGGCCTTGATCACTCGGGCGGCCTGGCAAACGCCTGGCTGGTCGACTTATTTTTCAACCGAACATTATGTCATTCCCCCGACCAATATCCAGCCCAAGGAACGGGCCATGTATGCGGCCAACTCCTTCGTTAATGGTGAAGAGACAATGGAAGGGCTGGTAGCATCCAAAACCGGATACACCAATGAAGCCCACCATACTTTGGTGACGGTGGCCAGCCGCAATGGCCGGACCCTGATTGCCGTGGTCATGAACTCCGAATTGCGCTCGGCCAAATGGGATGACACCATAGCCCTGATGGACTATGGCTTTGAACAATTCCGGGCCATCACTCTGGATCCGGAAACCTTCCCCAGCGATGTTGTCTTGTTCACAGATCAGCAAGGTGAAGAAAAAAGGGCAACCCTGGCTGTCCAGGCACCAGTCCAGATCTGGCTCCACCAAACGGTGAAAACCACCGACCTTGACCTGACCTTGCTCCGGTCATCCAATCCGACTGAGGATGAACTGGCCCAAAGTGCCATCCAGATCACAATCGGCAGCCAGTTCTCCGACCGCATGGCACCGGAGGTTGCATCGATCCCGATCACACCGGTGATCGAGTCTGCAAGCGCTGTCGCGCCAGCAGATGATCAGGGCAGCCAGTCCGTTGCAGATTCATCAAGCGCACCCGTCCCGGGCTGGTTTGCCGCTTTGATCATGGTCCTGGTGACGGTTGGCCTTCTGATCCTGGCGGCCATTGTCTACTTGGTCCGGATGCGAGAGATCAAACGCCGGCATCGTCGCGAGCGTCTGGCTCAGTTGCGCCGCAATTACCAGGATAGCCAGATCCGTTATCGCTAAAAGACCTGTCAGAACATTTATTATTCACTCCAGCCACCGTGGCTTATCCCGCAACGTGCTCGGACAACTTGCAAGAAATCCGGGCAAGCGGCTAATTATGGACATTTGCCAACAAATGACAAAAATTCATCCAAATAGGGTAGACCGCAGGCAAATTGAGAGCACTTATCGTTGAAAATCTCAAATCACAGTGTTAAGATAGGCTTTGTTTGTATTGTAAACGTTTGTAGTTATGGGCTTTTGACCATATCAAACAGAATTTGACACTATTTGGAGGTTCTGCATGGAGAAAAGAATCATCATTCTCGGCGGCGGTTATGCCGGCGTTCTGACAGCGAAAAAATTGGCCAGACGGTTCAAAAAAGATGACAGCGTCCAGATCACCCTGATCGACAAGAACCGCTACCACACCATGATGACGGAGTTGCATGAAGTGGCGGCGAATCGGGTCGACGAGGACAGCATCCGCATCAGTCTGCGCAAAATTTTTGCCGGTCGCAAAGTCGATGTTGTCACCGACAAGATCAGTGTGATCGACTACGAGAAGCAAACCCTGACCGGCGAGCTGGATGTGTATCCGTATGACTACCTGGTCATGGCTTCAGGTTCCCAGCCTGCCTATTATGGCATTCCTGGCGCCGAGACTTACAGCTACAAGCTGTGGTCCTATAATGACGCCATGCGCCTGCGCGCTCACACGACCAAAGTTTTCGAAAAGGCCATGAATGAGACCGATCCGGTCGAAAAGCAGCGCCTTTTAACTTTCTATATCGCAGGTGCCGGCTTCACCGGTGTGGAAATGGCTGGCGAACTGGCTGAATGGTGTGACTCCCTGGCCGAGCAGTTTGAAGTTGCACGGGACGAAGTCCGCATCATCGAGGTCGACATGCTTGACCGCGTGGTGCCGACTCTGACGCCAGAATTGTCCGCCAAAGCCCAGCGGCGCCTCGAAAAAATGGGTGTCAAAGTCATCCTCAAGGCTGGCATCCATGAAATTGGTGATGGCTACATCATTTTCAAGAAAGACGACCAGGTCATTCGCGATGAAACCCGCACTGTCATCTGGACCGCTGGTACCGAAGGCGCCCAGATCAATAAAGATTCCACCGCCCTCAAACAGGGTGGCCGCAGCCGTCTGGTGGCAGATAGCTACCTGCGCGCTGAAGGCAAAAACAATGTCTACATCGTCGGCGACAGCATGTTCTACATTCCAGAAGGGGCCAAGGCTCCCGTGCCGCAGATGGTTGAAAACTGCGAGCATTCGGCTTCGGAAGTCGCCCATAACCTGGCTGTTGAAATCACCGGCCAGGGTGAGATGAAAGCCTATCACCCGTCGTTCCACGGCGTCATGGTCTGCATTGGCGGACGCTACGGTCTGGCTCTGGTCGGTGGTGACAAGAAGAAATTCGCTCTCCCGTCTTTCTTTGCCATGTTCGTCAAGCACTTGATCAACATCGTCTATTTCATCCAGGTCTTGGGCTGGAACAAGGTCTTCAGCTACCTGCGCCACGAGTTCTTCACGATCCGCAAAAAGCGCAGCTTTGTCGGCGGTCACTTCTCCAATCGCACCCCCAGCTTCATGCTCGTCCCCCTGCGCCTGCTCCTGGGCGGCACCTGGCTCTTTGAAGCCGTTGTCAAAATCCAGGAAGGCTGGATGAACACACCGAAACTGACCGGTTTCTTCTCTGGAGCGGCCAGCGTTTTTGAGAAAGCCATCCAGGGTGCCAACTACGTTCCGGATGCCACAGCCGCTGCCTCGACCGAAGCGGTTCCGGCAGCAACCGATGCCGTGGCCAGTGCCTCGACTGCAGTGGTCGAGACGACTGGCGCTGTTACCCAGGCTGTCTGGGACAAAGCCCTGGTCAACTGGGATATATTCGGCCTGATCCAGGTCGAGCTGATCAAGATCGCCAATGCCTCCAGCAGCCTGATCGGTTATGCCTTGCGCTTCCCGAACGTGGTCACCGAATGGATGAAGTCCAACGTCATCCTGGTCTCTGAGGGTAGCATGCTGTTCTTCCAGAACATGATCGTCGTTTCTGAAATCCTGATCGGCCTGGCCCTGATCGGTGGCCTGTTTACATTCCTCGCTTCTGCCTACTCGCTGGTCCTCCTGGTGATGTTCCTGATGACCACCGGTCTTTACCTCGGTCAATGGTGGATGGTGGCTGCCGGCCTGGCCGTTCTCTTCGGCGGTGGCTCGGTGTTTGGCCTCGATTACTACGCCATGCCCTGGCTCAAGAAAGTCTGGAAAAAAATTCCCTGGGTGAAGAAGAGCTATTTGTACAATGATTGATATCAAATCATGCCAGAGCGGGCCTGCCCAGGATCGGATCGATCTTGGACAGGCCCGCCTTTTGGTCAAAGAACGCATCCAGTCGATCCTGCATCGATCTGATCGCGCGGTCCGCGATGTCATGGAACATCTGGCCGGCAGTGATGGCAAGGCCTTCAGGGCCTATTTGCTGCTGGCCGCAGCCACCGATGAGGATGGATTCGTTCCGTCCTGCGCGATCGATGCGGCGGCGGCCCTTGAGTTGCTGCATCTGGCGACCCTGGTCCATGACGATATCCTTGACGATGCCCCGCTGCGCCGGGGCAAGGCCAGTGTTCACAGCCTGTTCGGCAAAAAAACAGCCGTGCTCAGCGGCGATTACCTCTTCAGCCTGGCCTTGACGCTGATTGCCGGGATCGCCGAAACGCATGCCTTGCGCTACAGCGAATTTTCCCGTTCCATCGCCCAGATTTGCATGGGTGAACTCAGCCAGCACCGCCACAACCGCGATGTGGATCTGTCTGTGTTCAGCTATTTGCGGATCATATCCGGTAAAACAGCTGTCTTGTTCGCCTTGGCCATGTCTGCCGGAGCGATCCTGGGCGGCTATTCTGAGTCGCAGGCGCACCGAATGAGCCGTTTTGGCTTCTGCGTTGGCATGCATTTCCAGCTGGCGGATGATTGCCTCGACTATGAAGTTTCGACCCAGACCATGAAAAAGCAGACCGCCAAAGATCTGGCAGAAGGGGTTGTGACGCTGCCTTTGATTTTTGCCTTGGCTGAACAGCCAGCTTTGCGAGAGCTGGTGCGCCGCGTCGAACTGACTCCGACTGAAATCGCAACGATCAGCAAAGATCTGGTCACGGCTGGCTATGTTGGCCGTGCCCGCCAAGTCGCAAAACGGTATCTGGACAAGGCGAGCTCAATCCTCAGCCAAGTGGAAGGACAGGCCCGGCGACAGCGCCTGGGAGAAATCCTGACCAGCATTGCTGAACGCAGGTATTGACGGCGGGCGCCAAAGCTAGATCGTGACCAAAAACATGGATCCCATTAAGAGAGGGAAATTTGATGCTCAGCCGTTTTTTCAGCTATGTCGAAATCCGGACCAAACTCGCCAGCCTTTTTCCATTCCTGCTGGGACTGGCTTTTGTCTATAGTCGCTACCAGGCCATCGATTGGGTTCTCACTGGCCTGTTTTTTGCCAGTATGCTGGTATTCGATATGGCCACAACCGCTCTCAACAATTTCATCGATACGAAAAGCAATGGCCAGCCACTGCCATTTACCCGTCGTCCGGCCTTGATCATTCTGGTCGTGATGCTCATCCTGGCTACCGCACTGGGTCTCCTGCTTGCCATTGCCACTGACCTGACCATCCTCCTGGCCGGAGCTGCCTGCTTTGCCGTGGGTATTTTCTACACCTTTGGCCCGGCCCCGATCTCGCGCATGCCACTGGGCGAGATCTTCTCCGGCTTGTTCATGGGATTTTTCATCCCTTTCCTGGTCGTCCAGATCAATGCCCCCTCCGGCAGCCTGGTCTTCATCCAGGTGGATTGGCAAATGGCTACTCTGGCCCTGCGCTGGCCGGAACTGCTGAAATTGCTTCTGATCACGGTCACACCCGTCGCTACGATCGCCAACATCATGCTGGCCAATAATATCTGCGATCTTGAACACGATCGCACGGTCAGCCGTCTGACCTTGCCACACTACATCGGGGTGCCGGCTGCCTTGAATGTCTTTGCTGGACTCTATTACGCCTCGCTGATTAGCTTTGTCGCCTTGGCTGCCCTTCGTTTGATAACGCCCTGGATCCTGATTGCCTTGCTGGTTGCACTCCCGGTCGAAAGGAACATCCGCAAGTTCCGCCAACTCCAGACCAAAAAGGATACCTTCGCCGTGAGCATCCAGAATTTCCTGCTCCTGATGCTGCCATTGGTCGCAGCCATGGCTCTGACGAGGATTTAATTCATTCCAAACCAGAGTGCGATCTCCCTGGCAGCACTGGCCTCAGAGTCCGATGCGTGGACACTGTTGCGGCGCGTGTCGATGGCGTAAAGGGCACGGACTGTGCCGGGTGACGCCTTTGCCGGATCGGTCGCACCGTTTAAATTCCTAACGCGAGCGACGGCATTTTGACCCGCCATGACCAGGGCGACAATTGGCTGGTCCGTGAGACGTTCCAGCAGGCCCTCATAGTACGGTTGCCCCAGATGCTCCTCATAATGCTCTGCTACCAGTTTCCTGGCCGGCCGGAGCATTTTCAACTGTGTGACCTCCAGACCCGCCTGCTCATAATGGGCCAGGATCGCCCCGATCAGGTTACGCTCGCACGCGTCAGGTTTGATCAGGACCAAGGTCTGTTCTGCGAAATCGAGATTGAGCATGGGCAGTCCTCCAAGGGTCGGAAAATTTTTAAATTTCCCTGATTGTATCATTGTGACCACCGCGTGTGGCAATGTGTGTCCAACAGGCGACCCCCTCGCGTGTGGCTCTTTGCTTGTTTCCGTGAAAAATAAATGATGTATCCTTACTTCCAACAATTTACCAACCTGGTACCGTGGATGGTAGTTGCAAGGTTTGGTGTCAGAGGTGATGCGAGCGGTGGAACTTTTTGTGGAATATTCACGATTTGGAGCCAGACTTACGGCCAAGTCTGGCCCTTCACGCGGAATGTTCTTTTTTTGGGGTCAGTCCACTTTTCAGGAAAATCTGAAATGCTCTTGTGAAGCTTACAGCCGCAACAGGTTGACGCCTTATCGAAAATGTTCCAAATAAGTGCTCCGACATAGGAAGGGAAATTTCCGCTGTTACGTCGGAGCACTTATTTGGAAGAACTTGGCTGGATTTGGAGAAGCCTCTGCTGCAGGGCTTTCGAGACCGATTTGATTGTTGCCGTTTTGGTGCACCGACCCCAAAAGCGGAAGTTTCCATCCATGGTGCCAGACTTGGAGCCAACACGGGTGCTTCGCAAATCTTTGATGCCCACAAGACCACGCTTACACGAATCAGCTGCTTTTTAAATGCTTTTCACGGAATTTGATAAAGAGCCTCGCGTGACCCCCTCTTGACATTGACGTTACGTCAAGGTGTACGCTGTCAGCATGGATTACACGATCAACCAATTAGCCCGCCTCGCGGGTGTGACCACCCGAACGCTGCGCTATTACGACCAAGTGGGCTTGTTGAAACCACGCCGGGTCTCGGGCAACGGTTACAGGATCTATGACAGCCAGTCCGTTGACCAGCTGCAACTGATCTTGTTTTATCGCGAACTGGACCTGGGACTGGATGAAATCCAGATGGCTCTGGAAAAAACGGCTCGCAATCCATTGGATATCCTGTCAGAACAACGCCAGATGATCATCGCGCGCCTCGAGCAGACCCAGTGCTTGCTGGAGACGCTGGACCGCATCCTTGCAGCACACCAGGGAGGAATGAACATGTCAGACCAGGCAAAATTTGAAGGACTCAAGAAGAGGCAGCTCGAGGACAATGAGCGGCAATATGGCGAGGAAATCCGGGCCAACTATGGCGAAGAGAACGTCCGGATATCCAACAAACGCTATTTGAACCAAGATCAGGCAACCTATCAGAGAGCAGAGCAACTGTCTGCCGCGATCATCACACACCTCTTGCTGGCGATGGACCAGGGTGACCCAGTGAGCGAACCAGCGCGCGAGGTGGTGGCTCTGCATAAGGACTGGCTGCAGATCTATTGGCCGTCCTATTCAGCCGAAGCCCATGTCGGACTCGGCGAGATGTACGTTGCTGATGAACGCTTCACCCAATACTATGACCAGCATCGCGCAGGGGCGGCTCAGTTTCTATGTGACGCCATCACCTTTTGGGCTCATCGGCTGACCTGATCGACTTCAAGTGATTTCTAACATCGTAAACGTTCGCAAATGCATGTTTTTTGCCATTGTGGGCATCGGATACCCCTGTTATACTGAATCGGCTTTGCCACAAATCCAGTATGAACCAGAGGTATGTTCACATGATTGAAGAGAGAAAAATCCAGACCGCCGACCCGACTGCCCTGGGCCTTTTTGGCCTGGCGATGGTCACTCTCGTTGCTTCGTCCGCCAAATTGGGCTGGACATCCGGAACCAGCCTGGTTATTCCCTGGGCTATTTTCCTCGGTGCTGCCGCTCAGCTGGTCGCCAGCTTTGGTGATGCAAAAAAGAACAACGTCTTTGGAGCGACCGCCTTTGGTGGGTATGCTTTCTTCTGGTTTGCCATCGGCATGAGCTGGATGGAACAAAACGGTGTTTTTGGCGATAAGCTTGCAGCATCAGCAGATCCCCGGCAACTGGCCTTTGGGTTCATCGGCTATCTGATTTTCACCTTGTACATGACTGTCGGCGCAACCACAACCAACAAGGTGCTGCTGGCAATTTTTGTCCTGATCGACCTGCTGTTCATCGGGCTGACCTTGAGCTCGTTTGATATTGCCTACGAAGCCACGCACCTACTGGCCGGCTGGTCCGAATTCGGGATTGCGTTGCTGTCGTTCTACGGTTCCGCAGCCGCCGTCCTGAACAACCAATTCGGCCGGGTGATCTTGCCGATTGGCAAACCGCTCAATCTGGTTGCGAAAGGCTAATCAACATCTAGCCATTCTTACAATTGAAATCAGGGCTGTTTTAAGCTAAAATACAAGAGATGCAAATTCTAATCACCCTTTTTTAAAGGGTTACCGGGAGGAAACAACATGGCTATCAAAGTTGGTATCAATGGTTTTGGCCGCATTGGCCGCATGGTTTTCCAGGCGCTCTGTGACCAGGGATTGCTGGGCAAGGAAATCGATGTCGTTGCCGTCGCTGACGTCTCAACCGACGCAGACTACTTCGCTTACCAGATCAAGTACGACTCCATCCAGGGCAAATTCAAGCACGAAGTCTCCACCACCAAATCCAGCCCCGAAGCTGCTGAAAATGACGTCATCGTCGTCAATGGCCACAAGATCCAGTGCGTCATGGCTCAGCGCAACCCGGCCGACCTGCCGTGGGGCAAGATGGGCGTTGACTATGTCATCGAATCCACCGGCCTGTTCACCGATTCCACTGCCGCTGCCGGCCACCTCGCAGCAGGTGCCAAGAAAGTCATCATCTCTGCTCCTGGCAAGGGCGACGTCAAGACCATCGTCATGGGCGTCAATGAGAACGAATATGATTCTGCCAAGCACGCCATCGTCTCCAATGCTTCCTGCACCACCAACTGCCTCGCTCCGCTGGTCCATGTCATCCTCAAGGAAGGCATCGGCGTTGAGCAGGGTCTGATGACCACCATCCATTCCTACACCGCCACCCAGAAAGTCGTTGACGGCCCGTCCAAAAAAGACTGGCGCGGCGGCCGTGCTGCGGCGATCAACATCATCCCTTCCACCACCGGTGCGGCCAAGGCCGTCGGCGAAGTCCTGCCCCAGGTCAAAGGCAAAATGACCGGCATGTCCTTCCGTATCCCGACCCCGACCGTCTCGGTTGTCGACCTGACCTTCACCGCTGCCCGCGACACCTCGATCGAAGAGATCGATGCCAAGCTCAAGGAAGCCTCCAAGACCTACCTGAAGGACATCCTTGGCTACGCCGACGAAGAACTCGTCTCCACCGATTTCATCCATGACAACCGTTCTTCGATCTACGACTCCCTGGCCACCCTGCAGAACAACCTCAAGGGCGAAAAGCGCTTCTTCAAGGTTGTCTCCTGGTACGACAACGAATGGGGTTATTCCAACCGCGTCGTCGACCTCGTCCGCTTCATGGCCGGCAAGGACGGCAGCCTGTAATCCAAACAGCTTGAAACACAAAAGGGGTTGCACCGATCCAGGTGCAGCCTCTTTTTTTCGTTTCGCGAAAGGGCTAAGATGGAATCAGGAACAAGACATGCGACCTGTGACCTGTGACCAGTCTGGCATGACTTGGAGCAAACCGGACTTTGATTACAGCAAGGGAAGGATCTCATCATGGTATCTGATCAGGAAATGATTGCCCTGGCCCGCCAAGCCCGCCAAAATGCCTATGTTCCCTATTCCAAGTTTCCTGTCGGTGCAGCGGTTGAGACAACCGATGGCCAGATTTTCACTGGATGCAACATTGAAAACGCTTCTTATGGTGCGACGAACTGCGCCGAACGAACGGCCATTTTCAAGGCTGTCAGCGAAGGCGCCAGGCAAATCAGGCGCCTGGCGGTGGTCTGCACGGACGACGAGCCGTGCATGCCTTGTGGCATTTGCCGCCAAGTCATGGCCGAGTTTGCCAGCGCTGATTTCTATTGCCTGTGCGCGGCAGGCCCTGAGCCTTTGCCCGGTGAGACGGACCACGTCCGTCACCTGGGACCAGATGAATTGCTGCCAAACCGGTTTTTCCTCGATCCAGACAAGCCCTGAACAGGAGCTTATGTTTTCCTGATTCAATGAGATCGATTTTCTGCCAGATACAACGTTTATTCGCGGTGACAATTGGTACAAAGGAGGTGCCAGATAGGGATATAATAGAAATAGAACAAAGCTTGTTTTCCAAATCAACATCTGTTGATGGAAGAACATGAATCAGAAGGGAGCGGTCAACATGAAGGTAAACATCCATGGCAAAGGTATCAAAGTCGGTGACCAGCTGCAGCAGCGGATCGAAGAGAAACTTGGCAAGTTCAACCGTTTTTTCGGTGACGATGCGGTCGCCAATGTCAAGGTCCGGCCCGATGGTGATCTCAAAGTCATTGAGGTGACCCTGAAAATCCAGAAGCATTATTACCGTGCCGAGTGCGCGGCGGACGATATTTTCACGGCCCTCGATGAGGCGGTCGAAGTCCTCGAAGGCCAGTTCCGCAAACACAAGACCCGGATGGAGAAGAAAATCCACGACTATGCCTATATGAAGGAGTACTTGCTCACAGAAGTGCCTCTGCCAGCCGAAACCGAGGATGAGATGCAGATCATCCGCCGTAAAACGTTTGACCTCGCTCCGATGGATGCCGAGGAAGCCGTCCTCCAGATGGAAACGCTGGGCCATTCCTTCCTGCTGTTTTTGGATATGGAGACCGAGAAGGTCTGTGCGGTCTACAAGCGCAAGGATGGTCATTACGGTCTGATCGAACCTAACTACTGAGCAAATCACCACCTTCCGTCGTCTGCCACTTTTAAAATCCAATTCCTTGCGCGAGAGCCGGCCCAGGGGGCCGGCTCTTTTTTATGGTAGAATGTAGGACACCCTTTTTTCGGAGGCATTGAACATGGACCTTTTCGACCAGCTCCTGGACAACCAGGAAGCCAAGGCTGGATCTCCCGCCCCGCGATTTAGCAAACCAGCTCCCCGATCAAGACCTGCCGCAGGCGATCCGGTGGATTCTGCGCGCTTGCTAGCTGGACTCAATCCGGAACAGGCCAGAGCCGTCCAGCATGTCAATGGACCTTTGCTTATCCTGGCGGGAGCCGGCTCGGGCAAGACACGCGTCATTACCCACCGGATCGCCTGGCTGGTTGAAGTGCAAAAGATAAACCCTGCAGCTGTCCTGGCCATCACCTTTACCAACAAGGCTGCTGCAGAGATGAAAACCCGGGTCGAGGAGCTGGTCGGATCGCTCAGCACCGCGATGTGGATTGGCACTTTCCACAGCATGCTGGCCCGTATCCTGCGCCGTTATGCCGACCGTCTGGGGTATGATCGCAATTTCACCATCCTGGACAGCGACGACCAGCAGAAGGTCGTCAAACAAAGCCTGGCAGAGCTCAAGCTAGATGAGAAAACATTCGCAGTGCGCTCGGTCCATGCCCAGATCAGTTCAGCCAAAAACGCCCTGCAGACACCGGCGGATTTTGCCCGTGAGGCAGGCAGTGATTATCGGGCCAGCAAGGTTGCCGAGGTCTATCGCCTGTACCAGGACAAGCTCAAGCGGGCCAACAGCATGGATTTCGATGATATCTTGCTCGAGGCTGTCCGCCTGATGGAGAATCATCCGGACATTCTGGCTGAGTACCAGAACCGGTTCCGCTACATCCTCGTCGACGAATACCAGGATACCAACCACGCCCAGTACAAATTGGTCCAGATGCTCTCAGCCGGACATCGCAACCTGTGCGTGGTCGGCGACGATGACCAGTCAATCTACAGCTTCCGCGGGGCCAATATCCAGAATATTCTCGATTTCGAAAAAGACTTCAAAGGCTGCACCGTGATCAAGCTGGAGCAGAACTACCGCTCGACCGGCAATGTCCTGGGGGCGGCCAATGAGGTCATCCGCAACAATGCCGGGCGCAAGAACAAGAAGCTCTGGACTCAGGCCCTCGCCGGAGAGAAAATCACTTTCCTGCGTGCTGAGAGCCACAGCGATGAGAGCCGGTACATTGCCAGCGAGATCAATCGCCTGGTGATCGGCCAGCAGCACCGCTACGGCGATATCGCCATTCTTTACCGGCTCAACGCCCTGTCACGCAACCTGGAAGGTGCTTTGCGCGACGAGGGGGTGCCCTACCGGATTTTTGGCGG
>SABL01000162.1 GCA_009928985.1 Clostridia bacterium
ATCACACTCTGCGAGGACGCCATGGACGCGCTGATCAAGGCCTTCGCGCCGGAGGAATTCAAGAAACCCCGTGCGGAAAACCGCGTCAATCCCTGCCGGCTGGTGTGCCGGGTGTCGGTCCAGGATTACAACCTCTTGATGGACCGCATGCGCGAAGAGGGATTCTCAACCACTCAGGACTGGCTTTACAGCCAGATCAAAAAATATCTTACAGAAAAAGGAGAATATCAATGATTCGTTCCCCCGAGGATATCCAGAGCACGGACAAAAAGATCCGTATCCTGATCGCCGGCTACCCCGGCATCGGCAAAAGCACCCTGGGCCTGTCTGCCCCCAAGGCCCTGCACATCGATATCGATTTCGGCATTGACCGCATCGAGCCCCAGTACCGCCGCCCCTACATCCAGCCCAGCAGCTACGAGGAAGTGCTGGGAGATCTGAAGCTGGAGAACCTGGAAGACTATGACACCCTGGTCTTTGATACAGGCGGCAAGCTGATCGATCTGATGAAGCCCTGGGCCATCAAGATGGATCCGAAGAACGGAAAGCGCGATGGTTCCCTTTCCCTGCAGGGCTATGGCGTTGTCGGCCGCGAATTCGTCCGGCTGATGGATTTCTGCTTCTACGAGCTGGGCAAGCATGTGGTGGTGATCTTCCACGCCGTTGAGGACAAGGACGGTGAAAACACCAGGCTGCGCCTGATGGTGGAAGGCCAGACGAAAAATAATGTCTGGATCCCCATGGACCTGGGCGGCTTCCTGGAAATGGTCGGAAATGACCGCACCCTGGGCCTGTCCAACTGTGAGCGCTACTACGCCAAGGGTACCCGAGGCGTCAACGGTGTGCTGAAGATCCCCGCGCTCGTGCCGGGCAAGCCCAATGATTTCCTGACCAAGCTGTTTGATCAGTACAACCAGAAGAGCGCCGCCGAGATCGAGGCTCTGAAAGCGCAGGAAGCGCAGTACGAGAAGGCCATGATCGAAGGTCGCGATATCATTGGCCAGATCAGCGATGCGCAGAGCGCCAACAACATGTCCAAAGCCATGGCTGCGGTGAATCACGCCCTGACCAGCAAAGATGAGCTGGGGGCCGAATGGAAGGAAAAGATCGCCGCGCTGGGCCTGATCTTCGACAAAAAGACCAAGCTCTACACGGATCCGGCAGCGAAGGGAGATTAACCCATGGATAGCCGCTACATGGTGACCCATTCCCTGCTGAGCAGCTGGGGCTACGCAATGAAGGACAACCCCTTCGAGGACGCCACCAGTGAAGGCGATCCGATGGCCGACTTCATGAAGACGCTGCGGCGCGAACCGATCCCCACCAACGAGGCCATGCAAAACGGCATTGATTTCGAGAACATGGTGACGGATATCCTGGCGGGGGTTAACCCCAACCATCCCTGGACAGACGCCGCCAGAGCCGTTGCAACTCAAATCCAGGGTGCCAAGCTCCAGTTTAAAGCCTCCAAGGTCGTCCGGATCGGAAACCTGGATGTGCTGCTCTACGGCAGGCTGGACGCGCTCAAGGCCGGGACTATCTTCGACATCAAGTACACCGGCAACTATGACGTTGGAAAGTACATAGACAGCACGCAGCATCCCATGTACTTCGAGATCATCCCCAGAGCGACAAGCTTTGTCTACCTGGCCAGTAATGGCACGAGCGTATGGCCTGAGCGTTATACGCGGGAGGAAAGCCCCGACATCCTTGTCACCGTTCATCAGTTCTTCGACTGGCTGAACATGACCGGGCTGATGGATGTCTACCTGAGGCATTGGGAGGCACGGTAGATGAAAGGCCGGCTAAAGGACCTGACCATCGGGCTGGACGGGACGCAGAACATCACGGTTTCAGTCCTGGGCGACTTCCGGGAGGACTTCAAGAAGCTCAAGGAAGTGGAGGTCGACGTGCTAATCAAGAAGTTCAGAAGGAAGCGCAGCCTTGATTCTAATGCCTTATGCTGGGCCGTCTGTCAGGAACTTGCTGATGCAATGGAGACACCTACCCCCAAGGAAGAAATATATCGAACGGCTATCCGTGATGTTGGCGAGTATGTCCCTCTTCCGATCAGAGCTGATGCCGTGGAAGCATTCTGTACCAACTGGGCCGTGAAGGGCATTGGATGGTTTGCAGACATTGTAGACGATTCTAAGATACCGGGTTATAAGCTCGTGTTCGCCTACTACGGCTCGAGCACATACGATACAAAGCAAATGAGCAAACTGCTTGATTATCTGGTTGATGAAGCAAATCAAATGGGAATTACGCTGAAAGCGAGCAAAGAGATTCAGCAGAAAGCGAGGGAACTAAATGTCAAACCTGATTAATCTGGCCGCTAATCGTTTTGGACGCATGACTGTGATTAAAAGAGTGCCTAATGTGACCGGCAGAAGAGAAGCTATGTGGCTTTGTGCCTGTGACTGCGGACAAAAAACGGTCGTCAGAGGCTCGCATCTAACCTCCGGAGCTATTGTCAGCTGCGGATGTCAAGGATTGGAAAATTCAAGCAAGGCAAAGATAACTCACGGCCAGAGAAAATCGAGGTTGTATGGCGTTTGGTGCAACATGAAAAACCGATGCAATAACCCGAACGTTCGTAGCTTCAAAGACTATGGCGGACGCGGGATCAGTGTTTGTCCTGAATGGCTGCATGATTTCAAAGCTTTCTCTGAATGGGCGTATGCCAATGGCTATGACGATTCAGCTCCCTACATGAATTGCACCATTGACAGGATTGATAACGATGGAGATTACAGCCCAGATAATTGTCGGTTCGCCGACGCAAAGCAGCAAGCTAACAACCGCAGATAACAACAACCAATTCAAAGAAAGGTGGGCTGGAAAATAATGGACCCGATCACCCTTGAATTCATCGGCCGCGACAAATGCGACAGGCCGGTTTACAAACACGATGGCCGCCTGTATGTCGATACTGATCCTCGGCAGCATGTAGCCCCGAAGCTTTGCACCAAGTATGGCAACACCTTCTACGGGGAACCTGACACGCCCATTGACCCCGAGATTCAGGTCTCCTTCATCCCCCATCGGATTACCTGGGGCGTCAAATGAGCATCACCAAGCTCTGCGACTACTGCGGGAAACCCGCGATCTACACCGATAGCAGCCTTGTCTACGGAAAGAGCTACGGCATGATCTACTACTGCCCCGATTGCCACGCCTGGGTTGGCGTGCATCGGGGAACGGACAAGCCCCTGGGGCGGCTGGCTGATGCCGAGCTCCGGGACTGGAAGAAAAAGGCTCACGATGCCTTTGATCCCCTCTGGCGGACCGGGCGCATGAAGCGCAACACCGCCTATGCCTGGCTGGCCCAGAAGCTCGGCATTGAAGTAAAACAGGCGCACATCGGCATGTTCGATGCAGCGCAGTGCATGCAGGTCATTCAGATTTGCCAACAGGAAAGGAGCTACCATTGAACACCATCGATAAGACCCAGCCCAACGAGATTGAAAAGGACCTGGCCTATACCGCGGAGCTGTCGGTCCATGAAGCCCAGGCCGTTACTATCATCACCAGCGAAGACTACACCTTCGCTTCCCAGCTGTTGATCGAGCACAAGAAGCGCATCAAGGCCATCAAGGACTACTGGGATCAGCCCAAGAGCGCGGCCAAACTGGCGCATCAAGCGCTCTGCGATAAGGAAAAGGCCATGCTGGCCCCCTTCACGCAGGCCGAAACCATCATCAAAGGCGCCATGGTGATCTACCAGCGCAAGGTGGATGATGAGCGCCGGCTGGCTGAGCGAGAGGCCCGGAGGATCCAGCAGGAGGAAGCCGAGCGCCTCATGGCCAAGTCCATCCAGGCCGAGGAATCCGGCGACACAACCCGCGCTAACGTGCTCATGGCTAT
>SABL01000163.1 GCA_009928985.1 Clostridia bacterium
TCCTGGCCGGCCAGGGCTGTGATGACAGCCACGGTGCCGATGTAAGTCAAAGGGATCCAGATGTTGATGACTTTACGGACAATCAGGTAGATCGCCCCGATCAGGAGTGCCAGAACGGAAACTTCGCCGATGCAGCCGCCCTTGATGCCGATGAACATTTCCAGATACGTAGGCATGTCACCCTGGTTCTGCATGATGTACAAAGGGGTGGCAGTGGCAATCAGGTCGAGTCTTCCAGCCTGTTCGGCGACAGCGGTTGTTGCGCTGCGGGCGCGATCTGCCAGGATGGCCCAGCGTGTCATGGCCGCCGGGAAGGACAGCATCAGGATGACACGGGCAGCCAGGGCAGGATTCATGAAGTTCTGGCCAATGCCGCCGAAAAACTGCTTGACGATGATGATGGCGATGAAAGAGCCAACCACAGGGATCCAGAGCGGAATTGTCGGCGGCAAGTTCATGGCCAGCAGCAGGCCGGTGACCAGGGCGCTCATGTCGCCGATTGAGTTGTAGCGTTTCATGAGGCGGCGGCTCAGGTATTCAAAGAGGACAGCCGTGCCAGTCGTCAAGGCTGTGACAAGGAGGACACGCCAGCCGAAAATCCAGGTGGATGCCAGGATGGCAGGGATCAAAGCGATGACGACATCGAGCATCAGGCGCTGAGTGGTGGCCGAATCCCGGATATGCGGTGAGGAAGATACTTGCAGCATTACTTGGTGCCCTCCTTTGCCTTTGCCTGGGCCTGGCGAACATAGCCTTTACCGGCACGGATGCTTTGCACAAGGTAGCGCTTCGCCGGGCAGACATAGGTGCAGCAGCCGCACTCGATACAATCCAGGACGTGGTAGTCTTCAAGCTGCTCGACATCTTTGTTGCGGGCTCCGACATCGAGCATGGTGGGCATCAGGTGCATCGGGCAAGCTTCGACACAACGGCCGCAGCGGATGCACTGCGTTTCCTGCGGGATCTCGGCCTCTTTTTTGTCAAAGACAAGGATGGCGTTGTTGTTCTTGATGATGGACGCTTCGGGCCGGTCCATCGCCACCCCCATCATCGAACCACCCATGATGATCTTGCCCGCCTCGGCGGCGTTGCCACCGGCATGGGCAATGACGTCCGGGATCATGGCGCCGATCGGGACATTGACGTTGCACGGCATCTTCAGCCCACTGCCGTCCAGGGTCAGGCGCTTCCTGACCAAAGGCATGCCGGTTTTCAAATATTTGGCGATGAAACGCACGGTGCTGACGTTGAGCACGACAGCCCCGACATCGATCGGAAGCTTGCCAGATGGTACTTCACGCCCGGTCAGGCTGTAGATCAGCATTTTTTCAGCACCCTGCGGATACATGGTCTTCAAAAGATGGACCGAAATGTCCGGTTTGATGTTTTGCCTGAGCTCGAGCTTGATCAGCTCGTTTTTGAGCACCTCGGCTGCGAGTGGTTTATTGTCCTCAACCCCGATCAGCGCCTTCGGAATATCGAGGTACTGCATGACCAGCATGATGCCCTCGATGATTTCATCCGGATGCTCGGCACACTGGCGGAAGTCAGCCGTGATGTAAGGCTCGCATTCAGCGGCATTGATCACGAGGTATTCGGCTGTTTTGCCGTCCGGGACCTTGAGTTTCATGTGGGTTGGAAAACCAGCGCCGCCCAGTCCGACCAGGCCTGAATCGCGCATGGCCTTGAGGAAGCTTTCTGTGTCTGTGACAACGGGTGGGACAACCGATTCGTCGCGGGTGTACTGTCCATCGGATTCGATCAGGACAACCTCGACGGATCGACCGGCACTGGATACTTCCTTGCGGATGGCCGTGACCTTGCCAGAGACACTGGAGTGGATCGGCACAGCCATCGGTCCGGATGCTTCACCGATCAATTGGCCGACTTTAACCAGGTCACCGGCCTTGATGACCGGTGTGCACGGCGGCCCGATGTGCATGCTCATGGGGATGTGGATTTCCTTGAAGTCGTCCAGACGGACCGTGGGGTAAAAATGTGTGTTCTTATTACCCTTCGGATGAACGCCCCCGGAAAAATGACCGAACCTTAGCACGGTAGATACCTCCTGTGGTGGTTCAAATAAATAGGGACAGCGACTGAAGTCACAAAAAAGTGGCATCAAAAGCCAAAATTCACTATATCACAGATCCAGCACCTAGTTGAGTGGATTTTTGCGAAATGTATAGAAAATCTTGCTCAAACCCGCAAAAAAGCACAATATGCCCTAACAATCTTACAAAAAGTGGCTATGACGTGAAACGTTGCAAGGTTTGAAAACAAGGCTTGCAATGTGAAAATTTTCGAAAACGTTTGCGGAAAAGTGGCACCGCCAGACCGGGGTCCCTGAGAGACAATCTTGATTCCAAATGTCAAATCAGGCCATCCGTTGTCAGGCTGGCATAAAAAAGAGCCAGGCTTAAAATCGGCCTGGCCCGGATGAACGGTGCTGATACTTGATCTGGCTCTGGGATCAATGCCACTGGACCTTGACTTCTTTTTCTCCTTTGAGCTGACGGACATAATTGGCTGCTGCCATGCCTGCCCGGGCACCATCACCGACGGCGACCGCGATCTGCAGGAGACCACCGGTGCAATCACCGGCGGCAAAGACGCCTGGCAAATTGGTGTCCTGGTCGCGGCTGTTGACCGTGACGACTTTGCCATCGTTGGCCAGACCCAGCTTCTGGGCTAGATCGAGAGCCGAGGCGGTGCCTTCAGCAACAAAAACGCCATCGACCTCCAGGATGGATCCGTCAGCCATTTCGACCCGGCGGACTTTGATCTCGTCGCCAGAGACCGCTGCAATTTTGCGCAAATCGACGGTGATCTTTTCATCTGCCAGGCTGGCCTCATACGGCCGGTCATTGGTCAGCAACGTGATCTGGCTGGCGAAAGGCTTGAGCTCGCTGGCTTCTTTGAAGGCGTAATCGCCATTGCCGATGACCGCGACCTTTTTCCCGCGATAAAAGAAACCGTCGCAGGTGGCACAATAGCTGACCCCGCGACCTTCAAACTCGGCCAGTCCTGGTACGGTGGCTTTTTTCCTGGGCATGCCCGTGGCGATGACCAGGGATTTGGCCTCCAGTTCCTGGGTCGTGGTATGGACGCCATAATTTTCCATGAACAGAAGTCCGGTCACTTCCTCGGTCAGGATCTCAACCCCGAGTCGCCGTGCCTGGGCTTCACTGTCCGCCATCAGTTTGGCCGCGTGGACGGGCTCCGGAAAGCCAAGATAATTTTCAATCAGATCAGCGGTGGCCAGGGCCCCGGCATCGCGGCCGATCACCAGGACAGACAGTCCGGCGCGGATCGCATAAATGGCAGCAGACAGTCCGGCTGGTCCTTTGCCGACAACAATCAGATCATACAACATAGGTAACCTCCAAAAAAAACAGACGACCCGGCTTCTAGACCAACCGGGTCGTCTGCACGCTAATCAATTTGTGCCACACTCAATTCAAGCTTGTCAATCAGGCTTGTTACAGACCGCACAAGGCGGGCCGGGCGGGAGGCTCCAATCTCCGCCCGGCCAATGGACAAAAAGGATCAGGCGCCGAGGATTTGCTGCATGTCGTAGTCGACATTGGAAGTCGGACGGATGCCGAACTGGTCGACGAGGACATTGAGGACATTGGCGGAAACAAAGGCAGGCAATGTCGGGCCGAGGTAGATGTCCTTGACACCGAGGGCCAGCAAGGTCAGCAGGACGCAGACAGCCTTCTGTTCGTACCACGAGAGGATCAGGGTCAACGGCAAGTCATTGACGCCACAGTTGAAGGCCTCAGCCAAGGCGACAGCGACGCGGATCGCAGAGTAGGAGTCATTGCACTGGCCCATGTCCATGATGCGCGGGAACGGTCC
>SABL01000164.1 GCA_009928985.1 Clostridia bacterium
GAGTTATGCCGTATGGTTGCTGGGTAGCCTGGTTGCCCTCACAGGTCTGCTGATGAGTCTGGTTTTTTTGTTCCGGGCTCGCATTCTGGCAGACATCCTCTCTGAGCAGGGGGTTCTGGGCCGCTGGATCTATCCTTCTGAGCAGCTAAATAAGCTGGCTCAGGCATCGCTCGAAAATCTGCAGATGGCTCGTGTGGCCTCGAGGATTCTGGCCCTGGTTTTTATTGTTATTGGTGGCATTGTCTACGGGATTGACCCAGCGCATCCGGTCATTTTCCTGGTTGCCCTGAGCAGCGTGGCTTTGATTCTGCTCGTCGCGGTTCACAGCTACACCGGGCATAAGATCAGGCAACGGCGCTCCGCGGCCGAAACGGTCGTTTTTCAAAGGCGCGGTCTACTGTATAATGGCCAGCTGTATGCCTGGGATGGACTTTTATACAAGCTGGAAGCTGTGCTGGCGGATCCCCAGGATCCGACTTGCCTGCTGGTGGCATTCAAATTTTTCCATGGCCGTTACATCCATCGCCAGCGGGGCTTCCTGGTGATTCCGGCGCCGGAGAAAAACGCTGAGACTGTGAACAGGCTGGTTGAAATTTATGCCAAACCGGCCAGCCCGGAGCTTTTATCTTTCCTTGCACAGGAAAGAACTCAGGATTGATCCGGCTAGCCTGGTCTTGGATCTCATGTCGGTGTGGCTGCAAAGATTTCGATTAAATCCGTGAGGGATCGGATCCGCAGATCGGCCTGGTCCAGCTCACCCGGTGCGGCATAGCCGTAAGTACAACCAATCGTAAGCATCTGGTTGGCACGGCCGGCGACCATGTCGGAGGCGCGGTCGCCGATCATGGCATAAGGACCAGGATACAGTAGGCTAAGCTGGCCCAGGATGGTGGATTTGTCCTGGTAGCCGTAGCTTTCCGAAGCGATGAGCTTTTTGAAATAGCGGTCGAGATGGAATTGCCTGGTGTGTGCGTCGAGGTAGGCGATTTTGCAATGGCTGACCAAGATCAGGTTCAGGCCTTGCGCAGCCAAGGTTTGGAGCACTTTTTCGGTGTGTGGATAGAGGGCAGCCTGACCGTTTTGGACGGCCCGCAGCATTTGGTCCGTGATGACTTGTGAAGCCTGCCGGGCGATGGCTGGCGTCAAGTCGGGCCTGAAGCGCTGCCACATGTCTGTGGGCGGCAAACCGATCCATGTTTGAATTTCGCTGTCGGGCCAGTCACGCGGTACCGCCAGACCGTGCGCAAACAGGAAATCCTGGGCGGCACGGAAAGCTGGCGCGTAAATTTTCAGGCTGTCGTGAAGACACCCGTCATAGTCGAAAAATAGCGTACGCGGCGGCTGGGATGTCAGCAAAAAATCCCAGCCGCCAGCTGCTTTGCCTTCGAGGTCGTTCATCGTGTTTTGAGAAAGGCTTACAGGGCGCCCATCAGGTTGCACATTTCAATCGCAGTGACAGCGGCATCGAAACCTTTGTTGCCGGCTTTGGTGCCAGCCCGCTCGATCGCCTGGTCGATGTTGTCGGTGGTCAGGACGCCGAAGACAACAGGCAAACCAGTCTGCAGGGAGACTTGGGCGACGCCTTTGGCGGCTTCGTTGGCGACATAGTCAAAATGGGGTGTCGAGCCTCGGATCACGGCGCCGAGGCAGATCACGGCATCGTATTTGCCGGACTGGGCCATTTTCTGGGCAGCCAGGGGGATTTCGTAGGCGCCGGGCACCCAGACGAGGTCGATATTGGACTCAGTGACACCATGGCGCTGCAGACCGTCGACCGCTCCGCCAATGAGTTTGCTGGTGATCAGTTCGTTGAAGCGACCGGCGACGATGCCGAAGCGCTGCTTGCTGGTGGCGATCAAGTTGCCTTCGATGACTTTGATGGACATGGGGTGTTCCTCACTTTCATAATGGCCTGTTGCGGCCTGGGGATCGTATGACGCTAGTTGGGGTGGGTGTGCTCAGTGGTGCCTGTGGCCAAACAGATGGCCCATTTTTTCTTTCTTGGTCTGGAGGTAGAATTCATTTTCCTCATGGGCGGGTATCTCGATCGGCACACGCTCGACGATTTCGAGATCAAAACCGGACAGTCCGCTGAGCTTGTGCGGATTATTGGTCATGAGCCGGATCTGGCGAATGCCGAGGTCGTGCAGGATCTGGGCGCCCATGCCATATTCCCGCGCATCCGCTTCAAAACCAAGTGAAAGATTGGCTTCGACGGTATCCTGGCCCTGGTCTTGGAGAGCATAGGCGCGGATCTTGTTGACCAGGCCGATACCGCGGCCTTCCTGGCGCAAGTACAGGACGGCGCCGCGGCCTTCGTGGGCAATTTTCTGCAGGGCGGCGTCGAGTTGCTCACCACAGTCACAGCGCAGGGAATGGAAGGCGTCGCCGGTCAGGCATTCGGAGTGGACTCGGACGAGGACAGGGGCCTGGCCAAAGCTCTCTTCGCCCATGCAAAGGGCGACATGGTGCTCGCCGGTCAGGGCATTTTCAAAGGCATGGATCGTGAATTCGCCAAATCGTGTCGGTAGCTTGGCTACTGCGGCATGGCTGACCATCCGCTTGTGGTCATGCTTGAGGCGCCAGTCGATCAGGTCAGCGACTGTGATCAGGAGCAAGTTGTGCTTCGCACAGAATTCGACCAGCTGGGGCAGCCGCGCCATGGTGCCGTCGCCGTTCATGATTTCGCAGATGGCGCCGGCGGGTTTGAGGCCGGCCAGACGGGCCAGGTCAACGGCGGCTTCGGTGTGGCCGGCACGCTGGATGACGCCGCCGTCGCGGGCGATCAGGGGAAAGATGTGGCCGGGTTTGACGAAGTCGTTGCTGGTTGCGGTCGGGTCGCAGAGCAGCTGGATGGTGGTCGAGCGTTCATGGGCGGAGATGCCGGTGTGAACGGATTTGGCATCAACGGTGACGGTGAAGGCGGTGCGCATGCTCTCAGAATTGCGCTCGACCATCAGGGGCAAGTCGAGTTCCTGGGCCCGGGCGGCGGTGATCGGGGCGCAGATCATGCCTTTGCCGTGAGTGGCCATGAAATTGATCGCCTCCGGCGTCGCCTTTTCGGCGGCCATCAGCAGGTCGCCTTCGTTTTCGCGGTTTTCGTCATCGACGACAACGATCATCTGACCATTTTTAATTGCTGCGATGGCTTGTTCGATGTTGCTGAACATGGTGGGGTCCTCCTTCTTAAAATCCGTGCTCGCGGAGAAATTCAATGCTTAGCCGGCTGGCTGGCTTGTGTTCGCTGGGCTGCTCAGACGAGTCAGAGCCACCTGCCAGGCCGAGCAGCTTTTCGACGTATTTACCGATGACATCACATTCGATGTTGACGAGATCACCGGGCTGGTAGTGGCCAATGATCGTCTCGCTGGCGGAATGGGGGATGATTGAAACCGTGAAATTGTTGCTGCTGACGGCGGCGACGGTCAGACTGACGCCATCCAGAGCGATGGATCCTTTGGCAACAATGTATTTGAGCAGCTCAGGGGCAGCCTGGATTTTGAACAGGATGGCATTATGCTCAGGGGTGCGGCTCTGGATCGTGCCGGTGCCGTCGATATGGCCGCTGACGATGTGGCCGCCGAGGCGGTCGGACAGCCGCAGGGCGCGTTCGAGGTTGACCGGGCTGCTGGGGTGAATCTCGCCCAGACTCGACCGGCGCAAAGTTTCGGGCATGACGTCGGCGGCAAAGGTACTGCCGGTCAGATCAACGGCGGTCAGGCAGATGCCGTTGACGGCGATGCTGTCGCCAATACGGGTGCCTTCGAGAACCTTGCTGGCCTGGATGGTGAAGCGTATTTTTTCACCACTGTGCTGGATGGACTGGATGGTGCCCATTTC
>SABL01000165.1 GCA_009928985.1 Clostridia bacterium
CCCGGAAGGCCAGCGACTCAAAGTCGGTCTCGACCTGGGTACAGCCTTCATCGTCCTGGTTGTTCTGGACGAGTTCAACAATCCGGTGGCCTGTGAAAAAATGGCCGCCAATGTCCTGCGCGACGGTATCGTTGTCGATTTTCCGGGCACACTGCGAATCGTCAAGCAATTGAAAGCCAGGCTGGAAGAGCGGATCGGCCGCGACCTCACCCATTGTGCCATTGCCATGCCAGCCGGCACCGAGAGCAGCACCCGGACCCACCAGTACGTCGCTGAAGGCGCCGGTTTCGAAGTGACTGCCATCCTCGACGAACCGTCGGCTGCCAATTCGATTTACCAGATCGACAATGGCGTCGTGGTCGATATCGGGGGCGGAACAACCGGCCTGGCGGTCCTGGAGAACGGCCAAGTGACTGCCATCTATGATGAGCCAACCGGCGGCACCCATCTGACACTGGTTCTGGCCGGCAACTACAGGATTCCCTTTGCCCAGGCCGAATCGATCAAGATGGATTTTGCCCGCCACCGCGAGATCCTGCCGATCGTGAAAGCCGTCATCGAAAAAATGGCGACCATCATCCGGCGCAACATCGATCCATACAAAACCGACACAATCTACTTGTGTGGCGGGACCTGCTGCCTGACCGGCATCGAAGCCATCATCGAACGGGAGACCGGCATCCCGACCATCAAACCGGAGAATCCGTTTCTCGTCACACCCGCAGGCATCGCCATGAATTGCCTGCCCTAATCTGCCAGGAAAGGAGGTTGTTATGGATTTTTCAAACTTAGTCGATGAAATTACCCGTCGTGTCCTGGACAGGATCCAATCAGAAGGTGAACCAATACCGGCCACCAAGCCAAAGCTCCTGGTCCTGACCGCAGCTCAAAATGCCCGCTTTGACCATTTTCTCTCCACCACCCGGCTCGGTGACTGCTATGAACTCTGCTGCTCCTGTGATCCTTGTCCGGATGAAAACCTGGATGCGTATGAAGCGCTGGTTCTGTTTGATTTACGCATCGAAGAACTCGGTCGTATCAGCGCAGGCGTCTGTGGATCACCCTATTCCTGTCTGGTCACACGGGCCATTCTCACGGGAAAGCGCATCTATCTGCCGGCACGCGAGATCGAATTGCTTTGCTACGAGCAGTCGGCACCGCCACGCTATTTTGCCATGATGAAGGAAAAACTGGACCTGCTCGAGCAGTCTGGAGTCAAAATCTGCAGTCTGGAAGAGCTCGAGCCGGAATTGTTTGGTTTGGCCCCTCGCAAGTCTGCGCAGGCCTGCCCGGTACCAGTCATCAAGCCTGCTGATAGCAAAGCCCCCGCAGGACAACGCCTGGGTGCCGCCTCATCCTTCCGGGTTGACAAACGTGTCCTGACAGAGAAAGACCTGATCGAAGCCAGGATGAAAGGCGCCACCGATGTCCTGGTCAAAAAGAACTGCATTATCACCGATCTGGCATGCGAGTATGCCCGGGCCCGCCAGTTGAATCTGGTCCGGGATTCTGGTTGAAAGCTGGACCGATGACAAACAGGAGGAGGTGTGAAGCATGATCGTCGCCAAAGTGATCGGAAACATCTGGGCCACACGCAAGGAAGAAAAGCTTAACGGGCTGAAACTTTTGATTGTCCAGCCCCTGAACATCCTGGATGACTCCAGACGTGATGCGCCCATCGTCGCAGCAGATATCATTGGTGCTGGAATTGGCGAAACAGTCCTGTTGGTCAGCGGCAGTTCAGCACGTGGTGCGACAGGAAATAGCCAGACGCCAGTTGACGCAACCGTTGTCGGCATTGTCGATGATCGAGAAATCGATCCTTCTGTGCTCTGAAATCCGGAGGAACCGTCGCATGGACGTTCTCAAAGCCATTCAGGAAGCTGGCGTAGTCGGTGCCGGAGGTGCCGGATTCCCGACCCATGTCAAGCTGGCCGGCAAAGCCCAGACGCTGATCATCAATGCAGCCGAGTGTGAACCGCTGATCGAGACGGACAAATACCTGTGCCGGACCCAGGCTGAGACCATCGTCACAGCCATCAGCGCGGTCAGCGACCAGATCGGTGCGGACAGGCGTGTGATCGCGCTCAAGGGCAAATACCACACTGAGATTGAAGCGCTCCGCCAGGCGATCGCAAAAGCCGGTGCCCAGATCGAGATCTTTGAAATGGGCACGTATTATCCGGCTGGAGACGAACAGATCATGGTCCAGCAAATCTTGGGTGTATCGGTGCCTGAGCGTGGTATTCCGCTCGATGTCGGCGCTGTGGTCAACAATGTCGGCACCCTGGTCAACATTGCCGACGCACTGCGCGGTCGGCCAGTGATTGACAAATATCTCTCCGTTGCCGGCGAGGTGGACAAGCCCCTGATGTTCAAAGTACCCATTGGTACTCCCGTTACCGATGTCCTCAGCCAGTCCGGGCTCAGGGTGTCTGACTATGCCCTGATCCTCGGCGGGCCGATGATGGGGCTGATGATGGTCGACCCGCAAAAAATTGCAGGCGCCGTGGTCACCAAGACCCTGGGTAGCCTGATCGTCCTGCCTGCGGGGCACACCATGGTCCAGACCTGGCGCATGCGCCAGAATGTCAGCCGGCTGCGTCACCAGACAAAAAGCGCCTGCATCCAGTGCCGCATGTGCACCGACCTCTGCCCGCGCTATCTGATCGGCCATCAAATGCGGCCGCACCTGGTGATGCGCAATTTCTGGCGCGAAGATGCCATCACGGATCCAGCTGAATACATCCGGGCGTTTGGCGACGCCGTCAATTGCTGCGATTGCGGCATCTGTGAAGAATTTGCCTGTCCGATGGGCCTGTCGCCACGCAAAGTCAATGATCATTTCAAACAGATGATCCGGCAAAAAGGTCTCACCGTCGAAAGAAATCTGAAGCCCACAGCTCGCCCTGGCCTCACTGAAGGGCGGACCCCGACTTTGCGTCTGGTCGCCCGGCTTGGCCTCACCGCTTATGAGGGTCGCCATGCCACCGAGTGCCGCGAATTCACTCCTGACACGGTCTTTATCCCCTTCCGGCAGCACATCGGCAAACCGGCTATTCCCATCCGGCAAGCAGGCGAGCTGGTCCGGCGGGGCGATTTGCTCGCCCGGGCCGATCCAGACGGTCTCTCGGCCAACATCCACTGCAGTCTCGACGGCATCCTAACAGAAATCAGCGCAACCGGTGCCCGCATCAGCCGGAAGGAGGTATGAAAGCGATGGGAAATGCAATCGGCATGCTCGAATTCACCAGTATTGCGCGGGGCATCGAGGCCAGTGATTTCATGGTCAAGGCTGCCCAAGTCGACCTGATCCGGTCTTCCACGATCTGTCCCGGCAAATATGTGGTGATCGTCGCTGGCAACACGGGCGATGTCACCGCCTCTATGGCAGCTGGCGAGAAAAAAGGGGAAGGCTATGTGGTGGACCAGCTTCTGATCCCCAATATTCATCCCCAGCTGATCCCGGCCATCAACATGACGGTCCAGGTCGACCAGCCAGGCGCAGTCGGGGTCCTGGAGTACTTCTCCGTCGCCTCCGCTATCCGGGCCGCAGACATTGCCGCCAAAGCTGCCCAGGTCACCCTGATCGAAGTCCGCATCGGTTTTGCCATCGGCGGCAAGGGCTATGTCACCCTGACTGGTGATGTCGGTGCTGTCCGGGCAGCGGTTTCCGCTGCGATCGCCCAGACCGAACTGCTGGTTGGCAGCGCTGTGATTCCCAAGCCCTCGCCCAAGCTCTTCTCTGCATTGCTTTAAGGTACAATCAATCCAAATTGAAAAGGAGAATCGGCATGTTTCAGGAACTAATTGACAATGTGACTAATGTCGGCGTCTTT
>SABL01000040.1 GCA_009928985.1 Clostridia bacterium
CCGTCACCAAATTGTACTATCTTCTGAGTCTGGATCTCGATCGCGACATGGTCAAGCAGATGATGCAGCTTAGCCTGCGCGGAGAATTGACGGTAAGCTGAGGATAGAAAAAGACCTGGCTTCCCTTTCGGAATGCCAGATCTTGGACAGATTGTCTCGGTTGATGAAATCCGCCAATTTACTCAGTCAGATTTTTCTTGATCTTTGAATAATCTTCCTCACTGACTTCCCCCTTGGCATAACGTTCGTTCAGGATGGTCAGCGCGCTGGCGGCAGGGTCTATCGTGGTTGCCTGCACAGGGCTATCGGTGTTCGTACCGGGTGCGTGGGCTGCCTGGAGTTTGTTGCGCTTGCCTGAACGCACCAGATGGACGATCAGAACGACCAGAGCCGCGATGATGGCCAGGTTGAACAAACCATGCAAGATGAGACCGACCCAGCCCAGCCCGGAATTGAACATGAAATCAGGCCGGTCAGCAAAACGGTCAAGGGAGCCTCGAGTGGCCAGGGCAATCGTGGATAGCGTTTGATTTAACATACGTAAAAAATCTCCTGTTTAGTAGCATTGCATCCGCACGGGTGCTTGATGGACCGGTGCTGGTGCATGGGTTTTTTGATAAATTCATCCTAACGCGTGAATGTGATGAATACATGATGGTGCGCTGATCGTTCACCGAAGTGTGAACGAAAGCGAACGAAACATATTCATTCACTGGGCCACCCGTACGCTCTTTCGCGCAAACGGTTGCATATTTAATTCGTAATTTTTATTGCAGTTTCGTGTCATTTTGAACGGAGGATCCTTTTACACGCTTTTGGATCGGGCAGATGATGTAAAATATGAGTGAATATATCCCGCTTGCGGAGGCTCTCTATGTCCGATTCGATCCAGCTGACCCGCTCCGATTTCCCCCAGTCCATCCAGCAGATGAGTCTTTTGTTCGACCAGCTGGTCAGTGGGGTGATCCTGATTCAATGCCAGACCCGTAGCATCGCTTATGCCAACCAGGTTGCGCTGGACATGATCGGCCAAGCCAAGGAGCAGGTCTTGGGCCGGGTCTGCCATGCCTTCATCTGTCCGGCCCAGCAGCATTCATGTCCGATTCTCGATCTGGGCCAGGCGGTCGATTTCAGTGAACGCATCCTCCTGGGCCAGGGCGGTGAGGTTCCGATTCTCAAACGGGTTTCGCATCTGCAATTGGATGGCAAAGATTACCTGCTGGAAAGTTTTACCGATATTTCCGCCCAGAAAGAGCAGGAAAAAATCCTGCGGGACATCGGCCTGCGCGATCCTTTGACCGGATTGTTGAATCGTTCAGCTTTGCTTTCGATGATCGAGCAGCAAACGGCCTGGCAGCAAGAGACCCGTGGCAAGGCTGCAACCGAGGCATCCATGCTGTTGTTTGGTCTGGATCATTTCCGGACCATCAGTGATACGTACGGCCATCTCGTAGCCGATGAAGTCTTGAAAGATTTTTGCCGGCTGATCGAAGCAACGGTGCGGCGCAAGGACCAGGTCTTTCGCTGGGGTGGTGAAGTCCTGCTGGTCTGGGCTCCGGACACAGATCCTGATGCAGCCATGCAACTTGCCAGCAAACTCAGATTTGCCGTCGAACAACATGCCTTTCCAGTTTCAGACAGCCAGACCATCAGTTGCGGCCTGGCGACTCATCGGCCGGGAGAATCCTTTGCCGACTGGCTGTCACGGACAGAATATTGCCTCAGCCGGGCCCGGGCGGAAGAACAGGGCGCGTGTTTTTCCTGGGAGGCATTCTGGCGAGGGGAGAACACCAATTTCCGGATCACCTGGCAGCCGAAATGGGAGTCTGGCAATGACCAGATCGACCATGAACACCAAGCGCTGATCCGTGGCGCCAATCTGATGATCCGGCATTACCTTTATTACCAGGATGCTTCGGATCCGGCTGATCTCAAGGTTGATCTTAGACAGGTCATTGCCATGCTGGCGGAACATTTCGCCAATGAAGAGCAGATTTTGAAGGATGTCCACTACCCGGACCTGGAAGATCACCGCAGGCTGCACCAGACCTTGCTTGATACAGACCGCGACTTTGTTGCCCGTTATGAAAAAGGTGAAATTTCGCTTCTGCAGGCAATGGAGCACTTGGTTGGAGACACGCTAGTCTTTCACATGCTGACAGACGACGTCCGGTTTTACCCCTATGTCAGAAACTGACATTTGTCAGAAGCTGACATTTGTCAGAAGCTGACATTTGTCAGAAGCTGAAGGGAACATTCTGACGCTGGAGACGTCCAAAGCGTAGCAACGTTGAGCAAACCCGCAATTTGGAGGTGAAGGTCATGTTCAAGCAACGATCCTTTTTGACTCTGGTGCTGGTCTTAGGTCTTGTCCTGGCTACCGTGACGGGATGTGCCAGCGGCAGCGCAGTCAGCAATGACCGCGATTACCAGACGATGGAGACCACTGCGGCAGCCATGCCAGCTGGCGACTATGCTGCTGAGCAGTCGAAAGGCGGCGCAGCTCCAGACGGATCCGGCTCCTATGGCAGCGAGCCTGGCTCTGGTGCGGTCACCGGCATCGAACGCAAGATCGTCCGCAATGCCTCGATCGGTCTCGAAGTCGTCGATGTCACAGCGGCTTATGACCAGATCCTGGCCTATGCCCTGGCCCGCCAGGGTTATGAAACCATGCGCAATGAGCAGCGCAGCGAAGACTGGCTGGTCCTGTATGCGACGATCAAGATCAAACCCGAAGAACTCGATGGCCTGATTGATTTCATCGGTACGCTGGGGACCGCGCTGCGGACCCAGATCAGCACCGATGACATCACGACCAATTACTATGACACCCAGACCCGGCTCCGAACCATGGAAAAATCCCTCGAGCGCTACACGGAATTTCTCGACCGGGCTGAAACGATCGAAGAAGTCCTGCAAGTCCAGAGCTACATCAACCAGTTGACTGTCGAGATCGAGTCGATGAAAGGCATGTTGCGCCTGTGGGACAGCATGCTGGCTGAATCTACGGTCAACCTCGAGATCCGCCAGGTCGATGATCCGGTGCAGATCAAAAAGGAAATCACCTGGAGTGCCCTGAGCTGGGCGGACATGGCCTACCTGATGCGTTCCGGGCTGACCCGGATCAGCAATGGATTTGTCACGGTCCTGCAGTGGTTTCTGATCGCTCTGGTCGCGGCATCGCCCCTGCTCATCATCGCCTTGATCGTCTTCCTGGTCTGGCGCCGGCGCCGGAGCAGGAAAGGACTGACACCAAAGTCGCGCAAAGGCAAAGGACCTGACGCGCCTAACGGACCACCTGAATCAAATCCTTGACCACTTCGCCCGCGATAATCAGGCCAACAACTGAAGGAACAAATGCCACACTGCCGGGGATGCGCCTTTTATAGGGAGCCCTCGGCAGTGTCTCGTCCAGGATGGGCTCAAGTCTTTGATCAGCCGTCGGGTCTGCTGGGGTCGAAACACTGCCAGCACGACTCAGGGGTTCTTCCGGAGAATAGACCACTTTCAGATGATCCACCCCGCGCTTTCGAAGCTCGCGCCGCATGACTTTGCTTAACGGGCAGACACTGGTCTGGTAGAGGTCGGTGACCTCAAAACGGGTCGGATCGAGTTTGTTGCCGGCGCCCATGCTGCTGATGAGCGGCACGCCCAGAACAGTCGCCTGGACAACCAGCTCGATCTTGGCACTGACGGTGTCGATTGCATCCACGATGTAGTCCCAGTCGGGCTGCAGGATCCGGGTGGTGTTTTCTGGCAGTACAAAGAGCTGTAAAGTCTCGACCTTGGCCTGGGGATTGATATCGAGGATCCGTTCACGCATGACTTCGACTTTGGGGCGGCCAACCGTGCTGTGCAGGGCCAGGATCTGGCGGTTGATGTTGGATGCAGCCACCACATCGCTGTCAATCAGGACAAAGGCACCGATGCCCGAGCGAGCCAAGGCTTCCGCCACATAGGAGCCGACTCCGCCAATGCCAAAAATGGCGACTTTGCAGCGGCCAAGCCGCTCAAGGGCGTCGGGTCCCAGCAATAATTCGGTGCGGGAGAAGATATCGTTTGCCATTGGATTCTGCCAGGCTCAGCGAACTGGAACGATCTCGATCCAGTAGCCATCCGGATCGCTGATAAAATACAGGCCCATGGCCGTGTTTTCATAACAGATGCAGCCCATGGCAGCATGTTTGCTGTGGGCGGCGTCATAATCGTCGGTCCGGAAACAGATATGATGCTCGTTTTCGCCCAAGTCATAGGGTTGGGGATGATCCTTGAGCCAAGTCAGCTCGATCTGGCAACCGGAACGACCATCGGCCAGGAATGCCAGTTCAAAACTACCATCGCTGGATTGCTTGCGCCGCTCGACCTGAAGACCCAGGGCTTCTTCATAAAAACGGATCGACACGTCCAGATCGCGCACATTCAAATTGGTGTGGACATAGGTGAAATTCATCCAAGATACCTCCGAATGTCAGGAATGATCTTATTTTACCATGCCAGGCCTGGGAAAAACGGCAGCAGCAGCTGGATGAAGGCGACCAGCAAAGCCTGTTTCACCAGTGCCTGCAGAAGAGGTGTGCGCATCAGGTGCCAAGTCCAGAACACAGAAAGCACGATGACATACACCAATGGCGCCAGGAGCAGCCAGGAGGAAGGCCAGCCAGCTACTAGACCTGTCCAGGTGCCGGAGAACCCGGCTGTGGCATACAGGAGTGCAGTCAGGGACTCAACGACTGCATAGCGCGGCGAAATGGGCGTCTGGCAATAGCGGCAGCGCCGGCCGAGGGCCAGATAGCTCAGGACAGGAACGAGATCGAGCGGGGAGAGGACGTGGCCGCAGGATGGGCAGTGCGAGCGCCCCCGGGCGATCGATTCGCCGCGGGGGAGGCGATAGACGCAGACATTGAGGAAGCTGCCGATCAGAAGACCGAACAGACCGTAGATCAAAGCCATGACTAGTGAAAATGTCTCGATCATGCTTGCAAGAGCTCCCGCATCACCGGATTTGAACAAATTTGAGCAGGCAGAGAATTTGCCAACCCTCATTTTACGGCAATTTCTTTACAATAATAAGGCCTTGTGATAATATTTTTTAGCATTTGTAAATTAGGCGAACAAGCGTCTCATTTGAGTCGCCAAGCCTTCTGGGAGGATCTCAATTATGGCTTCAGTAATGGAAAAGAAAGAAAACAACGTGGTTGTCCTGACCATCGATGTTTCACCGGAAAATTTTGCCGATGCACTGCAGCGCTCATTCAAGAAGAATGCCGGCCGCTTCAGTGTTCCGGGCTTCCGCAAAGGCAAGGCACCGATGCACATTGTGACCAAATATTACGGCGAAGGCGTCCTCTATGACGATGCCATCGATTTCGCCGCCAACCCGGCCTATCTGGCAGCGATTGCCGAGCATGGCATCACCCCGGTTTCCCGCCCTGACCTCGACATCCAGTCGATCAGCCGTGAAGAGGGCATGAAGTTCACTGTCCAGATCACGGTCAAGCCGGAAGTAGAGCTCGGTCCGTATATCGGCGTCGAAGCGGTCATGCCGGAATACCCGGTCACCGATGAGGATGTCGAACGCGACCTGTCCCGCACTCAGGAGCGCAATGCCCGCCTGGTTCCGGTTGAAGGCCGTGGCATCGAAACCGGTGACACCGCCAACATCGATTACGAAGGCCTCAAGGATGGCGTCGCGTTCGAAGGCGGCACAGGTGCCTCCTATGATCTCAAGATCGGCTCCAACACCTTCATCCCCGGTTTTGAAGACGCCCTGATCGGCAAGACCGCCGGTGAGGAATTCGAACTGCCGATCATCTTCCCGGAAGATTACGGCCATGCCGAGCTCGCCGGTGCTGCGGTTGTTTTCAAAGTCAAGGTCAATGAAGTCAAGTTCCGCGAAATGCCCGCTCTGGACGATGAGTTCGCCAAGGACGTCAGCGAATTTGACACCCTGGAGGAATACAAGGCCAGTATCCGGGCTAAGCTCGAGGAAAATGCCGCCAGCCGGGCCAAGGGTGCCTTTGAAGACAATGTCGTCAAAGCCGTCGTCGACCATGCAAACATCGACGTCCCGGTTGCCATGATCGACAGCGAAGTCGACCAGATGGTCAACGAACAGAGCCAGCAGATGCGCTACCAGGGCTTTGAGCTCGAGCAGTACCTCGGCTACATCGGCCAGACGGTCGAGACCTTCCGCGAACAGCTGCGTGACAGTGCCGAGACCCGCGTGCGCACCAGCCTGGTCCTCGAAGCCATCGCCGCCAAGGAAGACATCCAGGCCAGCGATGAGGAAATCGACGAAGAAATCGGCCGCATGGCTCAGCTCTATGGCATGACCAAGGAAGACCTCAAGAGCCGCATCGCCCCCGGTGAAAACAGCTTTGTTGCCGAGAGCGTGGTCCGCAACAAGACCATTGCCCTGCTGACAGGTAAAGCAGTCCAGATCGCTCCCCCGCCGGAAGCTGAAGAGACAAAAGAATCAGCCGAATAAAATTTTTTACAAGTCAGACCAGCCCCTTTCGTAACATGGTTACGGTAGCCTTTAGACAAATAGACAGAATATCAGCTATGATACAGAAGGGAGCTTTCGCAAGGAAGTTTCCTTCTGTCTATCTGACAAACCCACCAGATCAAGCATCAAAGGAGTAAATGTTATGAGCCTTGTACCAATCGTTGTTGAACAGACCAATCGCGGTGAGCGATCCTATGATATCTTTTCCCGTCTTTTAAAGGAGCGCATCATCATCCTCAGCGATGAGGTCAACTCGGTGACAGCCAGCCTGATCACTGCCCAGCTCCTCTTCCTCGAGGCCGAGGATCCGGACAAGGATATCCAGCTCTACATCAACAGCCCCGGTGGCGAAGTCACCTCTGGCCTGATGATTTACGACACCATGCAATACATCAAGGCTGACGTCCAGACGATCTGCATGGGCATGGCAGCCAGCATGGGTGCCTTCCTGCTCGCAGCCGGTGCCCCGGGCAAGCGCTTTGCCCTGCCCAATGCCGAGATCATGATCCACCAGCCTTCGGGTGGTGCCCAGGGACAGGCGACCGATATCCGCATCGCCGCCGAGCATATCCTCAAAATGAAAGACCGTCTCAACCGTATCCTGGCGGACCGGACCGGCCAGCAACTGGAAAAAATTGCCGCCGATACTGAGCGTGACAACTGGATGACCGCCGAAGACGCCCAACGCTACGGTATCATTGACCACATCATGGAAAAGAGGGCCTAAGGAATGGACAATAACGGCAAAGGCAAAGGCGGATCGACCGGCGGGTCAGGTGCCCAGCCCCCGCGCGGCAAACGCCAGGCAGGAACAGGTGATTCGGAAGGCTATGTACCGGTTGCCTGCTCGTTCTGCGGCAAATCCGAAGGCCAGGTCAGTCGCCTGATTGCCGGGCCGGGCGTTTTCATCTGCAATGAATGCGTCAGCCTCTGCGAAGAAATCCTCAGCGAAGAAGACCAGGCACTGAGTGGCGATCTGGCCAAAGCTCCCCAGATGGGTGAGCTGATGTCCCCTGCCCGGATCAAGGACGCGCTCGACCAGTATGTCATCGGCCAGGACAAGGCGAAAAAAGCCCTCTCCGTGGCCGTCTACAACCACTACAAGCGTGTTTACGCCGGAAATTCCACTAAAGCCGATGATGATGTCGAGCTTTCAAAAAGCAACATCCTGCTGATCGGCCCGACGGGCACCGGCAAGACCTTCCTGGCCCAGACGCTGGCCCGCATCCTGGACGTCCCGTTTGCCATCGCTGATGCCACCGCTTTGACTGAGGCTGGTTATGTCGGTGAAGATGTCGAAAACATTCTGCTCAAGCTGATCCAGAATGCCGATTTTGATATCGAACGGGCCAAACGCGGCATCATCTACATCGATGAAATCGACAAAATCGCCCGCAAATCGGACAATCCATCGATCACACGCGATGTCAGCGGTGAAGGGGTGCAGCAAGCCCTGCTCAAAATCCTCGAGAGCACAGTGGCCAATGTGCCGCCTCAGGGTGGCCGCAAACATCCGCACCAGGAGTTCATCCAGATCGACACCACCAATATCCTGTTCATCCTCGGCGGCGCCTTTGATGGCCTGGACAAGGTCATCTCCCAGCGCGTCGGCAAAAAGTCGATGGGCTTTGGCGCTACAGTCGAGAGCAAGCAGGAATATGATGTCGGCGAACTCCTCACCCGCCTGATGCCCCAGGACCTCCTGAAATTTGGCCTGATTCCCGAATTTGTCGGCCGCATCCCGGTGGTGGTCACTTTGACCGGCCTGAACGAAGAGGCTTTGGTCCGCATTCTGCAAGAACCCCGTAATGCCCTGATCAAGCAGTACAAAAAATTATTCAATTATGATGGGGTCGAGCTGGAGTTCGAGCCGGATGCCATCGTGGAGATTGCGCGCCAGGCACTGGGCCGCAATACGGGCGCGCGTGGCCTGCGGGCCATTCTGGAAGACATCATGCTCGATGTCATGTTTGAAATCCCCTCCAGAAGTGATGTCAGTCGCTGCATCATCACCCTCGACAATGTCCTGCACAAGACCCCTCCGGAAGTCGTCCTCAAGCAGGAACTGTCTGCCTGAACGACCTTTGTCGAAAATGAACCCCTGCCAAACCCTTGCCACGCTGAGGTTTGGCGCAAACCCTTGTCGAAAATCCGCGTGATTTGACGAACGACAGGCACCCACACGGGTGCCTGTTTTTTTTATGCTGAACCTGTTCCTGATCGCACACGAATGGCCAGGACCTTACCGGAAATCCTGGTACCAGAGAGTCAAAGGCAGGTCGCTATGCATAAACAGGATCCTCTGAAAAACTATCAGCAACCGTTGCTGTCGCACAACCAGATGGTCATCAAACCGGTTGACCAGGTGATCTGTCCGGAGGCTGTCTACATGCTGGGCCAGATCCGTCACCCCGCTTTGCCAGCTTTGCGTGGTGTCGAGGCGATTGAGCTGGATGACCAGCCACCGCGGGACTGTTTCCTGTTTGACTTCCTGCCGGGAACCAGCCTGGATCGCCTGTCATCAGCCGAAAAAGATGGCTGGCCTTTGCCGGCGCAAATCAAGTTTTTTGCCGAGCTGGCCCGGGTGGTTGATTTTCTCCACGCCCAGTGCGAACCAGGTCTTTTGCATCTGGACATCAAGCCCGCCAATGTCCTGCTCGGCCCTGATCTCCGGCCGCGCCTGATTGATTTTGGCGCGATGCAGCATCTGGCACCCGTTCCATCTGAGGATCATCTGGCTGCAGCAACCCCCGCTTGTCCAGACCTGGGCATCGCCTGCACCCCTGCCTTTGCTGCACCGGAAGTCTTGCAGGGTCGTCCGGTCATGGCATCTGATTTCTACGCCATCGGCCTGACCATGATGGCAGCGCTGACTGGCATCCCATCTGGCGATGAAATCAAATCCCGGTTGCCTGACCTTTTACGAACGCTCCCTCCGCCCGTATCCAGTGTCCTCGTCCGTTGTTTGCAAACCAGCCCGCAAGATCGCTACGGAAAGGCCAGCGAACTGGCCAGAGATCTGGACAAGGCAGCAGAACGGATCCAATCGCCCGGACAATCCCTGGTGCCAGATGAGGGATCCGTTAACTCCCTTCAACCTGAAGCCGGACACCCGTCCCTGCCAGAATCCGACACAACACCTGGCCAGATGGAGCAAGATCTCAGAAGCGCTGGGCTGGAACAACCTTCCCGGCTGATCTGTGTCTGGGATGGTCCCGAGTTTGGCTGTGAACTGGCTGTCCAGCTGAAACAGTATTACTCGAGTGTCCTGGTCATCGATTGCGACCTGATGAATCCGCAAGCAGATCTTCTGTTGGGCAAGAAAAACCGGCCCGGCCTGGCAGATCCTCGACGCTCTGCCGACAATCTCAATCTGGTCCTCAAGGAGGCCTTGCGCGGCACTCTGAACAGTCGTCGCTTGCGCGAGCTGGCCTGGCCAGCCCTGTCAGAGCCGGTAGACGTTCTGGTCTTCGGAGACAATCTGGATGAATACGACCATATCCCGGCAGACAGTCTCCTGAAGCTACTGGAGATTGCCCGGCAGAGCTATCCCGCGGTCATCTTGTTGTGCAACCGGTTCATCTATGACGCTTTCACCTGCCTGGGACTGATGACGGCTGACCAGATCCTCGTGCCCCTGCCCGGACATGCCGCGGCCTTCCGATCCATAAACCGGTCGATTGATTTTCTTGCCTTGCGCCAGCAGATTGATCCCCTGCGCGTCCATATCATAGCCTTTCCCTTTGATGAGCGTGCAGATCTGAGCCTGGGTACCCTGGATGTCCTGAGCCGGAACCGACTGATTGGCAGCGTGCGCTCCACGCTGGCGCGCCAGCGCCAGAAAGGCACAGCCAAACCGTATGCAACAGACATCAGCCCCATCAATGCCAAGGAATACGATGGCATCATTGCCCGTCTGGGCGCGATAGCCAGAAAGGAAGAAGCAAATGCCAATCGTCACCTCACACGCCCTGTTCGCCGAACAGTACGGTTCCTATCGCGCCAGGCCCATCCAGCTCAATGATGCACCTCACCCAGATTTCAATCCACCCGCCCTGACGGACCTGATCGCCCAAGTCTCCGCCAGTGTCCTGGCATCTGAACCAGCATTGGTCGCCGAAGTCGCAGCTGGCAAGATCGATCGGGCTGTCCTCGAGAACCTGATCCAGAAAACGGCCGATCAGGAAAGCCTGCGAGCCGGATACTACGCCACTGAATTGCGGCAGCAGACGATGGACTTCCTGTTTGGCTATGGTCCATTGCAGGAATATGTCGACGATCCGGATGTGACCGATATCGATGGTACAGGTCCGGCCGAATTCACCATCAAGCGCCACGGCCAGCGTAAGCCCATTTCGGTCCGCTTCCATTCGGAACGTGCTTACGATACCTTTTGTCGCCTGCTGATCATCCGCCAGGGTGGCCAGATCAACGACAACGACAGCCATTGCCGGGTCACGGACGAACGCTTTCGCCTGCGCATCAATGTCACGGTTCCGCCTCGCAGTGCCACGTTCCCGACTGTCTGCATCCGCAAGCACCGCAGCATCGCCTATAACCTTGAGCAACTGGCCTTGCTTGGCATGTTCCCGCCGGAAACTGTATCTTTGCTCAAGTCCATCAGCACCTCTGACCAATCTTTCCTGATTTGTGGCAAAGGTGCTTCCGGCAAGACAACTTTGCTGCGCGCCATGATCAAAGCCATGCCGCTTCTGGAGCGCGTCCTCGTCGCAGAAAGCGACAGTGAAATCTACCCGGAAAAGCCATACTGCCTGATCCACCGGATCCGCAAGGGCAATGAGGGCGGGGTGCCTGTCACCCTGCGTGATCTGGTTGCCGATGGCCTGACCATGTCACTGGACACTTACTGTGTCGGTGAAATCGTCGGCGATGAGGCACTGGAATTTATCAAGGCCGCCTATTCCGGGCATCGTTGCCTGGCCACGACCCATGCTGAAAGCGGCCGCGATGCGCTCGAGCGTTTGCTGTCCCTCGCCCGGCCAGCGACGAGTGGAGAAAGTGAATCGAGCCTGCGCACCATGCTGGCCAAAGGGGTCGATACCGTCATCTATTTGAAAAATTTCCGTCTGGAAGAAATCTGGACGGTGACGAGCAGCCAAAATCTGGAGGGGCAATATGAAATGGATCGAGTTTGGCCGCAGTCAGCGGCAGCGGCTGGAAATCCTCCAGCTGACGAGCTTGCTGAATCGCTGGTGCCAAGTTCGTGAAAACCTGATTTACGCGTTTGAACGCTGCCTGGACAGCCCGCTGAGTCCGTCCCTGAACCGGGCCATCCAGGACCTGCTGACCCGGATCCGCGGCGGTATGCCCCCGGACCAGGCGCTGGAGATGTTTCAAGCCTATTCTGATTTGGAGTCTTTCCAGGACTTGGTCATTGCCTTGAGGTTCAATTTCCGCCATCGCGGTAGATTGCCGGCCCTGCTCGAACTCCTGGAAATCCAGCAAAACAAGCTGGAAGAAGCTCAGAACGATCGGCGGATCGGCAACCGTTCCGATCTGTCCCTGGCAATCATGCTCACCGGTGCCGTCCCGGTCTTGTTTGGCGTGCGCCTTGCTTCCAGCACCGAGACAAGGCAGCTTTTTCTGGAACAAACCATAGGTCCACTCTTGCTGGTCCTTTCTGTCCTGGCCTATGCCGCAGCAGTTCTGATTCTGATCCGGGCTTACCGGCAAATCCGGTCTTGAAAGGTGTCCCAATGAGGGAGATTTTGCTGACGTTCAAATCACACGCACCATGGTTCTTGCTTGGATTGGTCCTATGGGCGATTGTCTACCACTTGCTTCCTGCGGTGGCTTGCCGGTTTGACAGCCGGCTGGCCAGTGCCTTCTATAGAAAGCAGCCCGAGCTCGACTACAGCTGGCTTAGCCGGCTGCCATCCCACTGGGTGGAATCCTTGAGCCAGCGCCTTCTGGCAGCAGGATTTCGCGAACGCAAGTCGGTCGCAATCTATCTCCTGACAATGGCCGCTCCTGTCGCCTTGCTGGTGCTTCTGGCAACCATCCTCCGCGGACCGGTTCACTTGTATTGCCTCACTGGAAGTCTGGTAGCTGTCCTGGTCAATGGCTGGATCACACACCGTATCCGGCAACGGCGTCAGTCTTTCCAGCTTAGTCTGTACAAGATCTACCGGTTTCTGGACCTGCAGCTGACTGCTGGGGTCAATGCCTTTGATGTGCTCAAAGGCCTGCCCGAAGCGATCGCACAACCGCTGATCCGGGAGGATTTCCTGAGATTTTCTGCCCGCCTGGAATTGACACAAGATTTGGACCTGGCTCTCGATGAACTGCAGGCCGCTTTTACCGGGCCGGACATGAGTCTGCTGGCGTCACAATTGCGCAACAGCATGCAGACAGGGGTCATGGGCCAAACTTTCCAGCGGATGGAAAACCTGCTCTTCAATCGTCACCTCAGTCTGGTCCGGGCCCGGAGCAAACAGCTGCGCAATGACTTGCTCATGGTCGCTCTGCTGGTTCTGGTGCCAATCGAAATCTTGTACCTTTACCCACTGGCTGCCCAGGCCGTGCTATCCCTGGGCCAATTGTACGGACCGTAGTGCATCAATCAATGCGCCGGCAATAGATTTTCAGGAGGATTTCCCATGTACAACCGCTCACTTAATCCCATCCACACCCTGCAGAGCCGCGTTGCCCGAAATCGTGCAGTCAAACTGCCAACCCAAAGGAACTGGCGCAAACGCTCTGGATTTGGTCTGAACGAAGTCATCGGCATAGCCATCACGGTCATGGTGGCCGCATTGGTCATCGCCCCGGGGATCAGGACATTTTCAACCACTTTGATCGATGATATGACGACTTGGTTTGGAACCATCTCAACAAAGATCTTTGCGGTAGCCTGACTGATCGGCCCTGCTCATACGAGTGATTGTGCTGTCTTGATGGCACAGTTTGTGTGAAAAGTCGAGGAGGTGTCCATGATTGCTCAAGCGATTGTCCTGGCTTTGTCTTTGGTGGTGATGGTGAGCATCAGCTTGCAAGGGGTCTTGTTTGCGGTGCCAATCTTCCAGCGGATGACCTTTGATGCCATTTGCCACCGCGGACTAATGCAGATGGACCAGTCAGGCGGCATGACGGATGATATCCAGCTCTTTCTGGAAAATCATCTCGCCCAGGCCGGGTTCCAGGACATCCTTGTCCATGGAGACCGCTCGGTCACCCTCGGCTCCGAAATGTCGCTATTTGTGCAAGCATCACTGGCCGTGCGCAGCTTGACGACCGGGCTGCAGATGACACAAGAGTCCCGCGCTTTTGTGTACCACAACAGCATTTTATCCAGACATCTGGTGACTGCAGCAGGGATGCCATGAGCAGCCTGGATTTTACGAGTTCGCATAGCCCAGCGCAGCTGCGATTTGCCCGCGGTTCAGTCGGACTCGTGCTGATCATGACCAGCCTGACGGTTTTTCTGCTCCTGCCGCTTCTGACCGGACTGGTCCGGACTGCGTACAGCCAATGGATGGTCCTTAGGGCCGGAGCCTTGCTCGATGAGACACTGCCTTCGGCCAGCCTGTGCCTGGATCCGGACAGGCTGGCCGAGGGTGAGCTGGCCCTGGATAGTGCAGCTGTGGACACCCTGGTCCGGACCCGCCTCGCAACAACGCTGCCCTCACTTCTGACCGGCCGGCTGGAGATCGTGTCCATCACAACCAGCTGGATGTCCATTCCAGGGTTTGATGACCATTGGCTAGGCGATCGCCAGCCCAGCCAGATCCCAGTCGTCTCCTGTACCATCCGCCTTATACCGCTGGCAGGGGATCCCTTCTTGATGACCCGATCGGTGAAATTGTTGCAAACACCGGACTAAAAAGATCCCCGGAGGAAACGATGCGCAAATACCAGCAGACCTTGTTATCCATTTTGTTGACTGTCATTCTGCTTGGCCTGGCATACTGGGCCGGGCGGGATCAGCCGGTTGTTGACATGAAGCCAGTGGTCAGAGTCATTCGCGATGTAGCGGCTGGGAGCCAGCTGACTGTTGCGGACCTGGCCATGGTTGAATTGCCTGCGTCCACGCTCATGGACAACTATTTCCAGGAGTTGAACTTGGCTGTTGGCCAGTGGACGAAGGAACCACTGGCCGAAGGGGAAATTTTGATCAGCAGAAAATTGTCTCACCAGCCATCTGGAATCAGGTACCCCAATCCGGGCCCGGGACGCAGACTGATGACCATTGAACTCGCGCCGGGTGCGGCCAATGGCTTTTACCTCGGTCCTGGCACCCGGATCGATCTCATTCTGGTTCCACGGCAAGATAACAACGGACTCGAAATGACCCAGACCATTCGCAACATCGAAATCGTTGAAGTTATCGGGGCCAGTGAGGCCACATCCAGCTTTTTGCCTGCAGCCAGTCCGTCCTCAGCTTTGCTCTGCCTCGATGTCAGCCTGCAACAGGCCCAGCAGCTCTCTGAAGCTAAAACTCGGACAGATATCCAGATCGCAGTCATCAACGAGCCCCCTGCTGGAGAATGAACCGGCAGCCGGGCGTTCGACCACTGTGTGATGGTTCGTTTAGCCGGGAGCATTTTGAAAAGTCTGTTTGATCTGTTATATTGGATTGCAGGTGAGGCACGATGTTTGAAGATCTACTACCTGCAGTCGAAAGAGGCATCCTAGAAGCGGCTGGAGCGATTCCGGTTGTGTTCAAAGGCCTGGAACGCTCCTTTGAAAAGGGCGCTTCTTTTTCAGCACCCAGCCGGCATGACCACCATGAGCTGGTCTATCTGCGCAGTGGCCGGGCTGAGTTTGACCTGGAGGGTCGCAAGGTCATCGTCGACAGGGGCAGCTCCCTGGTCATCCGGCCGCGAGTCACCCACTCGCTGCGGGCCTTGGATGGATTTGTCGAAATTGTCGCTGTTTACTTTGGCTTTGCCCATCCCAACACGTTGCCTTTGCCGCCACATGGTCAGCTGGCACAGGCAGGTTTCCAATTCCGCACCACCGATATTGAACCGCGAAGCCTGGAAAAATTCCTGAGTTTTGCCACTGGTAACGAACCGGCATCAGACGACAGGGCGCAGGATCCATTTATCCTGATCCGGGGCAAGAGCCGCCAGGACATTGCCAGCCTGGTGGAACGGATCTTGCGGGAGAACCGCCTGGAGTCCTATGGCCAGGAACTGATGATGCAACTCTTGGCAATGGAGCTTCTGGTGACCCTGGCCCGGGGTTTGCGGGAAGAATGGGAAGAAAGCCTTCGCGTCCGTACAGGCAAAGCGAGGGAGCTGGTGCGGATCGCCAGGGATTTCATCATCGAAAACCACGACCGGGATATCTCAGTTGCCGAGGTCGCCGGATATGTCTTCTTGAGCCAGGGCTATTTTACCCGGGCTTTTCGCGATGAGACGGGTCTTTCCCCGATGGCTTTCCTGATGCAGATCCGAGTCGAGCATGCCTGCAAGCTCCTGGAGCAAAAGGATATCAAAGTCAGCGGCGTTGCAGACCAAGTTGGATTTTCGAGCCCGCAACGCTTCAATGCAGCGTTCAGAAAGCACATCGGCATGACCCCGATGGAGTATCGCCGGATGGTGCTGCGGCACAAAACCGGCCAAGAACAGATAGGTGAATCATGAACAATCAACCAATGGATCTGCCGCGGATCGAACGCGCTGTCCGGGAAATCCTTTTGGCGATCGGCGAGGATCCAGATCGTGAAGGCCTCGTGGAGACCCCGCATCGGGTTGCCCGCATGTACGGTGAAATTTTTGCCGGCCTGCATGAACCGATCGAGAATTCGATCAAGGTGTTCAACGAGAAAGATCATGATGAAATGATCCTGGTCGGCGACATCCCTTTTTACTCGATGTGTGAGCATCATCTGCTACCCTTTATTGGCAAGGCTCATGTCGTCTATATCCCAAACCAAGGCCGGATATTGGGCTTGTCGAAAATCGCGCGGATTGTCGACATGATGTCGAAAAAACCACAGCTGCAGGAACGTTTGACGTCCCAGATCGCTGATACGATTGTCGAGGCTGTTGCACCGCTTGGCGTCGCAGTCGTGGTTGAGGCTGAGCATTTGTGCATGACCATGCGCGGGATCAAAAAACCAGGTTCCATGACCGTGACCTCTGCTCTGCGCGGCCTGTGCAAGAAAGATGCACGCAGCCGGGCCGAAGCGCTGGCATTGATCCATCACACATGATGGCATCAGACCCATTTTTCCAAGCTGGACACTACAAACTGCCGCTGGGAAACCGGACGTATATTGTCGGGATCTTGAATGTCACGCCAGATTCCTTTTCGGATGGTGGCCGCTATCATTCCCTGCCAGCAGCCATTCTACAAGCCGAACAACTGATCGCATCTGGTGCGGATATCCTCGACATCGGCGGAGAATCAACCCGGCCTGGTTCCGTACCCGTATCGGCAGCCGACGAAATCAACCGGATCATCCCGGTGATTGAACACCTGGCCCGGACCTGCCAGGTGCCTTTGTCCGTTGATACCTTCAAGGCAGATGTGGCCGATGCGGCCTTGGCAGCCGGTGCATCGATCATCAATGATGTCACGGGACTTCTGGGCGATCCGGCCATGGCCGAGGTAGCAGCCCGGCACGAGGCTGGACTGATCCTGATGCATAATCCGGTGCTCTATCGCAAAGGGGCCCCTGCTGCCGAAGCATTCACCAATATGCCCTGGCTTGATGAGCAAACTGCGGCCCGGTTTGTCGGACAAGCGCTTCTGGTTGCCACCAGGCTGTTCCTGAGCCTGGGCATCGACCGGGCCTTGGCTGCCGGAATAGACAGGAACCGGATCATTCTCGATCCGGGCATCGGTTTTGGTTTGACAACTGATGAATCACTCGAGCTGATCCGCTCTCTGGACCAGATCCAGATGGATGCGGCGCAGCGCTTGCCTGTCCTCGTCGGTCCGTCGCGGAAACGATTTATCGGTGACATCCTGGGCAAACCTGTTCAGGAACGGCTCAATGGTACGATTGCCGCCTCTGTCGCTGCGATTGCCTGCGGGGCTGATTTTGTCCGTGTTCATGATGTAGCGCCAGTTGCCGAGGCTGTCCGTGTCAGTGACGCCATTTTGCGTCGTGCTGTCCGGTAAGCAGGGGAGGATGCCATGATCGATTCCAGAGCGGCTTTCGACCGCATTTTTATCGAAGGCATGACTTTCATGACACTCATTGGTGTGCTGGAGCATGAGAAAGTGCAGCCGCAGCCAGTCACTGTCGACGTGATTTTGTCAGTCATGCCGGTTCAAGCCACGCGAACCGACCGGCTGGAACAGACGATCAGCTACGCGGTTGCCTATGAGCGGATCAGCCAGATTATCCAGACGGAGCATTTTGGACTGGTTGAGCGTTTGGCCGGCAGCATTGCTGAAAAGCTGCTCCTGGATCATGAATCGTTGATGGCCGTAACGGTGACCATCCATAAACCGGAGGCCCCATTGCCGGGACCTTTTACCAGTACAGGCATTACGATCACCCGTGTCCGGGGGGATTTTGGGCTTCTGACTCAGGCCGACCTGTCTTTGGGTACCAATCTGGGCGATCGGCTGGAGACTTTGCGGCAGGCGGTTTTGCATCTGGCTGGACATCCCCAGATCGAACTGGTTGCGACCTCCTCTGTGTATGAGACCACACCGGTCGGACTGCTCGACCAGCCGGATTTCCTGAATCTGGTTGCACGGATCAGGACAACACTCGATCCTTTCAGCCTGTTGTTCTACTGCCAGTCACTCGAAACCCGGTTCGGTCGCGAAAGGCTGGTGCGTTGGGGCCCCAGGACACTCGATATAGACCTTCTGACTTACGGACATCTGATGACACAGACTGCGATACTGACCTTGCCACATCCCAGAATGCAGGAGCGCGAATTTGTCCAGGTCCCGCTGCGTGAGCTGGACTCAGGACTTGCAAAGCCCACCCCAGCTGTACGGTTTACTTGTAAGCTCCCTTGAAAACGACTAAAATAGGCACGAACAGTGTAAAAGCGATTGGCTTTTTATCTTGGAGGATACGAACGAATGAATAATCCTGCCCCCGGCTCAGGTGGAACAGGCAACCGCAAACGCAATTTCCGGCATTTTGGCCCGGCTAACCCATCCCGGAATACACCCGGGGGCAAATCTGCGTCTAATCCAGACCAGGCAGCTACAGGACCGGTCCAGCGCACAGAGCGTCCGGAGTCTCGCCAGACCCGGCCCGACAATCGCGAACCACGCGAAGCTCGTGAGCCGCGCGAACCCCGTGAAGCGCGCCGTGAACAGCCGCGCGAAAACCGGGAAGCCCAGGCAGGCCGGGAACAACCGCGTGATAACCGGGAAGCCCAGGCGGGCCGTGATCCTCGCCGAGACAACCCGCGCAATGGCAATCGTCCGCCACGCCGTCAGCCAAACCCC
>SABL01000166.1 GCA_009928985.1 Clostridia bacterium
TCGAAAAAGCCCGGGCCCTGGAAATCGCCCAGTAAGACATTCGTCCATTTTGGACCAGAGACAAACCCTGTACAGGCAAAAAGCTGTCTTGCTCACGCACAAGACAGCTTTTTTGATGACGTGCAGGCAAGACAGCACTTAGTTGGTCTGAATGCGATAACGATAGGTTTTCAGATTGGCATCCAGGGTGGCTGTGTGTCCCTGGCGCTGCCACCTCATTTTCAATTCATGATCGTCGCTGGGCAGGACCGTCAACTCAGCATCAAATCCAAAAGCAGGACAGGTGTTGCGCAGGCGAATCAGCTCCAGTTGCTGGATCACGACAGGCTGATGCAGGGCAGCTTCCAACTGAGCCAAAGACAGATTGGTCCGGTTGATTTCCTTGTGACCACCTGGCCCGGCCTTTTCGACTGCAGCATGGTCGTTTTTCCCGGCCATCAGGTCGAGATACCAGATCTGAGGCTTGCCCGGCATGAACATCTGGATGGCCCTTGCCAACAGGAGTTTCTGGTCGTCTTCCCCCAAGGCGCTGTAATACGTTGCATTGACCTGGTAATACAGGTTCTTGGCGCCATGCAAATCCTTGACGTAGCCTCCGCGGCGGACAACGGTCTGGATCAGCTGGTCAATCTGCTCATCCGAGAGCAAGCCTTTCAGGTCCAATAGCGGGATGCCGTCATGGCAGCCCAGCATGTTGACCGTGCGCAGCCCTTTTTCCTGAATATCCTGTATCCACTTTTTTAAAAGGCTGCTGGTCTGGCGTTCAAAGGCATCGATGACCAGTCCTGGCAAGAAAAAGTCATAGGTCAGGTATCCCTGGGCGGCGATCTTCTCATGAATCTTTTCTTCATACCGGGAATGGATTTCCGGTAGCAAATGGACCTGTTCTTGATCGGCCAGCTGTCGGACATGCTCCAGCAAGTCCCACGTACCCGGATCGTTGAGGAAGTTCTTTTCCCCGGGCTTTTTGGGCGCATAGGCAAAGGCGTCGAGCCGGACGATCTGGGCACCGTAGCCGGCCAGCTTATGCAACGTATCGGCATAGAAGTCCCAGACCAGTGGAGACTGGATATTGAGATCCATCTGCCCAAGATATTTCCGCTGCGATTCCAAAAACTCTACAACCGCTTTGCGGTGAGACTCGAACCGGCCGAAATCAAGATCAGCCGGTTTCATGCCTGCATCCAGGGCGTGATTGATCTGGTCAGCCAGCGCCTGAGCCGCGCCATACTGGATCGTGGTCACCCGCATCAGATCCTGGGCATCGAGCCGGGGATACCGGACTTCCTGGTAAAACGTGTTCCAATAGGGCACTTCCTGGCCATCGGGCATGCGGACCATCAGAATCGGCAGCCCCGGTTTGCGGAAAAACATGTCTTTGATCAGTTCAGGATCAGGCTGGATGTACCCATCGAGGTGCATCTGCCCCTTTCCGTCCCAGAAGGCGTTCCAGTTGATGAAGAAGTCCTTGTATTCAGAAGCCCCACCTTTGGCCAGGATGTCCTGGAATGGATGCGACAGGACCGATGCATGATTGAGAATGAAATCGAACTTGAAGGCGATTCCCAGCTCGCCCAAGGCGTTCAAATCAGCGGGGGTTGCCAGCATCTCGTTCAGGTTGTAGTCAATGACCGAAAAGCCTCGGTCGAGATCGGTATTGAACAAACTGGGCAGAATGTAGAACGCCTGGAAGATATCTTTCAATTCCGGCTTTTGCAGGAACTGGACGATGTCGCCCAATGTTCCACCCATGCTGTCAGGGTATGCGTTGAGCATGGGACCGGCTGAGAGGGCTTCAAATCCTCTTGGTATCATCTGATGTCACCTCACGTTTCCTGCATCGCTTTGAGATAAGCCTCATAGCTGACGATGTGCCCGGATTTGGACACAATCAGGCTGGCTTTGCTCGCCTGGCTGTGCAGCAGCTTTTGTTCGATTTCCAGGACCATGGTGGTAAAGGGGCTGTCCACTGCCCCGTCACGGTTTCTCGAACGTCGGTGTGCGAGCGTTTCCTGCGGGGTGCTATTGAGCAGGATCGGAATGTCCACGCCGGAGAGATGGTCGTTGTTGCCATGCGTCCATTCAATGAGCAGCACCTGGATGGCAGTAAAATCAACCGCATCGTACCAGAGTTCTTGCTCTTGCCGTCCCATCCGTTTTAAAAACAACGGTGTGAGACCCGCTTTGAACTGGGCTATGATCTGGTTGACTTCAGCAAAATCAATCTCGTGTGGGGTCCCCAGATAGCTGGCCAATGCGGCTCGGGCAGCAGTCTGGTAGGTCTCAAGACCTGGCAAGGTTGCAAGGCGTGCAGGATCAGCGTCCTGGTCCTGCGCTTGCAGCGCTTGGATGGCTTTGTTCAGCTCGGGTGTGTATAGACCAGTCGTTGTCAGTCCTTTGATGCCGTATTCCCGGAAAATACGCAGGCGCTCGGCATCGTTGAGGCGGGGGATGCGATGCGGATAATTGTCACCAGACATCAGATACGCCCCGATCCCGAGTTCATTAAAATAATGGGTGAGCAGTGATCCAATTTCCGATTTTCCGACACCAGATCCACCATGAATCGCAACGACCACACGCTCTTGGCCCGCATCATTCTGGAGGTTGCGGAGCCGATCCAGCAGAACGGGGAAGATCACATTGGCTTTGGCAACATGGCCCGGACCGATGCTGACTTGATCACCTGGCATATCGCCTGTTTTGATCGCAGACAGATTGTCCATGGCCGGAGGACTCCAGTTGGCTGGGACTGGCTGGAAGAAGGGTTGTGTCGTGCTCATGAAACCTCCACTGGAGAAAACTTGAATTTGATCAGGATGATAGACATTATAGAAGCATTTTCAAATATGATCAACGAATGACATATAGACATAATGCACAAATTTTATGCGACGGAATGATTTGGCAGCACAAGAATGAGTCCCGTGATCCATACTGGAAGCAGAAAACTGCCGGGTTGACAGCGCCTGGCCGGCTGTCTATAATAGCGAAAGTACTTTATCGCTTTACCAGTTTACCTTGCTAAAGCGATGGCCGCTGGCAAACAGGCTAAGCCGAAGAGAAAGGATCTTTCCATGGGACAATGGCAATTTCACACACCGGACGGTGTCCAGGATCTTTTACCTGATGACTGCTATGCCAAACGCCAGCTGGAACACAAGTTGCGTGACCTGTTCTGGCAACGTGGCTATCTCGAGCTGGAGACTCCGGGCATCGAATTTTACGACGTCTATGCCTCCGGCAGTGGCCTGGCCCCACAGGAAGGTTTGTTCAAATTTTTTGACCAGCAGGGCCGCATTCTCTGTCTGCGCTATGACGGCACGGTCCCGGCCGCCCGAGTAGCAGCTACCTTGTATCGAGACAGCCAGCTGCCGCTGCGATTTTCCTACATCAACAGCATGTACCGCTACAATGAGTCAGGCGGTGGACGCCAGCGCGAATTTACCCAGGCGGGTGTCGAGCTGATGGGCAGCCAGTCGCCGGCAGCTGATGCGGAAATCATCGCCATGGCGATTGAATCGGCCCAGGCGACTGGGATCAAAGACCTCCAGGTCTCGATCGGCCAGGTTAACTTTTTCAAAGGTCTGGTCTCCGAATGGGGACTGGATGAGGAAACTGCCGAAAAATTGCACCGCCTGATCGATGCCAAGGACATGGTCGCCATCGAAGAGCTATCCGACCGGATCGGTCTTTCAGGTAAAGCCCGCGACGTCCTGTTGCAGATGCC
>SABL01000041.1 GCA_009928985.1 Clostridia bacterium
AAATGCCATGAGCCTGGCATTGGAAAATTTCCAGGCCGGGTATAACGCATCGGGGCTGGATGCCAGTGATGCTGCTGGCCGTCGCAAATCTTTCTCCACGGCGCCAGTCTCCCTGATGATACCGACCCGTGAGCTTGTGGTTTTGCTAGGGCCCAATGGCTCTGGCAAAAGCACCCTGCTCAAAGGCCTGATGGGCCTGGTCCCGCATCGCGGCCTGGTCCGCGTCCATGGCATCGACCTATCGCATGCCTCGAGCCGGGAACGGGCTCGCCATCTGGCCTACCTGCCGCAGCGCCAGCAATTTGCCTTCCCCATCCAGGTTGAAGAAATTGTCCTGATGGGTTTTAATCCGTTGATGGGCCTTTTTGGCTCATACTCGAAGGCTCAGCGCGCAAAAGCCCGAGCTGTTCTCGACCATCTTGGCCTGGCCGGCCTGACTGCAGCTGACTACACGCACCTCTCCGAAGGCCAGCGCCAGCGCGTCCTGCTGGCCCGCAGCCTGGTCCAGCAGGCCGAAGTCCTGCTCCTCGATGAACCGGACACGGCCCTGGATCTTCGTGTCCGTTACGAAACACTCCGGACCATTCGCACCATCCTGCACGAAGACCAGCGCAGCGGGCTTTTGATTCTGCATGACCCGGGTTTGGCTCTCGATCTGGCCGATCGCATCGAACTGATGCAGGATGGGCGAATCATCGCCCAGATCGATCCGGCTCTGGAGACGCCTGGCCAGATTGCAGCCAAGCTGAGTCTGCTCTATGGCCCACTGTCCGTTCATGTGCTGCCTGATGGCCGGCGACTGGTCAGCCTGGAGTCGGAACTGCGCGAACCGGGGACCTTGAACAGCGGCGATCCCGCGACAACCGCCATCAAGGAAGGGGACGCCTAATGCACATCACGATCACCGGCAGCCGCGGCAGCGGCAAATCGACCTTGGCAAAGCGATTGCTTTCGGATCTGAACCTGCAGCCGTCTGGGTTTGTCACCTTGCCCTACGCCATCGAGGGCCAGCGCCGCGGCCATTACCTGCACAGCCTGGTAGACTGCCCGGACCAGCTTAACGACCTTCCGATCTCGGTCCTGCAGGCACCCCGGTACAGCATAGGGATTCCGGACACATTTGCAACCCTTGGGGTGGCGTGCCTGCTCCAGTCGCTGGCTGCCCAGTCCGACTGCGTTCTGCTCGATGAAATTGGCCGCTTTGAAACCACGGTTGAGCCGTTCCTCACAGCGGTCCGGTCTGTCTTGGCTCAGCAGGAAAAACGAGTCCTGGCGGTGGTCCAGAAGGAACCCTTGCCTTTCCTCGATGAACTGTGTGGCTGGCCCGGCTGCCTGCATCTCGATCTGGACCAGGTCGGGCGTGAGGCGGCTTATCAAATCATGTTTTCGGCATGGCGGTGAAACATGACGCGCTATCTGGACCTGATCTATCTCGCTGCAGGCCTGAGCACACGTTATGGCAGCAACAAGCTGCTGGCCTTGATGGACGGCAAACCGCTCTATCAGCACGGCCTGGCGATTCTGGCGGACTATCAGCAGCAGCATCCGGACCAGTGCCGGATCATTGTCGTCACCCGTTTCCCAGAAATCAGCGCCAGTGCCCGTGCCATCGGGGCCATGGTCGTGGAAAACGACCAGCCTGAGGCAGGGATTTCGCACAGCATCCGTCTCGGCTTATTGGCAGCCAGCCATGAATCGAACCGTTCACGCCCGGGCCGGCGAGCGGCCGTTTTTCTCGTCGCCGACCAGCCTTGGTTGAAGAAAGAGACGCTGGCTGCTTTTCTGGACTGGGCCCGCATCACTCCGGCCGGGATTTTGACGGCTGGACACGCAGGGGTCCCGGGCAATCCCGTCTCCTTCGACCAGCGGTATTTTCCAGAACTGATGGCGCTGGAAGCCGATCACGGCGGCCGCGTCATTTCCATTCGTCACCCCGATGACACGGCGTGGTATGATATACCTGCTTGCGAGCAAATCGATATTGATCATCTGGAAAGGCAGGAGGAACCATGAGCAAGAAAGTGCATCCACCAGCTGCAGCTCTGTACAGCTGGCAGGGTAAACTCCCGCTGCTGCAGTTGTTGCCCCTCTCCCTGCAGCATGTCCTGGCCATGGTGGTCGGCTGTGTCACGCCGGCCATCGTCGTCTCCGGCGTCGCCGGCCTGTCCCAGGCGGACAGTGTCATCCTGATCCAGTCATCCCTGCTGATGGCAGCGATCGCTACGATCCTCCAGATTTTCCCAGCCTTCCGCTGGTTTGGCTCCGGCTTGCCCGTGATCATCGGCGTCAGCTTTTCCTACCTGCCAGCCTTGACTGCCATCACCGGGCAGTACCCCCTGAGCACAGTCTTCGGGGCCCAGATCGTCGGCAGCATCTGTGCCATCCTGGTCGGTGTCTTCATGAAGCCCTTGCGCCAGTTTTTCCCGCCACTTGTCTCTGGCATCGTCGTGTTCACCATCGGTCTGTCACTCTATCCCACCGCGATCAATTACATGGCCGGTGGCGTTGGGTCCAAAGACTATGGCTCCTGGCAAAACTGGCTGGTCGCCTTTTTCACGCTAACCGTCGTGACCGTGCTGGGCCACTACGGCAAAGGCATTGTCAAAACTGCCTCGATCCTGTTTGGCATGGTCATTGGCTACATCTTTGCTTCGCTTTTCGGCATGACCTCGTTCCAGTCGGTTGCCAGCGCCAGTTTCATCCAGCTGCCCCAGCCACTCCATTTCGGCATCCAGTTTGAAGCCTCCAGCGCGATCATCATCTCGGTCCTGTTCGTGATCAATGCCATCCAGGCCATCGGCGATTTTTCGGCCGTGACCATCGGTGGCTTTGACCGCGAGCCGGTGGACCAGGAGCTCCAGGGTGGCGTCATCGCCAATGGAGCAGCCGGCCTGATCGGGGCCCTGATCGGCGGCTTGCCGACCGCGACCTACAGCCAGAATGTCGGTATTGTCAGTACGACCAAGGTTGTCAACCGCAGTGTGTTCGCCCTTTCCAGCGCGATCATCCTGCTCGCCGCCCTGATGCCCAAATTCTCCGCCCTGCTGACGACGATCCCCAAAAGCGTGCTCGGCGGCGCGACGATCTCAGTCTTTGCGATCATCGCCATGAACGGCCTCAAGCTGATCCACACCCATCCGATCGATGTCCGCGGCACCTCGGTCGTCGGTCTATCGGTCGCGCTCGGTGTCGGGATCACCTCCGCCTCCGCTGCCCTGGCATCCTTTCCACCCTGGGTCACCACTGTTTTTGGTAAATCTCCCGTCGTTGTGGCCACGATCGTCGCGATCTTTTTAAACGAAACATTGCCGGGACCAAAGAGCCGGTAGGGAGAAGGTTGTATTTAGTCACGAGGAGATAGGGTGTCCCGCCCCCGTCCCATTTCGGTGTATAATGAAACTGACAACAGTTTACGATCGTTGGCGATCCCCGCTAGACGGTTGTCCGAAACCACGGATCGTGGTGAAGGGAGGGACTTTGAATGAAACAGGAACTCGAGCAGAAGATCCAGAAAATCCTGGCCAGCAACTTCGAGACCCCCAGCATTTTCAGAACCGTCCTGAAAAAAGAACTGGCAATCACGGAAAAGGAAGAAATCCTCGACATTGTCAACATCCAGCGTGAATACGCGGATGCGGTCAAGAAAACCCAGATCTATTCTCCAGCGGTCCTTTTGATCGCCACCACGTATGGTCTGATCGTCGTCGAGGAAGGCCAGACCGCCCTGGAACTCGACTATGGCGGCTATCGCATCCGTCACATCATGTATTCCAAGATCCAGTGCCTCGAATTCGACACCTGCTTGCTGCTGGGTGTTTTCAAACTGGTGCTTGGCACTGGCAACGAACCTGATTTGTTGATCGAATTCAACACCGCCAGGAACTACTATGAATTCGAAGCCCTGGTGGACAATGTGCGCCGGAAAATGGTCGAGAATGAACGAGCTTTGCATGCATGAGGCAACCATCTGACGCTTCCTCACCCTTGCCCGAGGAGCTTGTATGACCCAAATTTGGCTGCCGTTATTGGTTATACTGGCTGTCCTCGCCGTATGGGCCTTGGTGATGACCGTTCTGTATTTGGTTTCAAAGAAGCGCACCCGGCAAATGGAGCGCCGCTATGAGTCGCTGTGCCATTTGAGCCAGATCGATCCGCTGACCGGCCTGCCCAATCGCACGGCGCTTTTGGCGCGTTCGGCTGACCGGCAGCCCCAGACCCAGCCAGGCCAGGCAGAATCAGCCATTTTCATCGATTTTGACAATTTTCGAGTGGTCAATGAAGCTTCAGGCCATGTGGCCGGTGACCGGATTCTCAAGGAATTGGCGCTGGCGCTGGTCCAAGTGTTGCAAGGCAAAGGCGAAGTCTATCGGATCGGGGGTGACGAATTCCTGATCATCCTCAAGGCAGAACGGCTCGAAGAGCTTGAAGCCATTGCCCGATCAGCACAGCAGATTCTCGCCCGCCAGGTCACAATCAACCAGCGATCCTTCTATTTGACAACCAGCATTGGCATCCATGAAGCATTGCCCGGAGACACCCTCGAAGACTCGCTGCGCAAAGCAGATATTGCTTTGTTTTTTGCCAAGAAATTGCGCAACAATATCCTGGTTTACTCGCCGCGCATGGAGTCGTCCCGGACTCGGGATACGATCCTGAGCGAGGATTTGCCAGCGGCTCTGGACCACCATCAGTTTGAACTGACCTGGCAGCCGATTGTTACTGCAACGGATGGGCGACCCTTTGTTATCGAAGCCAAAGCTGTCTGGCACCACCCTGAATTTGGCTCGATCTTTGCGGATGAATGGACCCTGGTGGCTGAAACCAGCCGTCTCATCATTCCCTTGCAGGACTGGCTGATTCATCAAGCCTGCCGCCAGATGGTCCAATGGCAGCAGCAAGGACTTGGAGATTTTCGGATCGGCTGCGCCATATCACCTGTCTGGTTTGAAAGCCCTCTCGGAGACTTGGCAATAACCGTTCAGCAAGCGATCGCCCGGACTGGTCTGGATCCGAAACGCCTGGTTCTTTTTATTCCGGAAACAGCCCTGGCAGACAAGCCGGAGGAGGTGCTCCAGACGCTCATGCAACTGCACAACACTGGTGTCCAGCTGATGCTTGACAAGTTTGGCACGGGTTATGCTGCCATGCGCTGGCTTGACCAGCTGCCGCTGCTAGGCTTGCGACTCGATCCTGCGCTTGTGGTTTCAATGGACGATCCTGAGCAATCACCCCAGCTGTTAAAATCCCTGCTCACCATCGCGCATTCCCTCCGTTTCCTGGTGGTGGCAACTCAAATAGAAAGCAAAGCCCAGCTAGAAGCTCTCAGACGATTGGGGTGCGATGCGTTCCAGGGGACCTTTGTTGAACCTTCCATGCATGAGGATGGCATCAAAGCCTTGATCAGGGAGGGACGTCATGATTTCCGTTGAAGACATGAATCCCAGTGAATTGCTGCTTAAGATCCGGGCTAACATCGGCCAGGTCGTGGTCGGCAAACAATCAGCGATTGATCTGCTCATCATCGCCTTGCTATGCCGGGGCCATTGCCTGGTCGAAGATGTGCCCGGTGTGGGCAAGACAACCTTGGCCCACGCCTTTGCGCGTTCGCTGGGCCTTTTGTTTCAGCGCATCCAGTTCACCCCGGATGTCCTGCCGTCCGACATCACCGGCTACACTCTATATGATTTGAAACAGGGTGCGATGACCTTCCACCCGGGTGCGATCATGAGCCAGATTATCCTGGCTGATGAAATCAACCGCAGCAGTCCCAAAACCCAGTCCAGCTTATTGGAAGCGATGCAGGAAGGACAGGTGACGGTCGATGGCCAGACGTATCCACTGCCGCAGCCATTCATGGTCCTGGCCACCCAGAATCCGATCGAATTTTCCGGGACTTTTCCCTTGCCGGAAGCCCAGCTCGACCGGTTTTTGCTCAGGATCCACCTGGGCTATCCGACCCAGGATGAAGAAATCGCCATTTTGCAGCAGCACCTGAAAACACGACCGGTCCAGTCGTTGTCGGCCGTGGTGACGCGGCCGGAAATCGAAGCGCTGCAGCAGGCCTGTGAAGCGGTGCTGGTATCTGACCCGATCTTCGAATACTTAAGCCGTCTGGTCGCCTGGACGCGGGTCCAGGAATCGATCGCCCTGGGCATCAGTCCGCGCGGCGGGATCGCCCTGATGCAGGCCGCCCGGGCGCAGGCATTCCTTGCGGGCCGGATGTTTGTCATCCCGGATGATGTCCAGTCGATGCTCGAGCCGGTCTGGTCGCATCGCCTGCTCCTCAGGCCGGAAGCGGCCCTCGACCGCACAGCTCTGGAAAAATTGTTCGGCCGCCTGATCCGGGAAACCAAGATCCCAGCCCTCTCATGACACCGGTCCTGAAAGGCTGGCGTCCCCTGTATTACAGTCTGGCCGGTTTCTTTCTGCTGGCTGGACTGACCAGCGGGGAACGCCCGTTTTTTGTTTTGTTTTTCGCCCAGATCCTGCTGGCCCTGGCCGCTTTGCTGGTCAATCTCTATGCAGCCTGGACCTTTTCTTTTCTCCAGCAGACCAGTGCCAGCCAAGTCCAGCATGGTGACCTTATCCACTTGAAGCTCCAGTTGCACAATGAAAAAGCCTTGCCCTATCCCTTGCTGCGGCTCCGGATCCAGCGGGCAGAAGATCCCGAGCCTGCCCGTTTGGAATTCAATCTGGCCCCGCATAGCCAGAGGGATTTTGACTGGATGCTCCATTGCCCCTACCGTGGCCGCTATCTTGTCGGAATGACTGTGATCGATTTCATCGACTGTTTCAATCTGGTTCGCCTGCCCTTTGACCTGCGCCGCCTGCCTTACTACCGGATGCCGGAACTTCTGGTCTTGCCAGGTTTCGAGACAGGGGTCACCCTCCAAGGCCAGTCCCAGGTCCGGCAGGCAGCAGCACATCTGGCCCGGCCCAGTGATGACAATTCCGAGCCCTATGCCACGGTACGCCCCTATCAGCCCGGGGACACCCAGCGCGAAATCCATTGGAAAGCATCGCTGCGCCAGCAAACGCTGTTGACGCGCCAGTACGGCCAGGCAATCGAGCCCCAAGTGCTCCTGATCCTTGATTTTTCCCAGCCTGCCTGGCCAGGCAGGCTGGCCTGGCAGGCTGCAGATGCCCTCTGCAGTGCTGCCTCCACGCTGCTGCATGCTTACCTGAGCCAGCAAATCCCGGTGCGCCTGATCAGCAACCAGGGCCCCCATCTGGTCGAATCGCGCATCGCCCGGTCGCTGCAGGATTTTGAAGCCCTGCGCACCTGGCTCGGCAACATGGCCTTTGCCGCTCCCGTGCCGCTTTCGGACCTGCTGCGCAAAGGCCAAGCCCTGCTCGAATCAGCCCGGCTGATCTTCCTGCTCACCACTGCCCATGAAAAAACCAGCATCGATCCTGTCCTGTCCCTGCTCGCCCGGCAAAACCGGCCTGGCCGTCCCTGCCAAGTCATCCTCGCCTTGCCGGAATCTGCCGAAAAAAAGACCAACCCCATAAGTGCAGACACTTTTGGGCTCACCCTTTTCCGGCAAAATGGCCTCAAAGCCCAGGCATACCGCTATGGCCAGTCATGGGCTGAGCAGGAGCAATGATGAACAGACGGGATAATATCGGGCGCTCTGAACCGCCTTCCAGTCGGGTGGGCCAGCGGATCGGATATCTGGAGCCATGGGCCGATGCAGTGATTTCCGGTCTGATCGCCAGCGGACTGCTCCAGTTTGTCTGGATCTGGCGCGGCTACCCGGTGCCTTTGTTGATCACAAGCATCATCTGCGCTGGCCTGGCTGCTGTGTGGACAGGCCTGGCCCGCTTGCGCGGCTGGCTGATGTTGCTGATCCCGTTCGTTTTAGTGTCAGCAACCCTGCTCCTGCTCAGGCTCGGTTTGGGTCCTGAGGCGTTTTGGCAACAGATGGAAGGCCTGTACAGCTGGTTTGGCGGCTTTTTCCAATGGGCTGGCCCTGCCCCGGCGATCCGCTATCTGCCTCAGATGCTGCTGAGCGCGCCTGTGAGTGGTGCGATGTATGGGCTGGCCCGGAAAAACCAGCTGTTGCTGCCTTATCTGATCCTGGCCGCGCTGGGCCTGGGCCTGGTGCTATTTCTTTGGCCATCGGCCTGGCCGGCAACGCTGCTGCTCGTGGCCGCGGCCCTGATCCAGATGCCACGCCGCCTGGTTCTTTTGATCGCGCGCGAACACCCAGTTGAACCCGTTTTGCCACGAGGTGCGATGCAGGTCCTTGCCATCGTCCTGGCAGCCCTGGTCTTGTTATCTGCCAATTATCTGGTTCCAGACAACACGAAAAGCTGGCGCTTGCCCGCTCTGGCTTACTGGGCCCAGGACATTCAGGACCTGTGGCAGAACTTGAGCCGTACCGGTCGCGGCTGGCCGACCTACAATCTGGTCTATTACGGCTACGAAAACCCGGACACGCAGCTGGGTGGGCCGGTCAATCCCGGTCGCCAGCCGATCCTGATGGCCGTGAGCACCCGTTCACTGCTGTTAAAAGGCAGCACCCGTTCCATTTACACCGGCTCGAGCTGGCAACGCATTCTGCAGGATAGCTACCGCTACGACAGCCCGGTCTGGCGCACCCAGCAACGGGCATCCTTTGCCGATCCACTGGCCAGAAGCCCATCTGGCCGCCAGTTTGCCAGTTACTGGCGCGGCAGCATCGAAGTCAAAATCCAGCATCGCAGCACCCAGATGACCCTGTTCCAGTCCGGCCTTGTGCAGAAAATTGATCTTGGCGATCCGGTCCAGACCGTGCCGTTTTTCACCCGGGATGGCGACTTGTTCACGGTGGCGACACTGGCTCAGGGGGAGGCCTACACGATCCAAAGCCTTGACCTCGACCGGCGGCGCGATGGATTTGAACGAGCCCTTTTGAATTATGAGCGCGCCTTTGAACCGCAGGATGACCCGTATTGGACAGAGATCCAGTCGCGGTATTTGCAGCTTCCGGTGTCCTTGCCGCCGATGGTGCCGGAACTGGCCCGTTCCCTGGCAGGCTCGATCGATTCAGCCTACGCCAGGGCCACCACCATCGAGCGTTATCTGCAAACCTTTGGCACCTATGCCCAGGACACGGCCGTGCCACCCGCCGGCAGTGATTTTGTCGCCGATTTCCTCGCAACCCGGCGCGGCTATTGTGTCCACTATGCCTCGGCCATGGTCATTTTGGCCCGGAGCATCGGCATCCCGGCCCGTTTTGTCGAAGGCGTCGCCATCTCGCCAGGCAGCGACTCCGCCCAGTTCCTGGCGACGGGCCAGGCGGCTCATGCCTGGGCTGAGCTCTATTTTGCCGGCATTGGCTGGCTGCCCTTTGACGCCACGCCCGCAGCGCCCGAGGCGCCCCCGCGCGATGCCCAGACCTTGCCCGAAAAGCCGGAGCCGACGCCGGAGGGAGCGGCAGACGCAGGAACAGATGCGAGCAGTCAGGGCAACCGGAATTCTTACCGTTGGCTCTGGAGTCTGATGATCGTCCCCTTGCTTCTTTTAATCGGCAGTGTGTTTTTGAAAATCGCCATGCATCGTCATCTGAAGACATTTTCACCCGTCTGGCTTATGCATCATCACCCAGACCAGTCTAGCCAACTGCGTTTTCTCTGCCAGGACATCCTGATCCAGCTGGAATTGATCGGCGTGACGCCTGAGCCGGGCGAAACCCTGGTCCAGTTTGCCGTGCGCGCCCAGGACTATGTCCACCTGGAACAGATACTGTTGCAAGATGTCCTGTGGCCGGTCACCCGCCTGCTCTATGGCCAGATCGAACCCTCCGGGCAGGAACTACAGAACCTGATGTCACTGCGCAGCCAGCTGGAACAACGTTTGCAGGCAGATTTGCCGTCCTGGACTTACCGGCTCAGGCGGGTGCTGCCCTGAGCGTCGATTTTTTTGGCCGTATAGGTGTACATGGCACTGATGACAAAGCAAATCACGCCACCACCGATCAGGGCGACCACCCGCAAGACCGTGTTAAGGTCGTTGACGTCGATCGTCACCAGTTTGAGCACGCAAGCCAATGTGAGGAGCAGACCATAAAAGCGCAAGGCTTTTTGCTGGCCCCAAAAGCCCAGGACGACGCTCGCCAGAGCCGTCAGCATGCTGATGACACTGAGCAGGTAAGCCTGGTCAAACCAGTCCGTCTGGCCGTGAACCGTGGCCAGGACGAGGACGGTCAGCTTGATCCCGATCATCACTCCGGACAGCCCTTTGCCATGCTGCGTCAATACTGCGCGGATCCGGCCAAAAGCCAGAACGAAAGACAACAGGGAGAGGAGACCGTAAAGCAGCGCTGCCGTGCGGTCTTTGTCACCGAAAGCGATGGCGATGGACGAGCCAGCCAGCAACAGGTGATTGCCAATCACCATGCAGGTGGGCAGAAAAGCATGACCAGTCTGCAGCTGGTCGTAACCTGAGAATTGGAGCACGATGGCCAGGCCAGTCAGAATGAGCAGCACAATCGGTGCCTTGTACACCCAGTCCGTTGCCAGGACAATGGAGATCATGGCAAAATCCAGTCCCAGCCAGGCAGCCAGGCGGACCCAGGCTTCGGAACGACGCGCAGAAGGACGGTCAAATAGAAGCCATTGGCCCCAGACCAGCCCGACCAGGGCTGCCAGATACACAAAGGCCCAGATGATGTTTGAATGCCGGACCAGAGATGGAAAACCATCGAACAGCATGAATACCAGATCCAGACCCAGGAGGCTGTTGGCCCCGATCTGGTACCAGCTGCGGCCGCTGAAAGTACGCGCAGCATACAGCATAACAGCCAGCAAGACCAGTCCTGTCAGGCGGACTGGAACAAGCCCGGATGCTATCGTCGCTGTCCAGTACACAACCAGCAGCAGGGCAGCCGCTGCGGTCAGGAACAGAACGGAATAAGGGGCCAGATCACCATCCGGGATCTGCCTGCGGCTCCTGATAAAAAACCAGCCGGCAAAGACAACCAAAACCAGGATACCGGTCAGGATCGTGCTGGCCAGGGCTGCCAGCTGGATAGCGGGCGGCAAGACCGTCCAGCCGGACATTTCAGTCGCGGCCCTGAGATAGACCGCCAGCCGGTAAACCGGCACCATGACATCTATCACCAGAAGCGCCAGCCACAGCACCTGGCCGGTAAACATCTGGACAGCCCGGAAGAGTTCATTTTCTGCCAGCTGCCTGTCGCGGGAGACCAGAATGGCCAGGCCCGTCGCACCCGAAAACTGGAAAGCAAAGGCTGCGGCGATGGCTCCCATTGGCAAACTGGTCGCAAAAGGCCCTCGTGAACCGGCAAGTTGTGTTGCCATGAAAGTGCCCGCCATGATCGAGCTGGTCACCAGAACCAGAAGCAGGGAGGCGAGCAGGCTGGCTCTGTGCGTCAGAGGGAAAACCAGTAAATTGCCCACCAGCACAACGGCCATGGCCACGGTCTGGTAGATCAGGAGCAGGAGCAGTTTTTGGTCGGAGAGTCCCCAGCCGTAAGCCATCACGATCGACACGGCCATGCCCAGATGCGCCACGACACTCAATGTGAAAGCATGGTAGCGCCGGGCCAGGAACAGGCAGCCGACCAGCCAGAGCACCAGCAGCGTGTAGGCTCCGATGTCACTGAACCGGTTGAAATAAAGATGCGTCAGCACGATGGAGATGAAAAAGGAGCCACAGCCCGTGCCGAGCATGCTCTGGGCAAAAGCGTTCACCCGCCGTTCGATCAAGGCCAGGCCGAGCCCGGTCATGGCTGCGCTGATCGCAAACAGGGCTGCGATCTTCAGCGTATCCGTCAGGTAGCGGTAGACGAGTGTGCCCAGGAAAACCAGTCCGGCAAAAATCAGCAGCGCAGCGGCCAGACTGAGGACATTTTTACCCAGGACCGATTCAAGGGTGCGGGCTGGAACGGGCACCTCGGTTTGGACCTTAGTCCGTGCAACCGGTTCTGTGGCCGAACGTGGAGCTGTCTCCTGACGGACAAGCCTATCAGCTTGTGGTTCAAGAGGCATTTCCATTGGCGTTAGTTGCTTCAGCTCAGCGACGTCCTGGCGCAGGGATTCTGTCATCGCGGTCAAGGCCCGGAGCTCTGCTTTCAGTGACTCGATCTCTTGCCGTCGCGCCTGGGCCCGGTTGACAATCAGGACAATAAGTCCGACGACGAGGACCAGGACAAAGAAGAAAACACCCATGCTGCACCTCCGCAGTTCAATCTGTGGCATCAGTGAGGCAAATCAGTCAGATCAACGGTCTTTTTGCACCATGCAAGTCAGTAATCGTTGGTTTTTCCACGTGTCCTTTGACTTGCCGGGAATAGGGGGTGAACCTATAATTTTAGAATGAATCAACGGAAATACGATTGCAACCGCGACAAGCCTATTTTGCAAAAAACAGCAATATCCGATCAGCAAGGAGATCCCGTTATGCCAGGAAAAACACTTTATGAAAAAATCTGGGACCTGCACCTGGTTAACTCCAGTGAAGGCCAGAACCTGATCTACATCGACCTGCACCTGCTGCACGAGGTCACCTCGCCGCAAGCCTTCGAAGGTCTCAAGTTGGCCGGCCGCAAGGTCCGCCGCCCCGATCTGTCGTATGCGACCATGGATCACAACATCCCGACGCTCGACCGCACTAACATCAAGGATCCGATCTCCAAGCTCCAGATGGAGACCTTGGCCAATAACTGCGCTGAAACAGGCGTGACGCTATTTGGCATGGACAGTGAATTCCAGGGTGTCGTCCACGTCATGGGCCCGGAACTCGGCCTGACCCTGCCCGGCAATACGATCGTCTGCGGCGACAGCCACACGGCTACCCACGGCGCGTTTGGAGCCCTGGCTTTTGGCATCGGCACCAGTGAAGTCGAGCATGTGCTGGCCACTCAGTGCCTGCCCCAGAAAAAGTCCAAAACCATGAAAATTGCCGTTAATGGCGTACTCGGGACAGGCGTCACGGCCAAGGACATCATCCTCGGCGTCATCAGCCAGAACGGCACCGATTTTGGCACCGGCTATGTCATGGAATTCACCGGCGAAGCCATCCGCAACCTGAGCATGGAAGAGCGCATGACCGTCTGCAACATGGCGATCGAAGCTGGCGCCCGCTCCGGCCTGATCGCCCCCGACCAGACGACCTTTGACTACCTGCGCGGCCGCCTCTATGCGCCGCAGGGTGAAGCCTTTGAGATGGCCGTCTCCGAATGGAAAAAACTCTACACCGACGCTGACGCCGTCTTTGACAAAGTGGTCGAATTCGACGCCGCTGCCCTCGCACCACAGGTCACCTGGGGCACGTCCCCCAGCATGGGTGCTTCGATCGAAGACATCGTCCCCTATCCGGAAAGCTTTTCTGACCCGGACAAGCAAAAAGCTGCCCAGCGCGCCCTCGACTACATGGGCCTTGTCGCGGGCACCCCGATGAAAGACATTGCCATCGACTACGCCTTCATTGGTTCCTGCACCAACGGCCGCATCGAAGACCTGCGTGCCGCAGCTGCGATTGCCAAAGGCCGCCAAGTCAGCCCCGGCGTCACAGCCCTGGTTGTCCCAGGCTCCGTCCAGGTCAAGAAACAGGCCGAAGCTGAAGGCCTCGACCAGATCTTTATCGCAGCCGGCTTTGAATGGCGTCAGCCTGGCTGCAGCATGTGCCTGGCCATGAACCCCGACGTCCTCCAGCCCGGCCAGCGTTGCGCATCAACCTCAAACCGCAACTTTGAAGGCCGCCAGGGCCGCGGTGGCCGCACCCACCTCGTTTCCCCGGAAATGGCTGCTGCAGCCGCCATCGCCGGCCATTTCGTCGACGTGCGGACATTTTAAGCGAGAAGTAGAGGAGGAACACCCATGCAACCTTTCGTCAAACTCAATGGCCTGGTCGCCCCGCTCGACCAGAACAATGTCGATACCGATGCCATCATCCCCAAGCAGTTTTTAAAGCGCATCGAGCGCAGCGGATTTGGCCAGTACGTTTTCTTCGAACTGCGCTTTGATGACGACGGCAATCTCAAACCCGACTTCGAAATGAACAAGCCCCGCTATCAGGGTGCCAGCATCCTTGTCTCCCGCGCCAACTTCGGCTGTGGCTCCTCCCGCGAGCACGCCCCCTGGGCTTTGCTCGATTACGGCTTACGAGCCGTCATCGCCCCCAGTTACGCCGATATTTTCTACAACAACTGCTTCAACAACGGCATCCTGCCGATCCGTCTCAGCGCCGAAGCTGTCGACGAGATCTTCCAGCGCGTTGCTGCCAATGATGGCTACAGGCTCGAAATCGATCTCGTCGCCAAGTCCGTGCGCGATTCCCTGGGTCTCGAATACACCTTCGAGCTCGACGAATTCAACACCACCAAGCTGCTGAACGGCTACGACGACATCAGCCTGACCCTCTTGAAGGAAGACAAGATCGCCGCCTACGAAACCGCCCATCCGGTCGAGAAAAAGGCTGCGAAAGTATCCTGAGATCGGGTTACTCCTAACGCTGGATCTGGCACCACGGCTGGAAATTTCCACTATTGGGGTCGGCGCACCAAAACGGCAATAATCAAATTGGTCTCAAAAACCCTGCAGCAGAGGCTTCCCCAGATTATGCCAAGATCTTCCCATTAAGTGCTCCGACATAGCGGCGGAAATATCCGCCGCTATGTCGGAGTATTTTTTCGGAATATTTTCGATAAGGCATCAACCTGCTGCAGCTGTAAGCTTCACAAGCGCATTTCAGATTTTCCCCAAAAGTGGACCGACCCCAAAAGCGGAACATTCCGCACATAGTGCCAGACTTCACAACAAGTCTGGCTCCAATTCGTGAACATTCCGCAAAGAGTGCCACCCCTCGCGTCACCAGCGCCAGGCGCCACACCCCTCTCCAACCAGATCTGGACAGTCGCCGGCAAAAAGGCTAGGATGACCGTTAGACAACCGATTTGCCTGTCTTGCGACCGCACACCAGCGATCCAGGATCTGCAAGCAAAAGAAGGATCTTAAACATGTCGGAAACCGCCATTCATCAACCCACATCCAACAGACAACTGCCAGCTAAAGCTGGTCCGTTTCTGATCCTGGCCGCGGCGCTGCTCTGGAGTTTGGCCGGTTTGCTGGTCAAATACATCCCCTGGCACCCATTGGCGATTGCATCAGGTCGAAGCTTGCTTGCCGCACTCGTATTTGTTGCCGCCTACCGCCAGCGCCTGCTGCGCCGTTTCAACTGGACCACGCTTATTTCCGGCCTGGCCTTGATGCTGACCCAGACGGGATTCATCATCGCCAACAAGATGACGACTGCTGCCAATGCGATCATGCTTCAGTATGCCTCGCCGCTGTTCGTGGTGATTTTTGGCGCGATCTTGTACCACAACCGGCCATCACGGCGTGAAACAATCGCCCTTGGCCTTGCTTTGGCGGGCATTATCCTGTTCTTCCTCGACGATCTCTCGCCCGGCAGCCTGCTGGGCAATCTGATCGCCACGGGCACGGGTGTGACGTTTGGCCTGGTCTTTCTCTTGAACAGCCGACCGGAATGTGACACCCCTCTGGCCATCTTCATCGGCCAGGTGACGACCTTTCTGGTTGGCCTGCCCATGCTGGTGCAAGTCAGAGATGTAACGATGCCCTCAATCCTGGCCATTCTGGTCCTGGGCTTTTTCCAGCTTGGCCTGGCCTACTTCCTGTTTGGCATCGGGATTCGCCTGACCCGACCGCTCTCGGCAAATTTGCTGGCGTTGCTTGAACCGATCGCCAATCCGATCTGGGTTTTCCTGGTTCTGGGCGAAGTGCCAGGATGGCTGGCTGGACTGGGGGCGGTGATCGTGCTGGGATCGATCTTATATCTCAACCTCGAACGGTTGCGCCAGCCGGTCAGTCCCTGACAGCCGGCCAATCAATGACCAGCAATCAGTGTCACAATATTAAAACCGCAAAAAAGGCCGTTTCTGATCGCAATCAGAAACGGCCTTTGCCTTTCAGAGCGGCAGGATCTCAATATTCGATGACGCGGGGAAGTTCCTTGGCCTGGGCGACCCAGCCTTCGACTTGGCTTTCCGTCGGCAGCTTGCGCACCAGCTTCTTCTCCTCGTTAACCTCGTGGAGCTTGGTAACGAGATTGGCAGGTTTACGGGTGGCCAGTTCTGGTACGGTATCGACACCCGCTGCTTCGAGCAGATCGGCATATTCGCCACCGATGCCTTTGACTCGAGCCAGATCAGCCCGGTTGGTCCATTTCAGGATCAATTTACCAGATATGCCAGTTTTCTCAGTCAGGCCATCACGCCCTTTTCTTGATTTGCAGGTGTCCAGGAGGTTTTCAATCGACGAGATCCCGTTGGCCACCAGTGTGGCGGCATAAGACTCGCCTATCCCTTCGATTTCCGTTAATTTTGTCATATCTAATCTCCTTTCTTGTAAAAAGTAATGTTTCACCTTTCAGGTTAGCCCTCTTGTCAGTAAACGTCAATTCATTCGTTGTGACATTTGCTGCCGCCTGGCGACTGTGGAATACTAGAAGGAGCAAGGCAAAACGACCCTTCTAAAACAATCCGCCGGAGGCTTTGGATTCGCACATGGAACACAAGAAATCAGGCATTCATAGCACACACCTCTGCAAAGGACAGTTGGCTGGCTATGTCCTGGCGAAGCCGGACGAATCCTGCCTGAATACCCGCTTTGGCGGTGATTGGCAGTGGGTTCGTGACGTCAACCTGCCAGCCAACGATCGCCCGCTGCTCATGAATGATTTTCGTCCCGGTATTGGCTGTTGCACGATCACCGCCCTGACTGCTGCTTTTCGCCACATCCGGCAACAGGGTGAATCGTCAACGATCCCAGACGACACCCCTGCCCTTTTCGATCAGATCGAATCCATTGCCGCTCGCCATGGCTATCGACCTAAACGCGGCCGGACCAATCCCTTGCGCATTGGCAGCATCGTCCGCCATTTATTTCGCTTTTACCACCTGAAAGGGCGAGCTGGCTCGACGCTTTGTCTATCGGCAGCTAAAATCTGCCACGAACTGGATCACGGGCGACCGGTGCTTCTAAACCTTGCCTTCGGCTTTTATCGCCGTCATACCGTGACGGTGGTGGGGTATCAGATCTGGCAAGACCTGTCAAACCAGACTAAAAATCACCAGCGCATCTTCTGGCAGGTGAACGACGGCTGGAACCAGGAGATCCGCTTTATCGATCACTGGTCCCTGACCCGGCCCTGGTCTGGTCATTGGTCGATTTACAGCGGGACCAGGATTCACCCGGAACCAACGAACCCATCCGTTTAACCTGATTGAAAATCCAGCTTGACAAAAGATGCGGCCCGATTTATCATACCCGTATAACCTATATAAATAGTAGGAATTAAAAAGCGCCCGATAAAAATCCCACACAGGAGGAAACCCATGGCCAAGATCGCACAGTCGATGACCGAACTGATCGGCAACACCCCGCTCGTTGAATTAACCCACTACAATCAGAAAAACGGGATTGCAGCCCGTCTGATTGCCAAGGTTGAGTATTTCAATCCGTCCGGCAGCGTCAAATGCCGTATCGGCAACGCCATGATCGTCGCCGGTGAACAAGCCGGACTGATCAAGGAAGGCACCACGATCATCGAGCCGACCAGCGGCAACACCGGCATTGCCCTCGCCTTTGCCGCTGCAGCCAAGGGGTACCGCCTGATCCTGGTCATGCCTGACACCATGAGCATCGAGCGCCGCAATCTGCTCAAAGCCTATGGCGCCGAGCTGGTCCTGACCCCCGGTAGTGAAGGCATGAGTGGCGCGATCAAGAAAGCTCAGGAGCTATCCGCCGAGATTCCAGGGTCATATGTGCCGCAGCAGTTTGAAAATCCGGCCAATCCGGACATCCACCGCCGCACCACCGCTGAGGAAATCTGGCGCGACACCGACGGAGTGATCGATATTTTTATCGGCGGCGTCGGCACCGGCGGCACCATATCCGGTGTTGGCGAAGTGCTCAAGACCAAAAATCCGAAAATCCAGATCATCGCGGTTGAACCGGCTGATTCGGCTGTCCTTTCCGGCGGCCCCAAAGGCCCGCACAAGATTCAAGGCATCGGCGCTGGTTTTGTGCCGAAAAACTACAACGGGACCTTCGTCGACGAGGTCTTCCAGGTCAACAACGACCAGGCTTTCGAGACCTCCCGCGCCCTGGCCCGCAGCGAAGGCCTCCTAGTTGGCATTTCCTCCGGCGCCGCAGCCTACGCCGCCACCCAGATCGCCCTCCGCCCGGAAAACGCCGGCAAGACCATTGTTGTGCTGCTACCTGACAATGGGGAGCGATATTTGTCGACCACCCTGTTCCAGGAGGGGTGAGGGAGAGGCGGCCGGCTAACCTTCCTGACTATCACCAAACTTAATCCTGGGCTTGTACTTGAGTCCAACCGAAAGCCAATCCATGACAAATCAGCCAGACGCTCTTTTTTAAACAAGGGTATCTGGCTTTTTTGTGCTATGAAAAGAATCGTTCAATGAGGGATGATATGAAACAAAAGTGTCTTGGTCCAATGAGTTCTTTGATCGCGCCTGTTTATCACATGTAACTAACCTGATTGTCAGGCAGGCCTCGGTTCAGTCACTTATATTACTCGAAAACAACGTCTTGTCGCTGTTTGAAAACTTCAATCAT
>SABL01000042.1 GCA_009928985.1 Clostridia bacterium
ACCTTGCTGATGCTCGTCTCAGCCATGGCCGGCAGGGAGCACATTCTCAGGGCCTACCAGGAGGCTATCGACGCACGCTACCGCTTCTTCAGTTTCGGGGATGCGATGTTCATCACCAGAAGAAAGGACACCTGACATTGTCATGAAACCTGAGACAAGGACCCATGAAATACCTGCCCCGGTCCAAAAACCGCAACACTTGAGCCATCACGCGGTCTGGTATGAACATACGCACACGTGCCGCCAGTCCGGCGCCAGGCTGGGCGTTGTCCACACACCACATGGCTCATTTGAAACACCCGCCTTCATGCCGGTCGGCACCCAGGCCACGGTCAAGGGCATGGCCCCGGAAGAACTCAAGTCCATGAACGCCGGGATCATCCTGTCCAACACCTACCATCTCTGGATGCGGCCGGGCAGCGACATCGTGCGCGACGCCGGCGGCTTGCACCGGTTCATGAACTGGGATCGCCCGATCCTGACCGACAGCGGCGGCTTCCAGGTCTTTTCCCTGTCTGACCGGCGCCACATCACGGAAGAAGGCGTCCGATTCAAATCGCACATCGATGGCTCGCGCCATATCCTGACCCCGGAAAAATCGATCGAGGTCCAGAATGACCTCGGTTCGGACATCATCATGGCCTTTGACGAATGCACGCCCTGGCCGGCCGATGAAGCCTATGTCAAACAGTCGCTCGAGCGGACGACGCGCTGGCTCGAGCGCTGCATCCAGGCCCATTCCAATACGGATAGCCAGGCTCTGTTTGGCATCATCCAGGGTGGCACCTATGCCCAATACCGCCAGCAAAGTGCGCGTGAGATCACATCTTTTGACCTGCCTGGCTATGCTTTGGGTGGACTTTCAGTCGGTGAACCAGCCCATTTGCTCTATGAGATGCTCGAGGAAACTGTCCCCCTGATGCCGACGGACAAGCCGCGCTACCTGATGGGTGTCGGCACCCCGGACTACCTGATCGAAGGGGCCATCCGTGGCATCGACATGTTTGACTGCGTGTTGCCGACCCGGATCGGCCGCAATGGCACCGTCCTGACCCGGAAAGGGCGCCTGATCGTGCGCGATGCCAAATATGCCCGTGATTATGCGCCGATTGAATCGGACTGCACCTGTTACGTCTGCCAGAATTATTCGCGAGCCTATATCCGCCATCTCCTGAAAGCCAATGAAATGTTTGGCTTGCGCCTGGCGTCCTGGCACAATCTCCATTTCTTGTTGCAGCTGATGGCTGATGTCAGAAAGGCCATCGCGGCAGACCGCCTGCTCGACTTCCGGGACGAATTTTTTGAAAGCTACGGTTATAAAAAAGGATGATCCTTGCACAGCAGCGAACGCTCGTGCTAAACTGTTTTAGCTAATCAGGTATCCAGCCCACAGACTGGACCCCGACAGATTTTGGAGGAGAATACCATGAATCTTGTAAAATTCGCGATGACCGATGCAGCCGCCGGCAGCTGGACAGGCATGCTTGGCACCTTGCTGCCACTGGTTTTGATGTTTGGCCTGATGTACCTGCTTTTGATCCGTCCCCAGAGGACCAAGGAAAAAAAGCTGCGCGAGCAGATCAACGCCATGGCCGTTGGAGACAAGGTTGTCACCGCTGGCGGCATTGTCGGCAAGGTCGTCAACCTCAAGGATGACGAAGTCACCATCTCGACCAGTGTTGCCAATACGCTGATCACGTTCAAGAAAGCTTCTGTCAGCACTGTGATCAAGCCTGTCAGCGAATAATCACCACGGCCGACACATCCGGCCTCATTTGATCATCAAGGAAGGGGAAACCAACGTATGAAACACATCCAGACCATCAATGAAGCTTGCATCCATGTCTCAGCTGGACAGAGTGCCTGTGGCGAATGCCAGACGTCTTGCCAGTCCGCCTGCAAGACCAGCTGCACCGTTGCCAACCAGGCCTGCGAATCCATCGAGCGCTGAGCAAAGCATCCCTGACCTGCTGTCAGGATATCTGCCCGGCTCCCGAGACCCTATTGCCAGCCGTCTGATTTGAATCAGCGAGATAGTGGATAGCCGCCGGCTTTCCACTATCTTTTTCGTTTTTCGAGTCGCTCATTCGAGTCACGCATTCATCATGAATTGCCATTTTCGGCTTTTGCCATCAAAGGAGTTCCCCTTGGTCCATCTTTTCAATTTTCAGAATGACACGCTTGCTTTTGATTCAGAAAGCGGTGCCCTGCACAAATTGGACGAACTTTCTGCCGCCGTCATTCAGTCCTATATCGAGCATGAGGGACAGCGTCCCGGCGAACTTGCGATCCAGCAGCTCGAGACCAGCCTGGGCCCAGACGTTCGTGAGTGCTTAAGCGACATCGATGAACTGATTGCCCGGGGCGATTTGTTCGCTGGCGCCAAAACCATCACACCGGACCAGCTTTACCCAGATCAGCCGCGCATCAAATCGATGTGTCTTCACATCTGTCATGACTGCAACCTGCGCTGCGAATATTGTTTTGCCAGCACGGGTGATTTCGGCACCGGCCACCGTACCCTGCTTGATTTGGCAACTGGCCGCAAAGCGATCGATTTCCTGATCGAGGCGTCCGGACCACGCAAAAATCTCGACATCGACTTTTTTGGCGGCGAGCCGCTTCTCAACTGGCCGGTCGTGGTCGACCTGGTTGATTATTGTGAGAAAAGAGGCACAGAGACCGGCAAGATCCTGCGCCTGACCATGACCACCAATGGTGTCCTGCTCGACGAGGAAAAATCCCTGTTTATCAACCAGCATTTCAAAAATGTTGTCCTCAGCCTCGATGGCCGCCCTGAAGTCCATGACCGGATGCGGCCCGACGCGGGTGGCAAGGGCTCCTACCAGCGCATCGCGCCGCATTTCAAGGATTTCATCGAGTTGCGCGGCGATAGGGAATATTACCTGCGCGGCACATTTACCCGCCATAACCTTGATTTCACCGGGGATGTCCTCCACCTGGCTTCCATCGGCAACCAGCTTTCGATGGAACCGGTCGTGGCTCCGGAAGGTGTCGGTTATGAGATTCGCCCAGAAGACCTGCCGGTCATCGAAGCCGAATATGAGAAACTGGCCATCGAAATCCGCACCGCCCGAGAAACGGGTCAGCCGTTCAATTTTTTCCATTTCATGCTCGACCTGTCCCATGGTCCGTGCGCCTTCAAGCGGATCAAGGGCTGCGGTGTCGGGATCGAATACATCGCCGTGACCCCGGAAGGAGACATCTATCCCTGCCACCAGTTTGTCGGCGAAACAGAATACAAGATGGGCAACGTTCATGATCAGCCCATCCAGATCGACCCTGAGGTCCAGAAGCCGTTTTTTTCGTTGTTGGTCCCGGACAAACCAGAATGCAGCCAGTGCTGGGCCAAGTATTTCTGCAGTGGCGGCTGTGCCGCCAACAGCCTGCATGTCAATGGTCATATCAACGGGGTGGATCCGATCAGCTGCCAGTTGCAGAAAAAGCGGCTTGAATGCGCCCTCTGGCTCAAGACTTGAACCTCTCACAAGATCCTCGATTCCAAAAAGGAGCGCTGCCATGCACAAGCCATTGATCCGTTCCTACCAGGGCAAGAAACCGCAGGTGGATCCTTCCGCTTTCATCGCTGAAACAGCTGTCCTGATCGGCGATGTGACGGTTGGACCGCAAAGTTCGATCTGGTATGGCACCATCCTGCGCGGAGACGTTTACCCCATTGTCGTTGGCTCACAAAGCAATATCCAGGACCAGACGGTGGTCCACGACCAGGTTGTCATCGGAGACCGGGTCACCATCGGCCATGGCGTCATCCTGCACGGCTGTACCATTGAAGATGATGCTTTGGTGGGCATGGGTGCGGTCGTGCTGGATGGTGTCGTAATCCAGCGCGGGGCCATGGTTGCCGCAGGTGCTCTGGTCGCAGGGGGCACGGTGGTTGAAGCAGGTTCCCTGTACGCTGGCATGCCGGCCGTCTTCAAGAGAACGCTTGATCCTGAGCGATTGGAACACAACCGGATGATCATCAAGCATCATCTGCAGCATGTGGAACAATATCTGGAAAATCCGGCGGAACCCGTGGCTCAAGAGAAGGAAAACGGAACCAGCCTGTCGAATAATAGAGTGTGAGCAGTACAAATTCCAGTCGTACCATTCCAGATGAGCTGATTGAGGAAATCAAGTCCAGAAACGATATTGTCTCGGTCGTCGGGCAGTACGTTCGCCTTGACAAGCGCAGCAGTGCCAATCTGTTCGGGCTTTGTCCCTTCCACAATGAGGACACGCCTTCTTTCAGTGTGTCACCCAGCAAGCAGATTTTTTACTGTTTTGGCTGCCACAAGGGGGGCAATGTCATCACCTTCATCCGCGAAATTGAAAAGTGCACTTGGCCCCAGGCTTTGAAAATCCTGGCGGACCGAGTGGGTGTCGCGCTGCCGGAACCGGATGACGCAGCGTACCGCGAACGACTGGAACGCAATGCCACCCTGCAGAAGATCTATCTGGAGGCTGCCCGCTATTATTACCACAGTCTGCAAAGCTCCACTGGAACTGTCGCTCGCCAATACCTGAAGGAACGCGCCATTTCTGACAGCACCGCCCGGAAATTTGGCCTCGGTTTTGCCCCGGACGCCTGGGACGGACTGCTCCTGCATTTGCGCCGGCAAGGCCTTGACGATCCCCAGCTGATCAACCAGTCCGGATTGTTCAAGCGTGGCAAATCCGACGGTTTCTATGATTTGTTTAGAAATCGCCTGATGTTCCCGATTTTTGACGCCATGGGCAAGATCATCGCCTTTGGTGGTCGTGTCCTCGATGATGCACAGCCCAAATACCTGAATTCACCCGAAACACCTTTGTATACCAAGGGGCGCCATCTGTATGGCCTGAACCTGGCCAAATCCAGTGCCGATAAACGCCTGGTCCTGGTCGAAGGTTATATGGACACCTTGGCCATGCACCAGGCCGGGATCGACAATGCGGTCGCAGCCCTGGGCACAGCGATGACCGAAGCTCAGGCCAACCTGATCCGCAAATACACCGACCAGGTGATTGTCGGGTTCGATGCCGATGCAGCAGGACAAAATGCTGCTCTACGCAGTTTGGACATCCTGACATCACGAGGGCTTAAAGTGACTGTTTTACGAGTGCCAGATGGCAAAGACCCGGATGAATTCATCCGCAAACACGGACCGGAACGGTTCAAGGTTCTGATCGACCAGGCACTGCCGCTGCTGGATTTCAAGCTGGATGTAGCCCGGCGTTCCTGTGAAGTCCACGGTGACCTTGACATTCTGACGTTTCAGGACCAGGCCTGCCAGATCCTGGCCAAGGAAGACAACGCCATCGTGCGCGAATTGTACGCCGGCAAAGTCAGCGAATGGCTCCATGCCTCAGCGGACAGTGTGGTGCGCGAGATCGAACGGCGTCGTGAAAGCAGCGAAACCAGTCCGGCAGGCGACTTGCTGCATCAGCAGCTGGCAGCCCGGAAACCAGCAGAAGTTGCCCTGCTTACAGATACAGCCCAGCCCTCAGGCCAGCAGGCTACCCGTGAGGAGATCTACCTGCTGTGCTTTTTGGCAGAGCACCCCACGCTCTGGGGGCGCCTGGAACAAAAACCAGTCGCCGAAGATTTTTCGGCCGGAGTGATGCAAGCGGTAGCCAGCCGGCTGCTCGAGCGTCTGGATGCCGGCAAACCCGTGGACAGTGGTGGCCTGATGCTCTGGTCGGAAGCCCTTGTCGTGCACGGCCGCTTGCTGACTGATTTGCTGGCCAAGGCCAGCATGAAGCTGGAAGAGACCTTTGCCGGCCAGGATCCCATGAAAACCATGAACGAACTCGTGCGCACGATCCGCCTGGAAAACCTGCGCCGCCAGCTGAAGGAAACAGCAGCTCTGGCCCAGGATCCAGACCGGCCAGAGGAAGCAGCCGTCGCCAGGAAGAAGCTGCTTGAAATCAACCAGCAAATCCAGAAGCTGAGATCCCGTTGAACCACCGGTTCTTCCAGTCCTGATCCATGAAAAACCAACTCGTACAGACCGATCAAATCATTTGAATTTTTGGAGGACTCACACAACCATGGCAGAGAAAAAGCAAGGCCTGCTCACAGAACTACTCAACAAAGCCCACGCCTCAAACAACCAGATTTCCTACAAGGATATCATGAGTGCGATCGAATCTTCGGACATCGATCTTGACCAAGCTGAGAAGGTTCTCGACCGCCTGGAAGCAATGGGTGTCGAAGTGGTCGCCGATACCGCCGTCGAAGATGACGCCTCATCTGAGAACGATCTGGATATCAGCACGGTTGAAGGCGTCGGTGTCGATGATCCGGTCCGCATGTACCTCAAGGAAATCGGCAAGGTCCCTCTGCTGACTGCCGATGAGGAAAAAGAGCTGGCCCAGGCCATGCTGGAAGGTGACATGGATGCCAAAGAGCGCCTGTGCAACGCCAATTTGCGCCTGGTCGTCAGCATTGCCAAGCGTTATGTCGGCCGCGGCATGCAGTTTCTCGACCTGATCCAGGAAGGAAACCTGGGCCTGATCAAGGCGGTCGACAAATTTGACTATGAAAAGGGATTCAAATTCAGCACCTACGCCACCTGGTGGATCCGCCAGGCCATCACCCGCGCCATCGCCGACCAGGCCCGCACGATCCGCATCCCGGTTCATATGGTGGAAACGATCAACAAGCTGATCCGCATCCAGCGCCAGCTGATCCAGGAACTCGGCCGCGAACCTGAGGCTGAGGAACTGGCTCAGGAAATGGGCATGACCGTGGAGAAAGTCCGCGAAATCATGAAAATATCCCAGGAGCCTGTTTCTCTGGAAAAACCAATCGGTGAAGAAGAAGACAGTCACCTGGGCGATTTCATCCCCGATGATGATGCACCGTCACCGGCAGACCAGGCCGCTTTCACCCTCTTGAAAGAGCAGCTGCTCGAAGTCCTCAAAGGTCTGACCCCAAGAGAAGAAAAAGTCCTGCGTCTGCGTTTTGGACTCGATGATGGCCGGACCCGGACACTGGAAGAAGTTGGCAAGGAATTCAACGTCACCCGCGAACGCATCCGCCAGATCGAAGCCAAAGCCCTGCGCAAGATGCGCCACCCCAGCCGGAGCAAAAAGCTCAAGGATTACCTGGATTGATCCAGCCGGGTGACCAGGATGCAAAAATTGTCACGACTTCCTATCCTATCAGCCCGATTGGAAGCAGTTGCGAGTCTGGTCAAATCCTGTGGACGGGTGTTTGACATTGGCACGGACCATGCGTTCCTGCCGATCGAATTAATCAGGCGGGGTATTTGCAGGTCGGCTACGGCCTCGGATATCCGGCCAGGCCCGATCACCGTGGCCCGGCGCAACATCGCCCGGGCTGGATTGTCCGAACGGATTGAAACGGTCGTGACAGCTGGACTTGCGGGCCACGAGGTCGGCCCGCAAGACGCCGTGGTCCTGTCCGGTCTCGGCGGGCTGGAAATGATCGACATCCTGTCTGTGCTGCCCAAACCTTGCAGCCAGGTCATCCTGCAACCGCAAAAATCCGCCATGGAGCTGCGGCTGTGGCTGGATGCCAATCGCTACCGGATCGAAAGGGAAGATCTGGTCCTGGACCGAGACCGGATCTATGTCATCATCCGGGCGGTTCCGGATGAGCCTGGTCCAGCCAGATCGCTTCAACGCCCGGCCATGACCCTGACTGAGGCTGTCCTGGGACCGGATCTGCTCCAGAGAAAACCGCCCTTGTTTGATGCCTATCTGCAGCACGTTGCCCGCCACGTCCAGTCAGCCAGTCGCCGGTTGCCGGAACTGGCTGAAGTGATGGCTGTCATTCAGGAATGGCTCCATTCAACCGCTGAAACCGAACGAAAAGAGGGAGGCGAACCATGAATCCAGATTACGACGCAGAGCAAGCACACGCCAACCATCGTCCCGACATCCGCCTCGGAGACCTGGTGGAGCAGATTGACCAGGCAATCCCGTTTGCCCTGGCCGAATCCTGGGACAAAGTGGGCCTTTTGCTGGGTGACCCGGATGCCCTGGTTACCGGCGTTGTCGTGACCCTCGATGTCACGGACCGGACGATCGAACTGTGTGAGGTCAACCAGGCCAACTTGATCGTGGTTCATCACCCACTGATCTTTTCACCCTTGTCGACCTTGCGTGCAGACATTGCGGAACAGTCCCTGATCCGGACATTGATCCAGAAAGACATCGCCGTGCTGGCTTTGCATACCAATCTCGACGCTGCAGCTGGTGGAACAGCAGATTGCCTGGCCGATGCCCTCGACCTGCCCGAACAAAACCGCTCTGTCTTTTTCCCGGTCATGGTTGAAAACGCCCTGGCTGCACAGCCACTGAGCTCAGACCTGACCGAGACGGGACACGGCCGTGTGCTAGATCTTCTCGAACCCCTGGACAGCCGCGAATTGAAGGAACGTGTCCGAACCAGCCTGGAAAGCAGCGGTGTCCGCCAGAATTCCGACGCCATTGCCCTGCTGCACCGCCTGGCTGTTTTTCCTGGTTCCTTTGATGAAAGCTGGGTGGAGCGACTTCTTGACCTGGAAGTGGATGCCATCGTCACCGGTGAAATCAAACACCACGTTGGCTTGAAACTGGCTCTGCGCGGGATTGTCGCCCTGGATGCCGGCCACGATGTATCCGAACGGGTCGTCCTGCCAAATTTATCGCATCGACTCTCCCAGCTGGCACCGGAATTGGCCTTTGCTGTTGACTACGGCTTCGATTATAATAAGGTGACTTTCTGAGCAAGCTGGACAACCGCGGGCGCAGTGCCGAAAGGCCGCGCGTGAGGAAAGTCCGGGCTCCATAGGGCAAGGGTGCCGGGTAATTCCCGGTGAAGGCGACTTCAAGGACAGTGCAACAGAAATAGACCGCCGGTTTTGGCCGGCAAGGATGGAAAGGTGAGGTAAGAGCTCACCAGCAGCCTGGCGACAGGCTGGCTCTGTAAACCCCACCTGGAGCAACACCGTGGAGGGACATTGTGCGGCCCGCACGTCCCGGGGAGGTGGCTGGAGCCGTTCAGAAATGATCGGCCTGGATAGATGGTTGTCCACGACAGAACCCGGCTTACAGGCTTGCTCAGGAAGTCACCCCATTATCTCAGACAGCGCCCCGGCGCGGAGGAACACATGAAAGCTGAAAGTTATCTTTCACGCGGCGTCTCGCCGACCAAAGACGATGTCAAAAAGGCCGTGGCCCGGCAATCAAAAGGTCTTTTCCCAGGATCCTTCTGCAAGATCATCCCTGACCTGGCCGGTGATCCGGACTATTGCTGTGCCGTCCACGCCGATGGTGCAGGGACGAAATCTTCGGTTGCCTACCTGATGGCTCAGGAGACCGGTGATCCGGTCTGGTACCGGGGCATTGCCCAGGACTCCCTGGTCATGAATACAGATGACTTGCTCTGCATCGGTGCGATCGATGATTTCAAGATTTCCAATACGATCGGCCGCAATGCCCACCGGGTCGATGCGGCGGCACTGGCCGCGATCATCCATGGCTATGACGACATCATCGATGCGCTGTCTGCACAAGGCGTGACGGTTGAAATGACCGGCGGCGAAACCGCCGATGTCGGCGACCTGGTCCGGACGGTGATCTGCGATTCGACCGTCGTTGTCCGGTTGAAAAGGGCAGACGTCATCAACGCCGCCAAGATCCAGCCCGGCCTCACCATCGTCGGCTTGGCTTCCTTTGGCCAGACCACCTATGAGACCAGAGAAAACAGTGGCATCGGCTCGAATGGCCTGACCGGGGCTCGTCATCTGCTTTTGCACAAGGATTACCTGACGCGCTACCCGGAATCATGCTCGGAAACATTACCCGCGGACAAGGCCTATTGCGGCCGCTACCATCTGTCTGACCCGCTCCCTGGATCGACATTGACTGCAGGGGAGGCCCTCCTCTCACCGACCCGGACCTACCTGCCGGTCATCAAAGAGGTCTTGGCCCAGTACCGGTCGACAATCGCCGGGATCATCCATTGCACCGGTGGCGGCCAGGTCAAATGCAAAGACTTTGGCCACGGCGTGCGCTACATCAAGGACAATCTGTTCCCGACCCCGCCGATCTTTGCAGCCATCCTCGAGTCCGGTGAAGTCGGTGCTGCCGAGATGTACCAGATTTTCAACATGGGCCACCGCCTGGAACTCTACTGTGATGACGCGACCGCTCATGGCATCCTCGAGATCTGTGCCCGCTATGCACTGCCAGCCCGGATCATCGGCCGGACTGAAGCCAGTGCCGCGACAGGAGAGAATGAGGTCATCATCCAGGACCGGGGCCAGACTTTTACCTGGTGACTTGTCACGACTGGTGATTTTGACAAATCAATAACCAGATGCTAAAATATCACGGAATATGCCGTGGCAAGGTTCGTGGAACGTCCGACCCCAACGTTGCCAGAGGCGAATTTATGGAGGATAACATGGACAAGACCCGCAAAGCAGAACTCATCAAAGAGTACGGCCTCAAGGAAGGCGACACCGGTTCACCGGAAGTCCAGATCGCCCTTTTGACCGAACGCATCAACCACCTGACCGAGCATCTCAAGACCCACAAGGGTGATCATCACTCCCGCCGTGGCCTTTTGATGATGGTTGGTCGCCGCCGTGGCCTTCTTGACTACCTGACCAGCATCGATATCGAACGTTACCGTGTGATCATCGCTAAGCTCGGCATCAGAAAGTAAGGCTCGATCAGACAAATGAATGTTGGCGGACGGGTCCACCGTCCGCCAATTTTTCATTAAAACCTTGACACAATCTCAAAAACCGGACGATTTGAGCCTGTGCGCCGCTGTAGAGGGTAGATTGCACCTCTGGATGCCCCATTTGGAGGGTTTCAGAAGCGGAATCTACAAACTACCGCCGTGCACGGGTCAAAGGTCCAATCATGGAGGTATTCACATGAGTGCACGTACATTCGAAACCATCCTCGCTGGCCGCAAACTGGTCATCGAAACCGGCCATCTGGCTCAGTTCGCCAATGGCTCCTGCATGGTCCGCTATGGCGAGACCGTCATCATGTCCAGCGTGACCGCATCGGCCACACCCCGCCCAGGCATCGACTTTTTCCCGCTGAGCGTTGACTACGAAGAAAAAATGTACAGCGTCGGCAAATTCCCCGGTGGCTTCATCAAGCGTGAAGGCCGTCCGACCGAGAAGGCCATCCTGACCTCCCGCGTCATTGACCGCCCGATCCGTCCGCTGTTCCCGAAAGACTTGAGAAATGACTGTGCTGTCAGCAACATCGTCATGTCTGTCGACCAGGACAATGCACCGGAAGTGGCAGCCATGCTCGGCACATCGATCGCCATTTCGATTTCAGACATCCCGTGGAACGGCCCGATCGCTGGCGTCCATGTCGGCCTGATCGATGGCCAGGTCGTCATCAACCCAACTGAAAAGCAGCGCGCCGAGAGCCAGATGCATGTCACCCTGGCCGGCACCGAAGACAAGATCTGCATGATCGAAGCCGGCGCCAACGAAGTTCCGGACGATGTCATGCTCAATGCCATCATCGAAGGCCACAAGGTCATCCAGGATCTCTGCCGCTTCATCAAGGGCATCGTTGACGAGATCGGCAAACCCAAGTTCAGCTATGTTTCATCCGACCTGCCGGAAGAAGTCTTCGCAGCGGTCAAGGAATTTGCCTACAATGGCATGCGCATGGCCGTCCTGTCCGATGACAAGTCGGTTCGTGACGGAAAAGTCAGCCAGCTCAAGGCCCAGACTGCCGAGCACATCGCCGCCCTCAACCCCGACTGGGCTGGATACGTTGGCGATGCCATGTACAAGCTCGAGAAGAAAGTCGTCCGCGAATACTTGTTCAAGGAACACATTCGCGTCGATGGCCGCGCCCTCGACCAGATCCGCCCCCTCTCGGCAGATGTCGGCATCCTGCCGCGCGTCCATGGCACTGGGCTGTTCCAGCGCGGCCAGACCCAGGTCCTGACCGCCTGCACCCTGGCACCGCTTTCCAAAGTCCAGATGCTTGACGGTCTCGACAACGAAGAGGCCAAGCGCTACATCCACCACTACAATTTCCCGCCGTACAGTGTCGGCGAAGCCAAAGCCAACCGTTCCCCTGGCCGTCGCGAAATCGGCCATGGCGCCCTGGCTGAACGCTCCCTCATCCCGGTCCTGCCAAGCGAGACCGAGTTCCCCTATGCCATCCGCTGCGTCTCGGAAATCCTGATGTCGAATGGCTCGACCTCCCAGGGTTCCGTCTGTGCCAGCACCCTGGCCCTGATGGACGCCGGTGTCCCGATCAAAAAGCCCGTTGCCGGCATCTCTTCCGGCCTGATCGTCAATGAGGAGAACGAAAAAGACTACCTCGTCTTCATGGACATCCAGGGCATCGAAGACTTCTTTGGTGACATGGACTTCAAAGTCGCCGGCACCGTCGATGGCATCACCTCGATCCAAGTCGACATCAAAGTCGATGGCCTGTCCTATGACATCATCCGCGACGCCTTTGCCATGACCCAGAAGGGCCGCCTCCAGATCATCAACGACGTCATGATGCCAGCTATCAGCGCCCCGCGCAGCGAGCTGTCCAAGTATGCCCCCAAGATCGTCCAGATCATTATCCCGGTCGACAAGATCCGTGAAGTCATTGGTTCCGGCGGCAAGGTCATTAACCGCATCATCGATGAAACCGGAGTCGAGATCGACATCGAAGACGATGGCCGTGTCTTTGTCTCTTCACCCAACAGCGAAGCCGCCGACAAAGCCATTGCGATCATCCAGGGCATTGCCAACGATCCCGAGCCGGGCCAGGTCTTTGAAGGCCGCGTCACCCGCCTGATGAACTTCGGCGCCTTCGTCGAATTCCTGCCGGGCAAAGAAGGACTGGTCCACATCAGCAAGCTCTCCTGGAAACGTGTCGAGAAAGTCGAAGACGTTGTCAGTGAAGGCGACCTGGTCCAAGTCAAAGTCATGGAAATCGACGGTCAGGGCCGGATCAATCTCTCCATGCGCGACTGCATGGAAAAACCGTCTGATTATGTCGAGTCCGACAGCGGCGAACGCCGTGGTCCGATGCGTGACCGGGGCGACCATCGTGGTCCGCGCGATTCCGGCGATCGTGGCCCCCGTGGCGGCGACAGAGGTGACCGCGGGGATCGTGGCGACCGCCGTCCGCGTCCCCAGGGCCCCAGCCAGGGCCATTCTGAGCGCCCTCAGGGTCCCGGCCAGGGCCAACCCGAACGTCCCCAGCGCTTCCAGGAACGCCAGGATAACACCGGCAAACCAGAGAAACGCCGCGAGATCGAATTCTAAGAAAAACGCCTGAAAATCAAGGGCAAACACCTCTCCCGGTGACTTGACACCAGCTGGGAATACCAGTAAAATCAACAAGTCGCCGGGGTGTAGCTCAGTTTGGCTAGAGTGCTTGCTTGGGGTGCAAGAGGTCGCCTGTTCGAGTCAGGTCACTCCGACCACAGATGAAAACCGCTGAAGTTCAAGCTTTGGCGGTTTTTCTTTTTTGCCAGTCACCTGTATTATGGTTACAATTAAGATTAATCATTTTGACAAGCCAAGGGAGCACCTGACATGCCCTCACGAATTTTTCCCGGCCGTTCTGAAAAGCCGGATTGGAATAGAATCGAGTGCCTGGAACGCAATCGTTACCCGAGGCATGCCTATCTGGTCCAGTTTCCGGACCAGGAGACTTGCGAACGGGCTGTGGAGGATAACCGGCGTTACTTGTCACCTTTTATCCAGATGCTGACGGGTGCCTGGGATTACAAATGGTTTGATTCCATCCTGCAACTGCCAGATAATATCTTTTCTTACCGCAGTGGTTTCGACCGGATCGATGTGCCAGGATCCCGCCTGGCGAACATCCGGGCCCAGTGCGAAGCAAGCGATTGGCCCTTTGTGCTGGACCCGCCTCGTGTTCCGGAACTAATACCAGTAGCGGTCTACCACCGCAGCATCGAGCTGCCTCATAGCTGGGGGACTTTGCGTAAAAAACTGGTCCTGATGGGTGTTGCTGCGGCTTGCCACGTGGTCCTGAATGGCAAGCTGGTCGGATATGTCCAGGATGGTCGACAAATGAACGAATTTGACGTAACTTCACGGCTCCATGATGGTGCCAATGAATTGTTCATCCTGGTCTATCCTTACCATGCTGCCAGTTACCTCGACGGACACTGCCTGCAAAACCGGGCAGGTCTGGCGGGTGACATCTACTTGGAAGCTACCCCGCATCTGTCGGTCTTTGATTTATCGGTGCATACCCGGCTCGATCCCATCTCATCACAGTGGCAATTGTCCGTCCAGGCCACCGTCCTGACTTTCAAAGTCACCCAAGAGCTGCCCCAGGTCCGTTTCACCTTGGCAAGGGAAGGTCACACCATCCTCGAGCAAGTGGTCAATCCTCAGAAGATCCAGTTGGATGGGACAGCGTTTGATACCAAAGTTTTGCAAGCGGGACTCTCCAGCCTGCATGTGGCCTGTCCGGATGTCGACGCGTGGTCCGATGAGCAGCCGGAATTGTACGACCTGTTTGTCACCTGTCTCGATGCCAGCAGCAGGGAAGCCAGCACCGTTCACCAGACGATCGGTTTTTGTGAACGAACGGTCCGCGATGGTCAGCTCTTTCTGAACCATCAGCCGCTGCTTCTCCATCTGGTCGATTACAATCCATTGGATAGCCAGACTGGCCTGGCGAGGCCCTTGTCAAGCCTGGCGCGAGACTTGCGCCAAGTTCGCCAGCATGTCAATGCCATCCGCCTCCTGGGCGGTCCAGTGGATCCGATCTTCTTTGAATTGTGCAACCACCTCGGTCTGCTTGTTCTGGCCAGTCCGACGGTTCAGCCCATCCGGGAATGGCAGGCAGCCGTGAATAAAGAAAACGAGAAACCCTGGCTGAGCGAGCCTTGGCTGACAGTCCAGAAAGATCGACTGTACAATCAAGTGACGTTGCTCAAAAATCAGCCCTGCGTGCTGGCGTGGACAACGTCCAGGCAACTTAATGAAACGGATCTGTCGTTATCCAACTGGGCCAGAGGCCTCGATCCCGCCCGCCCTTTGGTTCGCTTGGCGGGTGCCAAAGCTGAGCTGGAGAAGGACCCGGCACTTGATGCCAGTCTGGGATCTGTAATTCAGATCCTGGATCCCGGTTATAGCCTCCAAGGGGGTGGCACCCATCGTTTCCTGCAGGTTATGAACGATGAAGCAAATCGATCGCTGGTCTCAGGGTTGGTTCTCGGAGATTGGCAGGACGTTCAGGCCCAGGTCCACACCACAAAAGGCCGGGCCCAGTCTGTTGCCCTGTCGGCCATTCGCCAGGCCAACCGGCCCTGTGAGATCGCAGCGATCGATTTGGCTGCCGGACAGTTCAGCCTGAAAAACCGGACTCGCTCCTTGAAACTAGACCTTTTCCGCCTGCATTGGCAGATCGTGGCGAGTGGTCGCCTGATCCTGGCCGGTGAAATCGATTTGCCACCTGTGCTGCCGGGTGAGACGTCCAATCTGGTGATTCCGTACGCGGATGTCGAACGCACCCAGGATCTCATGAGCATGCTTCATCTGACCGTCCACCAGATCGATGCCAATCTCTGGAATCCGGCTGACTTCGTCGTCTCCAGTGACAGTTTTGCCCTGGGTCTTCAGACACCCATCCGGGATCCATTTCTCGATCAGCTGATCCCGGTCATCCAGCCTGGCAGGAACCGGCTCCGCCTGGAACAAGACCGACATTTGCTGGTTGTTTCTGGCCACCGGTTTTGGCTTGTGTTCAACCGGATCACTGCCCAGATTGAGAGCTGGCGCTGCAAGGACCACGAATACCTGGCCTTCCCACCCATGAATGGTCAACTGGCCACATCCGCACTTGTCTTCTGGCGTCCCCCACTGAGCCAGGACAGGGCTTGGTCCCATGTCTGGGAAAAACTCGGTCTGTGTCGTCTGGAGCAAGTTGTCGACCGGATCGAAGCTGATTGTGATGGCGAAACAGCCTCCATCGTGGCCCATTGTCGTTATGGACCAGCCAGTGAAAAAACCTGGCTCGCTGCACGATTGCAGTACACAATTCACGACAGTGGCAAAATCGACATCCAGGTGAGCATTCCCTGCCAAAAACAGGACCTCTTATCAGAATTGCCGCGGGTCGGTTTGCGCCTGCTGCTGCGCCACCAGTACGAAAGAATCATCTGGTCCGGTCAGGGGCCGGGCCCGTCGTGGCCAGACCTGCGCGGACTATCCTATGCCGGCCAGTTTGAGCAGACCCTGTCCGATCTGATGTCGGATCCGCGTCACGCCGGCCAGGCAGAGGTGCCACATGACCAGACACAATGGGTCGCGGTAGCAGACGAAAGCGGCAGCGGCCTGTTGTTTGAAAGCAACCAGCCCTTCAGCTTCTGTGCCAGTGATCGCCTGGCGGAAGCCCGATCTGGTCATGGCCACGAGGTGAAATCAGCTCACCAGAGCCTGATTGACTGGAAAATCGACTGGCATTACAAGCCATCGGGCGGCCAGCCAGGACAAACCCTGGAACACGAAGATTTTATCGGAACACAGGACTGTGCAACGTATTACATCACACTGACCCCTGTGACGGGACTGTAGAACAACTGCGTTTGTGAGTGCCTTTCGATCCTTGCGAATTTGAAAAACATGAGACGGGAATCTACACATCATTATAGGAGGAAGAAACATGTCCAACCGAATTGAAACCCAATGTATCCATGCGGGCTACCAACCTGCCAAAGGTGAACCCAGGCAACTGCCCATTTATCAAAGCACCACGTTCAAATACGATACCAGCGACGAGATGGGCCGGTTGTTTGATCTCGAGGAAGCGGGCTATTTTTACACCCGTCTGCAAAATCCGACCAACGATGCAGTCGCTGACAAGATCCGGGCCTTGGAGGGTGGTGTTGCCGCCATGCTGACCTCGTCGGGCCAGGCGGCCAATTTCTATGCGATTTTCAACATTTGCGAAACTGGTGACCATTTCATCGCCACGTCTTCGATCTATGGCGGCACCTATAACCTGTTTGGTGTGACGCTGAAAAAAATGGGCATTGAATGCACCTTTGTCAGCCAGGACTTGCCGGAAAGTGAACTGGACCAGTATTTCCGGCCGAATACGAAAGCTGTTTTCGGCGAAACCATTACGAATCCGACTGTCGCTGTGTTTGACATCGAAAAATTCGCCCGGTTAGCCCACAAACATGGAGTGCCCTTGATTGTTGACAACACGTTTGCAACACCGATCAATTGCCGGCCTTTTGAATGGGGAGCGGACATAGTCACTCATTCGACCACCAAATATATGGACGGGCATGCAACCAGCGTGGGCGGCTGCATCGTTGACAGCGGCAAATTTGACTGGATGGCCCATGCTGAAAAATTCCCCGGCCTGACCACACCAGATGACTCGTATCATGGGATCATCTATGCCGAGCGATTCGGCCCTGGCGCCTACATCACCAAAGCCACGGCGCAGCTGATGCGCGACATCGGGGCCATCCAGTCGCCGCAAAATGCTTTCTACTTGAATTTTGGCCTGGAAACCCTGCATCTGCGCATGAAGCAGCATTGCACCAATGCCTTGGCCGTCGCCCGCTATCTGTCCAGCCATGCCAAGATCGCCTGGGTCAATTACCCAGATCTGCCCGGCAGCTTGTCCTTTGAGCTGGCTCAAAAATACTTGCCGAACGGTTCCTGTGGCGTGCTGGCATTCGGCGTCAAGGGTAGCCGCGAGAAGGCCAATCTGTTCATGGATAGCTTGCAGCTGACCTCGATTGTCACCCATGTCGCTGACAGCAAAACCTGCCTGCTGCACCCAGCCAGCCACACCCACCGGCAGTTGTCTGATGAGCAACTGCAAGCGGCCGGTATCGCCCCGGACCTGATCCGGCTGTCAGTCGGCATCGAAAACGTGGCAGATATCATCGAAGACTTGGAGCAGGCACTCGGCAAGATCTGATCGACCTCCCAACAATATCTAAACTCGAGGAAGTCAGCCATATTCAAGATAAAAGTTATCGGGCGAGCGTTTGATAAAAAAGTAAAAATCCTGGGGCCTCAATGAAGTCCCAGGATTTTTCGCTTTGGCAGGGGAGACGCGATTCGAACACGCAACCCGCGGTTTTGGAGACCGCTGCTCTACCGTTGAGCCACTCCCCTAAGCGCGAAAGTAATCATAGCATTGCCGCCGGAAGCTGTCAATCTGGAATTGCCACGAGCTGGAAAAGAATGGTATTATTTGCCTACGACCGCTTGCAGGAGCGGTTGTAACGTGTGTCAAAAATCAGGAGGAACTCCTATGAAATTAGCAGTTATCGGTACCGGACAAATGGGTCAGGCCTTGGTCCATGCCATGATTACCCAGGCAGCTATCCCTGCCGATGCGGTTATTTTGTATGATACCCAGGCCGATAAGGCCCAGGCGCTGGCCGAGACATTTGGCTGCGAAGTAGCAGGATCGGGACGTGAGGCTGTCAGCTCTGCAGATGCAGTCCTACTGGCCATCAAACCTCAGGTCATGAAAACTGTCCTGGAGGATTTGGCTGGAGATTTGCGGGCCGAAGCGCTCTTGATTTCGATCGCCGCCGGTGTCACACTGGCCCAGCCG
>SABL01000167.1 GCA_009928985.1 Clostridia bacterium
GCTTGCAGAATGACTTGCCGGGCCATGGCCAGCAGGGCCTGGGTCATGTGATGGGTTGCGACCGCATGTCCGGGACGTTCCTCGACCAGTTGGTCGAACATCAGCTCGCAGAGATTGTTGCACGCGGCAAACAGCTCGCCACTGGGAAAAACAGGCAAAACACCGTCGCGAATCAGGCAGTTCGGCCGCAGCCCCGGCCACTGGACTTGTTTCAAGGCTACGCAAAACCAGGACAAAGGTTTGTCCGGACCTGTCCGTTCATCATGGATGATGTTGCTGTTGTAAATGACCAGATCACCGGCCCGGACCGCTACATCCCTGCCATCGATCGAAAAAGTGCCTTCGCCTTCACGGATCAGGATGATTTCCAGGAAATCCTCGTGCCGGTGCATCACCCTGGGATGAATACTCTCATGGACCGGAACCAGGCTTACATAATAAAGCTGTGGCTCATGTCGGGCCACCAGCTCGGCAGGTAGCTTCTGTTTGACGAAAGAAAGAATCATAGGTCCAGTATAACCGATCTCGGCCCGGTTTTTTGTGCAAAGGCCAAACGGCCCGGCTTTTTAATGGCATTGAAATTTTCATGAAAATTCACAACGGAACCTATGTTGCAAATAACATAGGTTATTATAAACATAGGTTACTATGCGCAAAACAGTGTAAATAGACACCATCAAAATAGCCAATACCCAGATGAACCAGAAGGCTCAGGAGGATATTGGCTGTTTTTTGTTCGCAATCCGGACGGCAGTTTCAGGGTCCTATCGATAGGCTTTGAATGTCTTCAACCGCAGGGCGTTGGTCAGGACGGAGACGGAGGACATCGACATCGCCGCAGCGGCAATGATCGGGTTCAGGGTCGGGCCGCCAAAGGCATAGAGGAGGCCGGCGGCGACGGGGATGCCGAGGACGTTGTAGCCGAAAGCCCAGAAGAGGTTTTGCTTGATGTTGCGGATGGTGCTGCGCGAGAGCTGGATCGCGGTGGCGACTTCGAGCAAGTCGGAGCGCATCAGGACGATATCAGCGGAAGCCATGGCGACGTCCGTGCCGGAGCCGATCGCGATGCCAACATCCGCCTGGGCCAGGGCCGGCGCGTCATTGATCCCATCGCCGACCATTGCCACGACATGGCCCTCAGCCTGGAGCTTTTTCACTTCATTGGCTTTGTCAGCCGGCAGGACCTCCGCCAGGACCCGGTCGATCCCGACCTGGGCTGCGATGGCCTGGGCCGTCTTGCGATTGTCACCGGTGATCATGGCGACTTGGATCCCCATCTTGTGCAGCTGGGCGATCGCCTTGGCACTGGAGGGCTTGACCGTGTCAGCGACCGCGATCAGACCTGCGTACTGGCCATCGACCGCGATGAACATCGGCGTCTTGCCTTCATGGGCGAGACGGTCGGCGTCCGTGTGGCCGCTCGAATCAGCTGGCAGGGCCATGTTTTCCCGCATCATCAGGCGCATGTTTCCGAGCAGAACCTTGCGGCCAGCAATGGACACTGCAATGCCGTGGCCCGGAATGGCCTGGAAGGCAGAGGCTTCGGCCAGGGCAAGTGAACGTTCATTTGCACCGCGCACGATGGCTTCACCCAACGGGTGCTCCGACCCCTTTTCAGCGGCAGCCGCAAGGGCGAGCAACTCATCCGCTGTAAAGCCGCTGGCAGGCAGGACATCCGTGACCGAGGGTCGTCCCTCGGTGATCGTCCCCGTCTTGTCAAAAATGATCATTTTGACCTTGTGCGTGATTTCGAGCGCCTCGCCGCTTTTGATCAAAATACCGTTCTCCGCGCCTTTTCCGGTGCCAACCATGATCGCAGTCGGCGTGGCCAGGCCGAGGGCGCAGGGGCAGGCGATGACCAGGACGGCGATCAAGATCGAGAGGGCGAAAACCAGGGTTTGCCCCGCGATCAGCCAGGCCGCTGCAGCCAGGACGGCGATGGCAAAGACGATTGGCACAAAATATCCGGAGACGATGTCAGCTAGCTGGGCGATCGGGGCTTTGCTGCTCTGGGCGTCCTCGACCAGCCTGATGATCTGGGCCAGGGCCGTGTCTTTACCGACCTTGGTGGCCCTGAACTGGATCGCACCATTGCCATTGATGCTGGCCGTATAGACCGGGTCGCCGACCGTTTTCTCAACCGGGATGCTTTCTCCGGTCAACATGGCTTCATCGATGGCCGTCAGGCCGCTGGTGATTTCGCCATCGACCGGGATTTTCTCACCGGGCTTGACGAGCAGGATGTCACCAACCTCGACTTCATCGACAGGAATTTCGATTTCCTTGCCATCCTGGATCACGCGCGCCGTCTTGGGCTTGAGGCCCATCAGCTTCTTGATCGCCTCAGATGTTTTGCCTTTGGAAATGGCTTCGAGCGTTTTTCCCAAGAGAATCAAGGTGATGATCACACCGGCCGTCTCGAAATACAAATGCTCTGCCGCCATGAAATTGCCGGCGACGATTTCCCATGTCGAGTAGAGGCTGTAGATGATTGCAGCGGACGTGCCCATGGCAATCAGCGAGTCCATGTTGGGCGAACGATGCCAGATATTCTTGAAGCCCACGGTGTAGAAGCGGTATCCAGCGATCACAATCGGGAGGGTGAGAATAATCTGGGCGAGGGCAAAATTGAGCGGATAGCGCATCGGGTCCAGGAACGCCGGAATGGGTGCTTTCCACCAGGACAACATGTGGCCCATGGCCAGGTAGAGCAGCGGCACGGAAAAGGCAGCCGAGACCGTGAACTTCGTCCACAGCACGCGGATGGCATGGTCCTTTCTGGCCTGGTCTTCATCGACGGCCTGGGCGGTTTCGATCTCCAGCGGTGTGTAGCCCGCCTTCTGGATCGCGGCTTTGATCTGGGACAGGCGGATCTTGTCCGGATCATAGGTAAAAACGCCCTTTTCCGAGGCAAAGTTGACTGAGGCCAGCGAAACACCGTCCAGCTTGCCGACTTGCTTTTCAATCCGTGCCGAACAAGCAGCACAGGTCATGCCGGCGATGGGTACGGTCACTTCTTTGACCGTCACTTCTGGCGCGGCTTGGTAACCGGCTTTGGTGATGGCTTCCTGGATCTTGTCAAGGCTAAGCTGGCTGTCGTCGAACGTGATGTTGAGCTTTTCTGTCGCCAGGTTGACACTGGCCTCGCTGACGCCGGGCAATCGGCTGGAGACCTTCTCGACTCGGGCGGAACAGGAGGCACAGGTCATGCCGGAAATTTTCAGAGTTTGGTGCTGCTGCATGGATGGCTCCTTGGGGATTTTTTCTAAACCTACCATACCGACAGGATATGTCGAAATTATGGAGATAGCTCTATTTTACGGGAATTAGCCCCTTTGCATGGTAACAAATGGTTGGATTTCGTGTCATTTAATGAAGGCAGTCCCATTCATTTTACTAAAATGATCATAAATATTGCTGAAAATACGCTTTTTTTGCAGGGCCGCTTCATTTCATTGCAGGGATTGTGGGCATTCGCTACGATGGTAAAAGAATCGTTTTGAAATCAAAGCATCAACAGAAAGGCGGAGTCACTATGGTTTTGGGTATTCCTGATTTCTGGATCTGGAGCGCATTTCTGCTTTGCGTGCTGAGTGCAGCCGCTTGTGTGATCTACGGTGTCGCCAATTGGAACCGGGGCTCGGAAAAAGAGGCTGAACAGGTCACTGAAGAAGCCAGCTGGGAAGAAGAAGAGAAAAAGGTCGAAGA
>SABL01000168.1 GCA_009928985.1 Clostridia bacterium
TTATTAAATTTAGTGAACCTTTAATTAAAGAAGAAATTAATGGTGAATATATTCTAGGAAAAGCAATTAAAAGGTTTTTCTGACGAGTTTGATGTTAAAGATAAAGTGTTTTCTTTTTTACGTTCTATTAAGGGTTTGGAAGTTATTGTTATTTTAACGCAACAAGAAGAAAACAAATCTTTGCACAAAACATCAAAGAAAAGTTGCCCTTGCTGGCGTAATGCGGCGATCCGGTCGAGGCTGGGCCAGAGACCGAGGCCGTAGCCGGCCAGAGCAGCGGCCCCGAAAGCGGTTGTCTCAGTCATAGCCGGACGGTCAACTGGAATCTGGCTGATATCGGCCTGCAGTTGCATCAGCAAATCACTGACGGATGCTCCGCCATCGACCCGTAAGGCTGGTATGGCAAATCCAGCTTCTTGCTGCATCAATTCAAGGACATCCTGACTCTGCTGGGCGATCGATTCCAGAACCGCACGAGCGATATGAGCCTTGTTTGTGCCGCGCGTGATGCCGCAGATCAAGCCACGGGTGTGCATATCCCAATAAGGCGCACCCAGGCCAGTAAATGCCGGTACCACCTGGACACCTGCTGTGTCGGGCACCTGGGCAGCCAGCCGGTCTATATCCGGGGCGCTATCGATCAGGCCCAACTCATCGCGCACCCATTGGATGGCAGAACCGGCATTGAAGACACTGCCTTCGAGAGCATACTGGAGACCTGTGCCCAGATCCCAGGCAACAGTTGCCAGCAGGCCATGTTGCGAAAAAACAGGTTGACGACCGGTCTGCATGAGCATGAAGCAACCCGTACCGTAGGTGTTTTTGGTCAGGCCCGGAGCAAAACAGGCCTGGCCGAACAGCGCAGCCTGCTGGTCACCAGCCAGTCCAGCCAGGACAAGGCCACCCGGCACAAGCGACGGATCGATCATGCCAAAGCGGCCGGCAGAAGGCACGATCTGGGGCAGCATGGGCTGAGGAATTCCAAACAGAGTCAAGAGCTCGTCGTCCCATTGACCGGTTAACAGATTCATCAGGAGGGTACGGGAGGCATTGCTGACGTCCGTGATGTGGCAGCGGCCTGCTGTCAGGCGCCAGATCAGCCAGGTGTCAATGGTGCCAGCCAGGACCTCCCCTTTCTCAGCACGCTGCCTCAAGGCTGGATCCTGTTCGAACAGCCACATCCACTTGGTTGCACTGAAATAGGCATCCAGGACAAGTCCGGTTTTTTGCTGGATCAAGGCCTCATGCCCGGCTTCACGCAGCCGGGTGCAAATCTCGGTTGTCCGCCGGCATTGCCAGACGATGGCTGGATAGACGGGCTGTCCCGTCAGGCGATCCCAGACGACAATCGTCTCTCTCTGGTTGGTGATTCCGACCCCGGCAATTTGCCCAGGTTTGATTGCATGGCGGTTCCTGAGCTGGATCAGTACGTCCTGGAGCGTGTCGAGCTGACTTGTGAAAATTTCCTCAGGGTCCTCTTCAACCCATCCTGGGCGGGGATAGGTTTGGGCAATGGTTTTCTGGCTAGAAGCCAGCAGCCGGCCCCTGGCATCAAAAGCCAGCGTCCGGGAACTGGTGGTTCCCTGGTCCAGAGTCAGTAAAACAGGCAATTCAGGCGTCATGTCATCCTCCAGTCAATTAAGCAATTGACATCCTGCCGATACAAGGAAAAGACCCGCCAGGTCATGCATCCGGCGGGTCTTGAGCACGTCTGTTAGTCGAAAAGTATCAATTGTCCGTCTCCTGTGCACCCCATCAATTCTGATTCAATCGAGTGCTTCTCCAGGCTCGTGTAACTGCGCTTGCTCAGCAGCCTGGGATTCTGCCAGCTCCAGGGCTTCGAAATACTTTTTTAAAACCTCACTGGAGAGCCGTTCCCGGAATTCAGAGTTGATGGGGTGGACGATGTCCTTGAATTCGCCATCCTGCGTTTTGCGACTCGGCATGGCAATGAAATAACCGTTGGTTCCCTCGATGACTTTGATATCATGGACGACAAAGGAATTGTCGAAGGTAACAGAGACAATGGCTTTCATTTTACCCTCGCTGCCCATTTTCCGAATGGTAATGCTCGTGATATCCATGTCGATTCCTCCATTCTAGCTTGTGTCGTGTCAGCCAGAAACAGCGCTGATTTCATCAGCGTTTTATACAAATTATTATAACATCTTCTGAAAAAAATGAACAATATGCTATGTTGGCATTTAACTATCCGAATCTTGCGGGGGTGCTTTCGGGATGGCCTGCCTTGGAATGGCGATTCAGTCAGATCTGTGATAGGATATCGGAAGATTCACATACAAGGAGTGCTTTTGTCATGATTGACAAGGATTTTGCAATCATCCCGGAGCTGCCTTCAGGTTCCAGGATTTTTTTCATAGGAATTGGCGGCATCAGCATGAGTGGGCTGGCGGAAATCGCCCAGTCCCTGGGATATGAGGTCGCTGGGTCCGACCGCCAGGCCAGTGAGCGGACCCATTATCTTGAGCAGCACGGCATGCTCGTATATGCCGGTCACAAGGCTGAGCAGCTGCTCAATTTCAATCCAGACCTGGTCGTCCATACAGCGGCAATTCCGGCAGAAAATCCTGAGCTTGCCGCGGCCAGAGAGACCCGGATTCCCACCGTCGACCGGGCAGCTTTCCTCGGCTGGATCAACCGGCGGTTCAACCAGGTTATCAACATTGCCGGCACCCATGGCAAGACAACCACAACGGCCATGTGCTCCCTGATCTTGATCGAAGCTGGCGCAGATCCCACCGTTCATCTGGGTGCCGAACTCCAGGATTTCCAGACAACAGTCCGGCTGGGCGGATCAAATCAGCTGATGGTCTCGGAAGCCTGTGAATACCAGAACAGTTTTCTCGAATTTTACTCCACAATCGCCGCGATTTTGAACATTGACTATGACCATGTCGACTGCTTTGCCAATGTGTCTGAAGTGATCGACGTGTTCTCCACTTTTGCCGGCCAGTTGCCGGATGGCGGCCATCTGGTTGTGCCAGCATCCGATCCCAATGTCATGACCATGCTCAAGCACCTGAGCGAACGCCGTGCACTGGAGCAGCGCTCCATGCCCACGCTGCACGCGTTTGGCCTTGAAGGCGACACGGCGGCTTGGCAGGCACGCAACCTTGAATACATCGACGGCCTGCCCCGGTTTGATGTTTACTACCTCGACCAGTTCTATACCCATCTCGAATTGAATATCCCGGGGCGGCACAATGTGGTCAATGCCCTGGCTGCTATTGCCTGTGCCCATCTTTGTGGCGGCACTCCAGAAGCTGCGACGAAAGCCCTGAACCATTTCCAAGGCGCGGAAGGGCGTTTTACTCGTACGGGCACCTACCGAGGTGCCCAGGTTATCGCCGACTATGCCCATCATCCAGCCGCAGCCCGGGCTACATTGGCTGCAGCCGCAACCATCCCCCACCGGCACACTTGGGTGGTCTTCCAGCCCCTGACCTTCAGCCGGACTGAGATCCTTTTTGATGAATTTGTCGCTGCCCTCAAGGACTGCGAATGGGTCATTTTCGCCGAAATCTTCAGCGATCGTGAGACACGTCGGGACTACATCAGCTCACGCCAGTTGGCTGACAAAATCAATTCACTGGGCGGCAACGCCCAGTTCGGTAAGGATTTTGCCGAGATTAAAGCCGAGCTGGACAAACGGGTCGGTCCAGGCGACCTGATCCTGGTCCTGGG
>SABL01000169.1 GCA_009928985.1 Clostridia bacterium
CACATTGAGTGGCACCCTTCCATTTGCCTTGCAGCAGCCGCCTTTTCGCATTTTTTTGCGAGAAGGCGGTTTTTAAAATTATTCATCATGCAGATGCAACGTCACCGCTTCGGACAGCTGGCCGGATTTGACCCTGAAGCCATTCGGATATATGATCCTCTCTAGATAAGATTCGAGGAAAATGCCATGCCTGATCTAGTTTCGCTCAATTTGGATGCTTTTACCGAGGCTCGCCAGATCCTGGAGCCCGTCATTACCAAAACCCCATTGGTATACAGTCGCCATTACACACGACTGACCGGCAACCAGGTCTATTTCAAGCCGGAAAACTTGCAGCTGACCGGCGCATACAAGGTGCGTGGCGCATTCGTCAAGATTGCTCGCCTGCCGGCCGATCAGAAAAGGCGCGGCTTGATTACGGCCTCGGCGGGAAACCATGCCCAGGGCGTCGCTCTGGCCGCCCAGCTGCAAAAGCTCAAGGCCACGATCGTCATGCCGCAGACGACGCCGCTGGTCAAAGTCAATAATACGAAATCCTATGGCGCGACGGTTGTCTTGTTCGGTGAGAATTATGACGAAGCCTATGCCCATGCCCTCGAGCTGGCCGAAGACAAAGGCTATACGTTCGTCCACCCCTTCAATGATCTTGACGTCGCCTCGGGCCAGGGTACGATCGCCTTTGAAATTCTGGCTGATCTGCCCGAAACCGACGCCATCATCCTGCCGATCGGTGGCGGTGGCCTGGCCGCCGGTGTGGCCACCCTGGCCAAAATCCTGCGCCCGGAAATCGAGATCATCGGCGTGGAACCGAGCGGAGCGGCCTCGATGAAATGGTCGGTCGAACAGGGCCAGATCTGCACCCTCAGCCACATCGACACGATTGCCGATGGTGTGGCCGTGAAAACCCCGGGCGACATCGTTTTCCCTTTTGTCCGGGATCATGTCGACCGTTTCCTGGCGATCGATGACATCGAATTGATCGATGCCTTCCTGACCGTCATGGAAACCCACAAGCTGATCGTCGAAAATGCCGGTCTTCTAAGCGTTGCAGCCCTCAGCCACCTCGACCTCAAGGGCAAGCGCGTGGTCTCGATCCTGTCCGGTGGCAATATGGACGTCATCACCATGGCCTCTCTGGTCCAGCATGGCCTGATCAACCGCGGACGCGTCTTCACCTTCTCCGTGCTCTTGCCTGACCGCCCCGGTGAACTCGAACGCATCGCCCACATCATCGCCCGCCAGAAAGGTAACATCATCCGACTCGAGCACAACCAGTTCGTCAGCATCAACCGCAACATGGCCGTCGAACTCAAAGTCACCCTCGAAGCCTTCGGCCACGAACACCGCGACACCATCATGCAAGCCCTCGCCGACAAAGGTTACCAGGCCAAGCTGGCCATGCCGACCGCCGTATTTGACTGAAAAGGGACGGGGTCCGTTTTTCGGCAAAAAGCCCTCCAGCCCTACGGCCAGAGGGTCTTTGCCCGAAAACGGAACTTGTCCGTTTTTTTGTTCACATGGTCTTGGAGGGGTGTTGTTGATTCAGCGGACGACTGATCAACCCTTGACCATGAAATCCGGATAGCTTTCGGAGCCGTGCTCCCTGAGATCGAGCCCTTCGAGTTCTTCGGCAGGTGAGACACGCAAGCCGACAGTTTTCTTGAGGATCAGGAACAAGATGCCGGCAGTCAGGGAGGTCCAGGCACCGACGGAGAGGACTCCGATCAGCTGCGAGCCCAAGAGGCTCAGACCACCGCCGTAGAAGAGGCCGGCTGCAGTTCCGCCAAAGTTGTCGGGGATAGCGAAAAGTCCAACTGCCAGGGTGCCAAAGACACCGTTCATCAAATGGACCGGAACAGCACCGACCGGATCGTCGATGTGGAATACATTTTCCAGAACCCAGGCACCAAAGACGATGATCAAGCCGGCGATGAGGCCAATGATGATGGCACCGATGTTGCTGACGGCAGCTGTACCGGCGGTGATGGCGACCAGGCCGCCGAGGACACCGTTGAGGGTCAGGCCGACGTCAGGTTTTTTGAACTTGAACCAGGAGATGAACATGGCGCTCACGCCACCGGCTGCTGCCGCCAGGTTGGTGGTCATGGCGATATCGCCGATTTCCGGGACCAAGGCAACCGTGCTGCCCGGGTTGAAACCAAACCAGCCGAACCAGAGGATGAAAACACCCAGAGCACCGAGCGTCAGGCTATGGCCGGGGATGGCATTGGGTCTTTTATTCGGACCAAATTTGCCAATGCGAGGGCCAAGCACGATGGTGCCCATCAGGGCTGCCCAGCCACCAACAGAGTGGACCACGGTAGAGCCGGCAAAGTCATGGAAACCAAGACTGGAGAGCCAGCCGCCGCCCCAGGTCCAGGCGCCGACGATCGGGTAGATGATCAAGGTGATCACGGCCGAATAGATCAGGTAGGATTTGAACTTGGTCCGTTCAGCCATGGCGCCGGAGACAATGGTGGCTGCGGTGGCGGCGAACACGGTCTGGAAAAAGATGAAATAGCTGTCACCAATTGTCGTCGGGTCGATGAAACCAGTGGTGCCAAAAAGCCCCATGAATTTATCGCCGAACATGATGCCGTAACCGACGAGGAGGAAAAGCAGCGAACCGACGGCAAAGTCCATGGTGTTTTTCATGATGATGTTGCCGGCGTTCTTGGCCCGGGTAAAACCGGTTTCCACCATGGCAAATCCGGCCTGCATGAAAAAGACGAGAATAGCAGCAATCAGGGTCCAGAGGATATCGGCATTTCTTGCCAATGTTTCTACAGTCATGGTCAAATCTTCCACAAAAACCATCCTTTCTCAAATCACAAAGGGCCGCTGGGCGGCTTGCTCAGGTGCTTACAAGGCTTTTTCGCCTCGTTCGCCGGTGCGGATGCGGATCACGTCGGCAATGTCAGTGACAAAAATCTTGCCGTCGCCAGCTTCGCCTTGTGGCAACTGGCTGCAGATCTGATCGATCAGCTTTTCTGCCTTGATGTCATCCGTAATCGTGGTGACTTTGACTTTGGGCAGGAAATTGACGGTGTAGCGGGTGCCGCGATACAGGGCGGTGATCCCTTTTTGGTTGCCGTACCCCATCACGTTGCTGATCATCACACCGGTGGCGTCCGCTTCCTCGAGAATGGCTTTGAGGAGCTCCAGGCGTTCAGGCTTGATGACGATTTCGAGTTTCTTCATGGCTCATACCCCTTTCTTTTCCTTGGCCAACAGGGTGCACGAAAACACAAGGCAGCCTGTAACAGGCACCTCGCAGATTCGTTTCTTCTGCTTGGCTTGGGCTTGATGAAATCCAGCAAAGCTGGATGGTACAAAACGAAAAGGGCGCTCGACCGGTGTGGTCAGCGCCCTTGCTTTGATGGCTTCAGGATAAACGATCATGATTAAGAAGTCAAGCAGATTTGCAAGATCAATATGTCAAAATTGCAGAAATAGACAAGTTGCACGAATTTTATAGCCTTTAAAAGGGTTAAAATGGCGTTGTTGTGTATTTGAATTGCGTATAGTAAGTAAGAAAGGATATTGCGGTAGTAACATATTTCTCAATCACCTTGTTTTACAGGCTGGTAAAAGCTCGATTTAACCATGCACTCAAACCATGCTTTAGATCCTTTTGCAGAAAAATCCACTTATGGACCGCTTTCGTACGACCCCGGGTGTGATTTTCGGCAATTGCCGG
>SABL01000170.1 GCA_009928985.1 Clostridia bacterium
CCTTAGGATGCTACAGTCCCAGTGGTTTTCGGGCACGGACCAGACTTACCGCCGATTTTGGACCCCGACCTCAAAAAGGAAAATTCCAAATTTAGGTCGGGGTCGTTTTTCGGCAGAAAGTGCATCGCATCCCGCTGAGCTTACAGCCGCAGGGGTTTTCAGTCAGATGCCTTATCAGAATGGATTTTTAACCCTGGTTATAAAAGCGGCAATTGCCAGAAAAGGTCCTGGGGGTCGCGCGAGGGGTGGCCCCGCGTGCGGCAATTGCCAGAAAAGGTCCCGGGGGTCGCGCGACGGGTTGCCCCGCGAGCGGCAATTGCCGGAAAAGGCCCCGGGGTCGCGCGACGGGTTGCCCCGCGTGCGGCAATTGCCAGAAAAGGTCCCAGGGGACGCGCGACGGGTTGCCCCGCGTGCGGCAAGGATCTGCTTATTCCAGTAGGAAATCCAGGATATTGACGATCTGGATTCCCGCAAAATCATCATAGATCATTCGGTCCATGGTCAGGATGTATTTGGGATAGTTGTCGGGGATGGCTTGCAGGGAACGCAGTTCCCGGTCTCTGGTTGTTTCATCCATGATCGTGGCTGAGACTTGGTAGTAGGCCTTTGTGCCGGATTTTTCTGCAACAAAGTCTGTTTCCAGGGAGCCAATTTTACCAATCGATACATCAAAGCCGCGTCTGATGAGCTCGAGATAAACAAGATTTTCCAATATATGGCCGTAGTCCGTGTTGCGCATCCCGGTCAGCTGGTTTCTGATGCCCGAATCCACCAGATAGTATTTCTCGAGGGTTTTAAGGTACAGCTTCCCCTTCAAGTCATAGCGATTGGCTCGGTAGATGATGAACGCACTTTCCAGCATCCGCAAATAATTGTCGATGGTATCACTTGTGGTTTTCCGCCCCGTGCTGGTCAAGTAATCGCTGATCTTTTTGGTCGAGACCAGGCTGCCGGTATTGGCCGCCAGGTATTTCAAAACACTTTCGAGCAGGGCAGAATCCCTGACGCCATGGCGTTCAACGACATCTTTGATCAGGACGGTGTTGTATATTCCTTCCAAAAACGGGCCGATCGTGTCTTCGTGCTCCCTGAGCTCTACGATCGTAGGAAATCCGCCATATTTCAAATACTGATTGAATGTGTCTTCCAAAGAATCCGGGTGTCCATCGTCTGTAAATGCCATAAATTCTTTGAAGGACAGGGGCAACATTTTGATTTCTACAGATCGCCCAGAAAGCAAGGTCGATAGCTCTGAGGAAAGCAAGTAGGCATTTGAGCCGGTGATGTAGATATCGACATCGGCATCGACGAGAAAAGAATTGACTACTTTCTCCCACGACTTGACCTGCTGGACTTCATCTAGCAATAGGTAGTACCTGTCCTGGGCTTGGGTCATTCTTTGTTTGATGTAGGCGTGCATGTCCTTGAAATCGGTTAACTCGGCAAAGTCAAAGGATTCAAAATTCATGCGAATGATGTGGTCCGCATCAATCCCCGACTGCAACAGATGCTCGGCAAAAAGCGAAAGCAGAGTCGATTTGCCACAACGCCTGATGCCGGTGATAACTTTGATCAACGGCTTGTCCCGGAAATGGATCAGCTGGGTTAGATAGATATCTCGACTTTTCACGATTGCCAGGCCCCAAATCGGTTTATAGTCGATATTTTATCACATAATATAGTTTTATTCGAGTATAGTCGAAAAATGTTCACCAAGCATTGGTACTATTTCCGCTTCATGCACCTGGCACTGCCTGATAAGTCTGGCGTGGACTTCCCGGTTTTTCTGGAATCGCCAGTTTGATCAGTCCCCGCTCGATCAGTGGCCGCACATGATGCGTGATCGCATACCAGGGGGTTGCGAGATTGAGATAGGCGGCTATTTCCTGCCTGGTCCGTGGGGTCTGGCAGAATCTGAGCAAGTCACGTTCCAATTCTGATAGATCGTCTGTGTCCAGTTCGCCAGGAGGTGCAATCTCTTGGGTCGACTTCTCTGGACTGTTCCAGAACCGGACAATAAAATGACCCCTTTCATCCACAAATTCAGGAGCTGGCAGCCCTGCGGCCTGCATTTCCCGCCGAATCGTGGGTATGCCAGAATATCGGTTTTCTGACAGGTGCAAGGCTTCCATCAAAGATACAATCACTGGATTTCTCGTGTCTGGCTGGATCTTGCCGAGCTGGTCGATGCGCAGTCTGCCATACAACCCGCCTGGATTGTGGATTTCCATGCGATTGGCAAACATCAGGATCTGGATGGGCATCCCCTCACTGTGTCGACTGTAGTCTCGATGAGCCAGGGCGTTGAGAATCGCTTCGCGAACCGCATTGATCGGGTATTCTGTTTTATCTTCGCGATGTCCGGTCTGAGGGTTGATAATGGTTTTGATCTTCATATTGGCCTGGACAAACATCATCGCCTCATCGAACATCGTTCTGATATTGCCCTCGAGGCGGCGATTGTCCAGAAACCGTTCGCCATCGGTTCCGGTCTCCCCAACGATCGTGCCTGGAATCCGCACAGCTGTCATGCACAATTGCGGGAAAAAAGATTGTGGATAGTCACAAAACATCATGACTGCTGCCAAGGTGTATTGTCCTTGGTGGGTCAGATTGGTGAGTGCCAGAATCTCCTGTTCGGAAAGGCGGGAGAAATTGGTCCGTTCTTTTTTCAAGATGTTCAGATAATTCGAAATGGCAGTCTGATCCATCAGGCTTGGCAGAGCCCGGCCAACGATCCGGATATCATCCTGATGACGTTCCCGATACGCCTCATAACTGTATATTTCATACTCTGTCATCATCTCATCACTGTCACCGACCCGGATATAGGATCCCTTCAAACGGCCCTTGCCTTTGTAGAAGCATGGCCTTCGCGAAAGATCCAGGCCAGGAATTTCTGCTGTCACAAATACTTTGCCTCCCACTTCAAAGGCGCTTAGCAAAGGGCGAACAGCTGGCTCCATTTCCTTGCACTGCTCTGAGATTTTCTTTTGTAGATCCTGAGCATCATAAACACCTGTCTCCTGATACTGATTGCTCTCATCGATCCCAAATATGATGATCCCGCCATCGTCCTGGTTGGAAAAACTGGAGAGAGTGTCATAGAGACGCGAGGGCGCGCCATCCAAAGCCTTCTTGATTTCCAAGGTTTGTGTTTCACATTTCAATTGTCGAATGTGATTTAGAATCTTTTGGAATTCCTGAAGTGTCATGGCGTTTATCCTTTGATTTTTTCTTTATTGTAGCAACTTTTCAAACAAATTTCAAATATTACCTTCAGGATTGAAAATTATTCCAAATTATGATTTTGATTTTGTTGAAAATCAAAATCTCCCGGTCCAGCCAAGCCAAAAAGCTTCGCGCTAAAACCGGGAGATTTCGGAATTGTAAAACAAGTTGAGCGGCTTCGGACCTCTTAGCCCCAGACGCCCCACATCACGGTGCCGAGCACGGCGAAGACGATGGCGCTGACGATGACGATGATCTGGAGCAGGACGAGGGCGATGGCAACGATGTTGAGCGTCCGGGCGGTGCGCAGCTTGGTGGCGAGGGCTTCGCCGGTCAGCTGGTTGTTGGCGTTGAGGGTGATGACCAGGGCGATGATGCCGAGGATCATACTGACGCCAAAGCCGAAGGCGACGATGTTGATGACGGAAAAAATGATCGATCCTGTCACGCCGGGCTGGTT
>SABL01000171.1 GCA_009928985.1 Clostridia bacterium
CTGAGCCGAGCCGCCAGCTGGTTGGTCTGGTTTCCCTGGGCAAAGCGATTCCGCGCGCAGGATACCTGGTCTTTTCTGGCGACCAAGTGGTCGGTGCCGTGACGTCCGGGACCTTTTCGCCCAGCTTGAACAAGGGCATCGCCCTCGCCCTCATTGACCGCACCGCGGTACCGGCTGATGACCTTGGTTTGCCATCTGCTGGCTACTTGTCAGCCCTTTCGGCCGATGATGATCATGTCACTAAACTTCACATCCTGGCCATCGAAATCCGTGGCCGGTCTGAACCCTTTGCCCTATGTATGACACCCTTTATTTGATTCGCTGCCCTTGATTTGAAAGGAGGCCCTGACCATGTCCAACATCTTCGAGGAATTGCGCTATGCCAAAACCCATGAATGGGTCCAGCTGACCGGAAAACTGATCCGGATCGGGATCTCGGACCACGCCCAGTGCGAGCTGGGGGACCTTGTGTTTGCCGAGGCCAAACCGGTCGGAATGAAGGTCAAGCCTGGCCAAATCATCGGCAGCGTCGAGTCGGTCAAGACAGCCTCTGATCTGTACAGCCCGGCTGATGGCGTCATTGTCGCAAGCAATGCCAGCCTCCAGGACCAGCCGGAACAGATCAACTCAGATCCTTATGCCAGCTGGTTTGTCGAGATTGAATTGGCTGCTGCCGAATGGCCAGCCGGCCTGATGACTGCCACCGAATACAAAACCTTCATCGGGGAGTGAGACCGTGAGCGGCTTTGTGCCGATCCTGCCGGAGGAACGCCAGCAGATGCTGGCATCGGTGGGGATCAGAAATCCGGAGAAGCTCTTTGACCCGATTCCGCCCGAGGTTCGCTGGCCGGGCGGTGAGAACGACCCCTATACCGCGCCAGCCTTGTCCGAAATGGCTGTGATCCGCCAGCTGACTAGCCTGGCTGCGAAAAATGCCAGCACGGCGAGCCACGCCTGTTTCCTTGGGGCAGGTGCCTATGACCATTACATCCCGGCTGCCGTGGATCACCTCGTCTCGCGCCAGGAATTCCTGACTGCCTATACACCCTATCAGCCGGAAATCAGCCAGGGAACCTTGCAGGCGATTTTTGAGTTCCAGAGCTTCATCTGCCGCCTGACCGGCTTGCCGATTGCCAACTCGTCGATGTACGACGGCGCCTCGGCTGCAGCTGAAGCCCTCCTGATGACGGTTCGGCAGACAGGTCGCAGCAAAGTCTATCTCGCGGGAGCTGTCCATCCCGACACCCGGGCGGTCGTGCGAACGTATCTTGAAGCCCAGGGCTTTGTGGTTGAGGAAACGCCGTTTCCTGCAGCCGATTTATCCTGGCCATCCGACCTCAGTGACTATGCCGGTGTCCTGGTCCAGAATCCCGACTTTTTTGGCCGCGTTCATGACATGTCACCGCTGGTGGCCGCAACCCATGCAGCGGGTGCACTGGCCGTGGCCAGCTGCGATCCGGTCAGCCTGTCCGTCTTGCAGCCGCCGGGTGAACTCGGCTTTGACATTGCCGTCGGCGAGGCCCAGGTCCTCGGTAACAGCCTGTCTTTTGGCGGTCCCTATGTCGGCTACCTGGCCGTGCGCGAGTCTTTGCTCCGCAAAATGCCCGGCCGCATCGCCGGCGAAACCGTCGATCGGGCTGGCAGACGCAGTTTTGTCCTGACCATCCAGGCCAGGGAGCAGCACATCCGCCGTGAAAAGGCGACCTCCAATATCTGTACCAGCCAGGCCCTTTGCGCCCTGAAAGCGACGATCAGCCTGGCCTTGCTGGGTGGCAGCGGCCTGCATGAAATGGCCTCCCAGTCGGCAGCCAAGGCCGTCTATCTGCAGCAACAGCTGGTGGCAACAGGCTTGTTTGAAGCCCTTGACAGCCGGCCGGTCTTCCGCGAATTTGCGGTGCGGCTGGCAGCAGGTGGGAAAGTGCCTGCCGACTCAGCCATGCTGGCGCGCCTGAATGCCTTCCTGCTCGAAACTGCCCTGATCGGCGGTCTCGATCTGGTCACGGTTGACCCGAGCCTTGAGAACTGCTGGCTCCTGGCCGTCACGGAAAAAAGAACCCGCGCGGAGATTGACCATCTGGTGGCAGCCGTGCGTGAATTTTTTGCCCAGGCAGGGAAGGAGGACGGCCGATGAGACAACATCCTGACCAGACCCCGGATCCGGATACCGTCCTGGTTTTTGAACGCGGGCAATCGGTGCGGCCGAGCCGTCTGCTCGAACCGTCCGATGTCCCAGCCGTGGATCTAGCTGTCTACTACGGTTCAGCTTTACGTATCCAGCCTGCCGTGATTCCAGATCTGGCCGAGCCGGAAGTTGTGCGCCATTACACCGCTCTGTCCAGAAAGAATTTTGGCGTTGACACGGGACCCTACCCGCTTGGATCGTGCACCATGAAATACAATCCCAAGGTTCACGAAACCTTGGCCTCTTTGTCGGGTTTTGCCGGTACCCATCCTTTGCAGGGCGATTCAGCCAGCCAGGGCAACCTCGAACTGATGGCTCACCTGGAAGCCCAGCTCAGTGCCATCTGTGGGGTCGACCGGTTCACCTTCCAGCCCTCGGCGGGTGCCCATGGCGAATGGACCGGACTTTTGATGATCAAGGCCTACCACGAGAGCCGCGGCGACCACCAGCGCACGGTCATGCTTGTGCCTGACTCCGCCCACGGCACCAATCCTGCCTCGGCCGCGATGGTCGGCTACGAGGTGCGCCAGATCGCTTCCGGCCCGGATGGCATGGTCGACCTTGCTGCTCTCGAGGCAGCGCTCGATGACCGCTGTGCCGGCCTGATGCTGACCAATCCCAATACCCTCGGCCTGTTTGAAAAGAACATCACCCGCATCGCCGAACTGGTCCATGGCGCCGGTGGCCAGCTCTATTACGATGGTGCCAATATCAACGCCATCCTGATGCAGGCTCGTCCGGGTGATATGGGATTTGACGTTGTCCATCTCAATTTGCACAAGACCTTCTCCACTCCGCATGGTGGTGGTGGCCCCGGCAGCGGCCCGGTCGGAGTCAAATCTCACCTGGTGCCATTCCTGCCCGTGCCTGTCGTCACCCAGCTGGTGGACGGTACCTACGCTCTCGATCATGCAAGGCCGCAATCTGTCGGCCGCGTGCGCGGTTTCCATGGCAGCTTCGGAGTGCTCATCCGCGCCTATGCCTACATTTTGGCCAATGGCGCTGCAGGCCTGCGCGAGGTCTCCGAAGCGGCGGTTGCCAATGCCAATTACTTGCTGGCCCGCCTGCGCGAGGCATACGATTTGCCTTTTGACCAGCCCTGCCTGCACGAATTCGTCCTCTCCGGTATGCGCCAGAAAGCGCTGGGCTGCAGCACGATGGACATCGCCAAACGCCTGATCGATTATGGCTACCACCCGCCGACGGTTTATTTCCCGCTGATCGTCAAGGAAGCCATGATGGTCGAGCCGACCGAAACCGAAACCCGCGAAGGCCTGGAAGGACTTGTGGATGCCTTGCTTGCCATCGCCCGCGAAGTGGAGACCCAGCCGGATTTGCTCCACGATGCACCGCACCAGACGCCGATCTCGCGGCCGGATGAACTGCGCGCTGCCAAAGACCCGATCCTCTCGCGTTAAATGCCAGTGACCGGAGCCAGCCAAGCCATCCCATTTGCGATGCCGGCTGGTCCGGTCACGTTCATCTGGACCGTGAGCCTGGCCATGAC
>SABL01000172.1 GCA_009928985.1 Clostridia bacterium
ACAGCGGCGGCGAGGCCGGAGAGGACGGGGATGAGGTTTTTGCGGGCGAGGTCGGCTGGCTTGACGTTGCAGATGGCAGCGACAGGAATGACGCCCCAGGGGATGATGGTGCCGCCGCCGACCCAGATGGTAATGACCTGTCCGAGGGCAGCCAGGGAAGTGAGATTGGCGCCGGTGGCGACAGAGAAGGTCTGGGCGAGCGAGCCGACGAGAGGCAGGCCGGAGAAGCCGGACCCGTCGAGGCCGGTGACGACAGCAATCAAGGCCTGGATGATGACGACTGGGAACTTGGCCAAAGGCGCGATCCCAGCCAGGTACATGCCGTAATCATTGAGGATGTTGGGGGCACCTTCTCCCATGATCTTGGTGGCGATTTCGCCACTGCCGAGGAAAAAGAAGCCGCCGATGACAATGACCGGGGCAAAAATTTTGATCGCGAAGATGAAACCTTCCTTGAACTTGTCGGTGATTTCATCGAGCGAATCCATCAGGTCGCCCTTGCCGATCAGGATGGTGGTCATGATCAGGATCGCAGTGCCACCAACCAGGGCCGTGGCATCACCGCCGACGATGTTGAGGGTGATCATGAAAAAGACGTCGAGGACGAAAGCCAGGGGCGTGACGACGGCCATGACATAGGAAAAAGTCGTGATCTTGACTTTGGATTCCGATTCGGTGGCCGCCAAGTCTGCGACTGCCATCTGAGGATTCTTTTTCAGGTCCTGCAGGAACATGATAAAAGCAACGGTGATGGTGACAACAGACATCACAAGCCAGATCGGGATGCTGGCCACCATGATATCCGTCGGTCCCACACCAGCGGACTTGGCGGTGATCGAGGGGGCACCCTGGATGAAAAAGTCACTCGACAGGCCGATGCCGTGGCCAAACAAGTTCATGGCGACTGCGGCCCAGATCGCAGGCAAGCCGGCGCGCAGAGCAAAGGGCAGGAGCAGGGCACCAACAAGTGCGACAGCGGGAGAGGGCCAGATGAACCAGGAGGCGATCAGCATGACGGCGCCGACGATGAAAAAGGCGACTTTGTTGGAGTGGATGGCATTCTTGAGCGGACGGATCATCAGCTCGTCGGCTCCAATAGTAGCCAGCGTTTTGGTCATGGAAACGACCAGGGCGATGACCACGATGATGCCGAGGAATTCGCCACCAGCCACGACCAGAGCATTGTACAGGACCTGGATCGCTTTGATCGGATGGCCCGTGAAAAAAAGGCCCATCAGGAAAATGCCTACGACCGAGGGCAGAACGATTTCCTTCTTGAATAGAAGGGCGGTGATGATCAGCAAGGTCATCACCAGGTAGACGAGGTGTAAGGTGCCAATTGTGGCCATGGAAACCTCCAGATGCAAAATTTTACGCAAAAACGCCGGTCAGACCTGCCTGTTCGACGCGTTGGCGGATCATGGGGATGTCGGTCGTGTAAGAACCCAGCTCTTTCATGCGCTCGAACAACACTGAACCTGAGAAGGTGTATTTCAGGCCGAGGCCCTTTGCTGTCTGCATCTGTTCACGCACATAGGCAATGGCATCGCCGATCACCAGGCTGCGGGGCAACTCGACCGGTTCGAGGCCCTTGGCCACACGGGCGGCATTGTAGCCAGCCAAGGTTCCAGTGACAATGGCCTCTGTGTGGCCAACCAGCAGTCCAGCTTTTTCGCCGGCGCAGAAGAGGTTGTTGACGCCGTCGACCGCAAGGGTGTTGTCGCGGGGGGCCATGGCGAAAAAGCGCATCGAATTGCCCTGGCCACCGGAATATGGATCCTCGTAACGGGCTCTTTCCAGACCCGGGATCTGCTGCAGGCGGTGGATTTCAAAATAAGGCGACATCAGTTTGGCATGGCCAGTATCCAGGAGGACGATGTTGTCGCGGAATTCAGCCAGAGCATATTGCTGGCAGGCCTTGATGTCGAGATGATCCTCGATCAGGGATTGCGGAACGGGCACCAGGGCCACACCTTTTTCGTTGAGCTCGGCCACAATCTCGGGTGCGAGGGATTCTTTGAATAGCTTGCAGGAACCACTCATGGCGCCGACAGCGCCAGAGCTTTTCTTTCCGACCAGCTCAGTCACACCGGTCAGGCCAGTCAGGCTGACACGGCCACCAAAGCTCGGACAGCGCAGGACACACATCGCACAGCCATTGCCGTATTTCTTGCAATTGGCCATCGGCCCTGCGGTACCGGTTGCATCGACAAAGACATCGCCGGCATAGGTTTTACCTTTTTTGCAGCCGATGGCGTGGATGGTCTGGTTGGTCATGACGAGTTTTTCGATCCGGGAATGATAGACGATCTTGACTCCGATGGACAGGAGGTAATCCGTCACGGCAGGCGGTGTGGTCGATATGTCATATAGAGTGGCATGTTTGTGACCGGGAAATTCAATGTTGCGATGACGGGCATTCCGGTCGGTGATTTCAAACAATTCACCGCCGCCGAGGGCGATGGCTTCTTCTGTCGCAGTGAAACGGCCGTTATTGCGCATGATGCCGCCCACCAGACCGGTGCCGAGCAGCAAGTCGGTCCGTTCGTGCAAAGTGACGGATACGCCCTGCTTTCTGGCTGCAATGGCCGCGGCGCAGCCGGACCAGCCGCCACCGACAATTTGAACTTCCATGGTCAATGATCTCCTTGGGAAAATGGTCTTTTCTTAAGGTACCGTCAAAATTCGATTCGTTCAAGACTTTCGGCAAGATCCGTGCGGATTCAAGCGTATTTTTTCTGAAATCAGGCCCAGCCAGGCCAGATCGGCAAAACGAGGGCTGTCACGACACCACAGATGAGAATGACCGGAATCGGACTGAGCCTGAATCGGACTTGCAGGAGGAGGGTCAAGGCAAACAAAACGATCGAAATGGGGCTCACAAGACTTAGCGGATCGATTTTCAGCTGCAAGGTCCAGCCTGCAACCAACGGCCGGATCAATGAGGCCTGGGTGAAAAACCAGGTGGCTGAGGCCAGCAAGGCCACGACCGTCGGACGCAAACCATGGAAAGCCATTCGAGTCAGCGGATGGTGCCAGATCCGGTCGAGCCAATGTGTCAGGATCAGGATCAGGAGAAACGAGGGTAGCATGACTCCCATGGTGGCCGCGGCACTGCCAGCCACACCAGCGATGACAAAACCGACATAAGTCGCCGTATTGATCGCCAAAGGGCCGGGTGTGATCTGGGAGATGGCCAGGATGTCGCCAAATTGCTGGGCTGAAAGCCATTGCTGGCTGGTCATCTCGCGCTGGATCAGTGGTACCATCGCATACCCGCCGCCAAAGGTGAAAAGGCCGATGCGGAAAAACGTGAAAAACAACTGCCATAAGATCATGACGATTCACCCTCTTTTTGAGTTGGCTTGAGGATCGTTCTGGCATAGGAAGGGGCCAGCCAGTACAAGGCCAGGCCTGCTGCCGCGCCGCCGAGAACGGTCAAGACCGGGTGCAGATCCATGACAATCACCAGAACCCAGGCCACCAGGGCAATACCGCCTGTGACCTTGTCTTTGACGATCTGGCGGCCCATTTTCAAAGTTGCAAGCAGGATCTGGGCGGTGACAGCAGCCCGGACACCGATGAAGAAATGTTGTACGACAGCCAGGTTCTGGTAGCGAGCCAGACCCGCAGCGATGGCCAGAATGACCAGAAAGGATGG
>SABL01000043.1 GCA_009928985.1 Clostridia bacterium
CGTGCTAAGACAATGGCCCGAAGATCATTTGCCAGAAACAAAGTCAAAGCCAGACCCATCACCTTTTTCATTGTCGCTGCCATCATTCTCCTGAGCACCCTGCTCAGCATTTTTGGCTTGAATGTTCCGGTCCCGGGACAGTCAGGCTATTATGAATTGTATGGCGCCGATAAGATCCGTTTCGGGATCGATATCCGCGGTGGTGTGGAGGCGGTTTTCGCCCCCAAAGACTACAGTGGTGTCCCCAGCGAAGGTGACTTGGATTCGGCTCGCAGTGTCATAGAACTGCGCATGGATAACCTCAATATCCTGGACCGCGAAATCACCACAGAAAAGAACAATGGACGGATCATTGTCCGCTACCCCTGGAAATCGGATGAGACCGATTTCAATCCGGAAGAAGCCCTCAAGGAATTGGGTGAAATGGCCCGCCTGACCTTCCGCAAACCCGACGGCACCGAGGTGCTCGATGGAACCCAAGTTGCCTCGGCAACGGCCGCTTTTGACCCCAATACTTCCGATCCGATTGTCCTTCTGGAGCTCGATGCCACTGGGGCCAAGGCTTTTGCTGATGCCACCAGCGAACTGGTCGCCACCCAGGGCGAAATCTCGATCCTGATGGATGAGACACTGATTTCTTCACCTCGTGTCATCAGTAAAATCACCGATGGCAGTGCGATGATCACGAATATTGGCACCAGCGAAGAGGCCATCGACCTGGCCCAGAAGATCAATGCCGGTGCCTTGCCCTTTGCTCTGGAGGCGATCAGCTCGAGTTCGATCAGCCCCAGCCTCGGTGCGGGTGCCCTCTCCGTCATGACCCAGGCAGGCATGCTTGCCCTGGCCCTGATCATGCTGTTCATGCTGTTGTATTACCGCTTGCCAGGCTTTGTCGCGATGTTCAGCTTGCTCGGCCAGATGGTCGGTATCCTGCTCGCGATATCGATTCCGCAACAAACCCTGACCTTGCAAGGTATCGCCGGTATCATTCTCTCGATCGGCATGGGTGTCGATGCCAACATCATCATCGCCGAGCGCATCAAGGAAGAACTCAACGCGGGCAGTTCCCTGACAACTGCCCTGGCCAATGGGTTCCACAAAGCGCTGTCTGCGGTCATGGATGGCAACATCACCGTCGCCATTGCGGCCGTGATCCTGATGATCTTTGGTTCTGGCTCGATGCTGTCATTCGGTTATTCCCTTCTGGTTGGTGTCATTTTGAATGGCTTGACCGGTGTTATTGCCAACCGCCTGATGATCGGCTCACTGAGCCAGTTCAAAGCCCTGCAGAATCCGTGGCTCTATGGGAAGAAGAAGGAGGCAGCCGATGCGTAAGATCAGTTTCTACCAGAACCGCAGATGGTTTTTCCTGCTCTCTGCCATTTTCATGATTGCCGGCATTCTGGTTTCGCTCATTTTTGGAATCAAGATGGACATCACCTTCAAGGGTGGCAGCATCCTCAAGTATGGCTATGAGGGCACGGTCAACCTCGACCAGGCCCAGACAGTGATTGCCGCCGCGATCCAGAACGAAGTGACGGTCCAGGAGACCAAAAGCCTGGGTGACAACAAGACCTTCCTGGTTGTCAATGTTGCCGGATCCACGGCTTTGTCTCCGGATGAGCAGATCGCCCTCAAGGAAGCCTTGGTGACCTCTTTCCCTGAAACAACCTTTTCGCTGGAATCAGCCAATCTGGTCGATCCTTTCATCGGACGTGAACTCCTGGCCAAAGGCCTCTGGGCGATCGCCATCGCCTCCGTCCTGATCGTGGCTTTTGTCTGGTTCAGCTTCCGCAGCATGTCGGGTCCTTCAGCCGGTGTCATGGGTCTGGTCGCCCTGTTCCATGACGTCTTTGTCGCCTTCTTCATGTTCGTCATCCTGCGCATCCCGTTGAATGAATCGCTGGTTGCAGTTGTCCTGACGATTCTCGGCTTCTCGATCAATGATACAATTGTCGTTTATGACCGGATCCGGGAAAATGAGCGCCTGTACAAGGGGAAAATGCCATTGTCCGAGCTGGTCGACCTCTCGATCAACCAGTCCCTGACCCGCTCAGTCAACACCAGTCTGGCCACTTTCGGAGCCATTGGTGTCGCCTACGTCTTCGCATTTGCCTACAACATCGATAGCATCAAGCAGTTTGCCCTGCCGATGATGGTTGGCCTGATCAGCGGCACATACTCGACGATCTGTCTGGCCGGACCGCTCTGGGTCATGTGGAAAACACGTGGTGGCCGCACTGGTTATTAAGACGAGTAAGTCCTCCTCACACCACCTGATCCAAATGAAGTGAGCACAAATATAAAAACGCGGCCCCGGACGAGTGAATCACTCAACCGGGGCCGCGTTTTTTCTAGTCATCTAGAATTGCCCGAAAGATTGAAAGACACCCCGCAGCTAAAGCCGCGAGGTGTCTTTTGGGGGGCAATTCACGGGTGAGGGTTGGAATTAGAAATAGCGCTCGAGCAGGCCTTTGAAGGCTTTGCCGTGTCGGGCCTCGTCGCGGGCCATTTCATGGACAGCGTCATGGATGGCGTCGTAGCCGAGTTCCTTGGCCAGTTTGGCCAGGTCGGTCTTGCCCTGTGTGGCACCATATTCAGCTTCGACGCGAACTTTGAGGTTCTGCCTGGATTCGGCACTGACAACCTCGCCGAGCATTTCGGCAAATCGGGCAGCGTGCTCTGCTTCCTCGAAAGCGATGCGCTTGTAGGCTTCGGCAACTTCCGGATAGCCTTCGCGGTCGGCAGCTCGGGACATGGCCAGGTACATGCCGACTTCGGTGCATTCGCCAGCAAAGTTCATCTGCAGGCCTTCGATGATACGCGGGTCAACACCCTTGGCCACACCGATGACGTGCTCGGCAGCCCAGGACATCACACCTTCTTCGACCACAACGAATTTGCTGGCCGGTGCTTTGCACTGGGGGCAGAACTCGGGAGCGGCGTCGCCTTCGGCAATGTAACCACAAACGGTGCATCTGAATTTCATGTTGGGGTTCCTCCTGTTAATGCAAACTTATTTAAGTATAGTGCATGTGAACTCGTTAAAATGTAACCTGCGAACCTGCTTTTCTCGGAGGCAATCAATTACGTCTGGTGGTGACAATCTCAAAGTCATGAGCATGAATCAAAAGTAACTGACAGGACACTTGACAGACGGTCTTGTCTGAATGACGGTGCTGCTGAAACTTGTGCAATATGTCACTCAATAACATATGACAAACGAATAACATAAATTTCAAAATCTGCATAATCCTGCAAAAAAGAGGATAGAAGTAGGAGAGTTTTCCTGCATAATTTTTGTAAAATGTAAAATGAAATGCAAAAAAATGTAATATATGGTGTTTGTGCAAATTGTCATTGCAGATTTATTTATGATATCATACTAGTGAGTCCGCGCAATCGGTTGCAAAGATGGCTTTGGAAAGACAAATCTAATCACCAAGGATCGATTGTGCGTATTAGAAGCATTGACTCGGCCAATGCCGGGTCCATCAAGAGGAGGAACCATGAGAAAAGTATTATCCGTCATCCTGCTTGTCACCCTCGTCTTATCTCTGGCAGCCTGTGGCTCAACCACGACAACCACTGCTGCACCCGCTGCCACGACCGCCGCTGGCGCCGAGACAACTCCCGCTGCTGAAACACCGGCAGTCGAAAAGATTGTCTTGGCCAATAACAAAGTTGAAATCGACGAACAGCTCAAAGCTTTTGCTGCCGAATACAGCAAAACCGCTGGCGTCACCGTTGAAATTGCCACCACGGGTGGTGGCGCCGATTACGGCGGCAACCTCAAAGCCCAACTCCAGTCTGGCAACATGCCTGACATTTTCGTCATTGAAGGTCCTGCCGGTTACAGTGACTGGAAAGACATCATTGCTGACCTGGGTGATCAACCTTGGGTCGCTGACACCGATTTTTCCTACACAGTCGATGGCAAGATCATCGGTTTCCCAGTTGCCATAGAAGGCTACGGCATGGCTTACAACAAAGCCCTGCTTGAAAAAGCTGATATCGATCCCGCGACTCTGACCAATTTCAATGCTTACAAAGCGGCTTTCGAGAAACTGGACAGCATGAAAGCTGATCTCGGTATCGATGCGGTCGTTTCCATGGCAGCTTCCACTGCGACCGGTATGACTTGGGTCACTGGCCTGCACAACTTCAACATCTACCTGACAGCTGGCCTGCCTTATGGCGACACCACCGTGATTGACAAGCTGCTGATGGGCGAAGTCGACGAACCCCGCCTGAAACAATACGCGGAATATGTCAACATGCTGTTTAAGTATGCTGACAAGGAAGTTCTTCTGAATGGCAACTATGACGCTCAGGCTCAGGCTTTTGCTGCCGGCAAGACCGTCTTCCTGCATCAGGGAAACTGGGTCGATCCGACCCTGAAAACACTCGAAGCCGACTTTGAAATGGCCTATGCGCCGCATGCACCGTTCGTGGAAGATACCGATGGTGTCCTTGCAGCTCCGCCGTCCTGGTATGTTGTCAATGGTGACAGTGCTGGTGCCGAAGAAGCCAAGAAGTTCCTCAATGCCATTGCGACCACCGAAGCAGGTCACAAATATATGGTCGAAGCTGCAGGCATGATTCCTGCCTTCAAATCCGTCAAACTGACCCCTGCTGTTCCGCTGTCCAAGAGCATCATGGAATGGGCTTCTGCAGGCAAAACCTACAGCTGGCAGCAGTACAAGATGCCGAGCGGCTTTGGCATGGATACTCTCGGCCCGATCTATGAACAACTCGCTTCCGGTGCTGTTGACACAGCTGGCTTTGTCGAACTCATCAAGGGTGAAGTTGCAACTGTTCCAGATCTTCTCGGATGACTTGTGATTAAACCTTGCTTGACTGATTGAACGCGAAATGCAGGCATGTTGCCTGCATTTCGCACAGTCAGGTGCAAACCAGAATCGGAGGATAGACCTGCATGAAAACCCAGGGCATGAAACAAAATAACAGGCTGGTTAATGCGTTATTTTTAGCCCCCACGCTAACAGCATTCATACTCGTCGTCATCATCCCATTTTTCATGGGGCTGTATTTTTCGCTGACTGACTGGAATGGCGCCATCCAGAATAAAATCACATTCGTTGGTCTGAAAAACTTCTCCATCATCTTCTCGGATGTCAAGTTTCATTATTCGTTCCTGGTCACAACTGTCTACACAGCTGCCAACGTCGTCGTGATTAATCTCGTCGCGTTGATTTTGGCCTTGTTGGTGACTTCCAACATCAAATTCCGGAACTTCTATCGTTCCGGCTTTTTTACGCCCAACCTGATCGGTGGCATCGTGCTTGGCTACGTTTGGCAGTTTATTTTTGTCAATGCTATCCCAGGGTTTGCCAAAACAGCAGGGATTGATTCTTTGACCAGTTCACTACTGGGAAAAGGTGTGTCTGCTCTAGCCGCCATTGTCATAGTTGGCTCTTGGCAGTATGCTGGCTACATTATGATGATCTATGTTGCAGCCATCCAGAATGTTCCTGTTTCCCTCCTGGAAGCAGCCCAGATCGACGGCGCCACCTTCCTACAGCGCACCAAGGCCATCCTGGTCCCGCTCGTTGCCCCCGCTTTCACGGTTTCCACCTTTTTGACCCTGGTCAACTCCTTTAAACAATTCGATGTCAATGTATCTTTGACCAATGGTGGACCTTCTGGCCAATTCGCAGGCAAAGTTGTCAAGGCTACCGAGTTCCTGGCGTTGAACATCTATAACACTGCATTCACCCGCAACCGGATGGCTGAAGGCCAGGCCAAAGCGGTCGTTTTCTTCCTCGTTCTGGTCATAGTGTCTCTTGTCCAAGTTTATTTCAACAAGAAGAAAGAGGTGGAAATGTAATGAGCCCGAGACGACTGAATCTCTTGATCCTCGAGATCCTTACGATCATCCTCTTTGTCGTTTTCATGATGCCTTTCCTGATGGTCGTCCTTAACTCAGCAAAAGACGCCAAAGAAATCATTGCAGATCCGATTGGATTGCCATCCAACTGGGGAACTTTGATGTCAAACGTCAAAACTATTGTCACAAGTCCCAATATCAATTATGTTCCCTCGTTTATTTCATCGATCATCATTACCACTTTGTCTTTGTTCCTGATCGCATTGACCGCTGCCATGGGTGGCTGGGTATTAGTCCGGTCCAAGACCAAACTATCCACCTTCATTTTCATGATGTTTGTCGCTGCCATGGTCATTCCATTCCAGGTCGTCATGTTCCCTCTGGTTGCATTTTTCCGGATGATCCGAGAGGTTACAGGTATTCCTCTCCTCCAGACTTATCAGGGCATGATTCTGGCTTATATTGGCTTTGGCTCATCACTTTCGATTTTCATGTTCCATGGCTTTATCAAAGGAATTCCACTTGAACTTGAAGAGGCAGCCACCATTGATGGCTGCACCCGCCCACAGATTTTTTTCCAGATTGTATTGCCGATTTTAAAACCGATTTTCGTAACAATTGTCATCCTCAACGGGATCTGGGTCTGGAACGACTACTTGCTGCCCCTGCTGATCTTGGGCACCGGTGGTGACATTCAGACATTGCCGCTCGCCGTAGCTAACTTCGTTGGCTCCTATGTCAAGAAATGGGATTTGATCCTGACTTCGACCATGATGGCCATGTTGCCTGCGATCATCCTCTTCATCTTTGCCCAAAAACAGATTGTCCGCGGTATGGTTGAAGGATCGATCAAGTAACGCACTGTCTGGGACCAGGTAGCCTGAACCTCAAACCGATGTTTACACCCCTTGGAAAAAGGCCCTGGCGGAATTGAATCGCCAGGGCCTTTTTTAACCGAGATCGGGAGGGGTGATCATTCAGACAGACAAGACCAGGCATTCGTAAGGTCGCAATTGTCTGGCGGCCAGGAAAGATGAATCGTCACAATTGCCAATCAGAAGCGTGGAATGACTCCCGACGAGTTCATGGTCGTAAGCGACCTCTTCAGATGTGAAATTGCAGATGACGAGCAGGGACTGGCTGTCCAGTTGACGGCGATAGGTGAAAACCTTTTCATTTTGACGGTCGATCAGCTCATAGGTACCATACACAATAACCTCCAGATGCTTGCGCAAATCAATCAGCTGACGGTAGTAGTGATAAACCGAATCAGGTCGACGGACAGCATCTTCAGCGTTGATCGTCTTGAAATTTGGATTAACCTTAAGCCAGGGCTTGCCAGTCGTAAATCCAGCATTAAGCCCTGAGGTCCATTGCATGGGTGTGCGGGCGTTATCACGTCCCTTATAGCTGATAAAGTCATACATTTGTTGCGCGGTGAAACGTCCGTTCTGGGTAAAGATCTCGAAAGCATGGATGCTTTCGAGGTCGTTCATTTCCTCGATGGAGTCAAACCGGACATTGGTCATGCCTAGTTCCTCCCCCTGGTAGACGTAAGGCGTGCCTTTCATCAAGTGAAGACAGGTGGCAAGCATCTTGGCTGAACGTTCGCGCAAAGGTCCCTCATCTCCCAGGCGTGACACAATGCGTGGTTGATCATGGTTACACCAGTAAAGACTGTTCCAAGCCTTTCCTTCCAGTTCGACTTGCCATTTGGTCATGACATCCTTGATACCCAGCAGGGGCATTTTGTCGAGGTTCCATTTGAATGTCTCGCCACCATCGAGATCCATGTGCTCAAATTGGAAGACCATACTCAACTCGCTGCCATCGACATTGGCATATTTCCGGGCTTCTTCGATCGTGACTCCAGAGGCTTCACCAACTGTGAGTGTGTCATAATCGGCCAGGACTTCACGACGCATTTCCATCAGATAGTCGTGGACTTTTGGGCCATTGGATACAAAAGGTTTGGCATTGCCATAACCGTCGGGACCGATGACACCATCCGGAAACGTGGGATCTTTGGAAATCAGGCTGATGACATCCATCCGGAAACCATCGACACCGCGGTCCAGCCACCAGCGCATCATGGTGTACACAGATTGCCGCATGTCGGCACATTCCCAGTTGAGGTCCGGCTGGTAAGGGGAAAAGAGGTTGAGATAGTAATCGCCAGTTCCTTCATCCAAGGTCCAGGCCGAACCGCCAAACCAGGCGCCCCAGTTATTGGGTGGTCCACCATTTTCACCAGGTTTCCAGATATAATAATCACGTTTGGCCGAATTTTTGCTGCTGCGGCTTTCGATGAACCACTCATGCAAGTGCGACGAATGATTGACGACGAGATCCATGACGATTTTAAGACCACGTCGATGAGCCTCTGCCAGAAGCTGGTCGAAATCCTCAAGGCTGCCAAAGACCGGTTTGATGGCCTGGTAGTTGGAAATGTCATAGCCATTGTCGTAATCGGGGCTTTCGTAGATCGGGCTGATCCAAAGGACCGTAACTCCGAGATTTTCCAGATAGTCAAGCTTTGAGATGATCCCAGGGATATCTCCGATTCCGTCTCCATTGCTGTCGCAGAAACTTTTGGGATAGATCTGGTAAATGACGGCTTCTTTCCACCAAGCTTTCACCATTTGAACACCTCCGAAATGTTAAAGACTTAAGTCGAATAATCCTATTATACGCTTTTCTGTTATGATGCTCACAGAAACTAGCTGAGAAAGTTGATTGCTTTGCCATGAAATACATCCATGAAGATGACCTTTGGGTTGATCGCGGAAGACGACCTAAAACTGGCGTAGCCAAAGCCAGGAAGACCAATCGCATCCAGACCGGCGTGCTGACCTTGCTGGCTGCCGGACTTTTGCTGATGGTGCTTTTTATTGCTATTGCCCTGGTTTCCCAAAGATTCCCCGCAGGCGAATCGAACGACTTAACATCAGTGCCATCTGGAGAAAGTGTGCTTGTGCCAGACGACGATTCAGATGCCCAAGAACCAGATTTGACGATTGCTCTCCATCGCCTCGAATGGGTAACAGCCTTTGAGTCCTTGGCCAAAGCATTCGGAACAGAAAATGATGTACAGGTAGAAGTCTTATTGATCTCAGGGTATGAAGATTACCAATCCACACTGGAAAGCCTTGCTGCCAGCAATAAATTTCCGGATCTGATCGTGGTCAATGGGCCGGACGAAGCTGCAAACTGGTCGCATCGCCTTGCCGATCTTTCGGATGAGCCATGGGCGCTCAAAACGGTGTTTGGACTTCAAGATGACACGCAGCACGTCATAGGATTTCCGATCGATCTGGCTGCCAAAGGGTTGGTCTACAACAAATCCTTGCTCGATGAGGCCGGGATCGATCCGGCTGTGCTCACCAATCGCCCTGCCTGGGAAGCGGCACTGCAAGTCATCGAGAAGAAAAAGAAGCAGCTGGGGATCCATGCCCCCATCTCGTTGGCTTTGCATGACGGAGGACAACTCAGCTGGTACACGAGCAAGTATTTTCTGAACATCTACCTCAGCAGTGGTCTGGCTTATGGAAATACTCAGCTGATCGATCAAATGAAAGCCGGTCAGGTGGAAATGCCGCGATTGCAGCAATTTGCGGACTATCTGGACCTGTTGTTGCGATACTCAGATCAGGAATTGCTCCGGCAAGGGTCTAATCAAGACCAATTACGTGCGTTCAGCCAAGGTCAGGCAGTTTTTACAGTTGGTTCCAGCGATCTGGATCTTTCGCTTCAGGCCGCAGGCGCCACTTTTGAGACAGGGTTCCTGCCCTTTGGAGCATATCGACTGGATACAAACGGAATTTTCGCCGAATCAACGGGCTGGCTGGTGCTCGACCGTTCCAGTCAAAACAGTGAATTAGCCAAAGATTTCCTGGCTAGTCTGGCACAACAGGAGGGCTATCAGGATATGCTGGCCCAAGACACCACGATCTTGCCTGCCTTCCAGAAAAACAGCCACCCGCTTGGCCAGCCTTTGCTTTTAGACCTGTTTGTTTGGAAGCAGGCAGGTCGAATCTATGGCCTGCATCAGGACCAGTTGCCTGTGGACTTGGGATCCGCTTTTTGGAGTCCGCTGATTGAAAAACTGGCGGCCAGGGAAATCTCCAGCAAACAATTTGCCGAGAACGCTGCCAAGGCCATTGCTGAGCAGGCGGCAGCTCCGCAGGTGAATGTGGGTTGATCAGTCGATGTATTCGTCGTCGTTCTTGAAACGCTCGGCATGGATGGGACGTGGCGATCCTGCTGCGGCTGCAATGCCCAGGACTGTCAAGCCGATCATGCCAATCAATGCACTGTTGTAGGATCCGGTCAGGTCAAAAGTCAATCCAAGCGGGATCGGGCCGAAGGCTGACCCCAGGACGGTGGCTGACATGGCCAGGCTGCGAATGCTGCCCAGATAACGCGTGCCGAAATAGTTTGGCCAGACTAGCCCGCCCCAGACGGTCTGCAGACCCATGGCCGAACCCAGAAGGATGGTGAACACAAGGGCTCCAGGCAATCCATCGGTCAGTAGCAGAACGGTCAAGGCCAGTCCCATGAACAGGGAAATGGCCATGGCCGTGTGATGAATCTGGACCTTGCTTAGAATCCAGCCAGCAAACAAGGTCGTCGGAAAACTGACCACGGCCAGCAGGCTGATCAGGTAAGCCGCCTGATCGGGCGAAATAGAGCGGATTTTCATGATGGAGATGAAATGAAAGGTCAGGCCCGTGACAATCAGGGGCAAAAGCAGCTGTGAATACAACATGCCCCAATAAGCTCGTGTCCGGATGGCTTCTTTCAAAGTCCAGCTGGGGACATCCTGGAATTTTGCCGGAACGGCATCTGAACTGGACTTTTGGCGATATTCGCCCGCTGTTGTCAGCCCCACCTCACGCGGATGGTTTCGCATGAAAATCGCCACCAGCGGGATGAATACGACGCCAAAGGCGATTGCCCACAGGCGCCAGACCATTCGCCAGCCAATGGTATCGATCAGGTAGCGATTCAAGGGCGGTAAGAAGCTCGATCCAATAACGCCTCCGACCGACATCAGGCTGAATGCCAGGGGCCGGCGATGGGCAAACCAGTTCGGTAGCAAGGTGGCCGGCAGCAAGGTCATGCTGCCCTGCCCCAGATAACGACTGGCCAGGAAACCAAGAAACAGCATGGGCAAGCCGTTGACCAGACTGAGCCAGATACAGGTGAGACCGAGCAGGGCAGCAACGACCAGAGAAACAGCTTTCTGGCCAAAACGGTCGATCTGGCGGCCAACCCAGAATAGCAAAAGGCCGGAGGTCATGGTTGCCAGCGAATAGATACCGGAAATGGTGCTGCGGGTCCAGCCAAACTCCTGAATGTAGATGTCAATAAACGTCGATGTGAAATATGTCTGGCCTGGTGCGGAAAAAAAGTAGCTCAGGCTCGAAAGGACCAGGATGATCCAGCCGTAATAGAAACGATTGGATCGGGCCAGGCGGCTTATCAAGCCAGAATGCGTTGGTGTAGACAAATAGGCCTCCAGAGGGTGGTGATCAAGGAAACAGATGGCTGTTCAAATCATGCAGGTGCCTATTATGCCGGATCTGGCAGCATGATGCAAATGCGAGAACATATGTTCTTTTTCTGCTCGATCTGTGCTATGATGATAATCAGCAGCGATGACGGACAGGTGGTGGTGCAGATGGATCTTCTCAACAAGGTGCGCATCCTGGCAGATGCGGCGAAATACGATGTCTCCTGTTCATCGAGTGGCAGCACCCGGTCCAATAAAGCTGGCGGTGTCGGCAATGCAGCGGCCGCGGGCATTTGTCACAGCTGGTCTGCTGACGGCCGGTGCATCTCCCTGCTCAAGATCCTGATGACCAATATCTGTGCCTACGACTGTTCCTATTGCATCAACCGGGCCACCAGTGACGTCGAGCGCGCCATGCTTTTACCCGAGGAGATCGCCGAGATCACGATCAATTTCTACCGGCGCAATTACATCGAGGGATTATTTTTAAGTTCTGCCGTTTTTCGCTCTCCGGACGAGACAACCGAGCGGATGATCCGGGCCCTGGAGATTTTGCGCCGGGAGTACCGGTTCAATGGCTACATCCATGTCAAGGTGATCCCAGGCACATCACCTGCCTTGACGACCCGGCTCGGCTTTCTGGCCGACCGGCTCAGTGTCAACATCGAATTGCCATCGCCTCAGTCTCTGCATCTGCTGGCTCCGCAGAAAAGCAGCGAGGCGATCCTGGGACCGATGAACCAGATCCATGAACAGATCACAGAAGCGCGAGAGACCCGCCTGACTGTGCGTCGAGCAGCGGATTTTGTCCCGGCCGGCCAGACGACGCAGCTGATTGTTGGGGCGACTCCAGAACGGGATCACCAGATTTTGCAACTCTCCGAGAAACTCTACCAATCTTATGCGCTCAAGCGGGTCTATTATTCGAGCTATATTCCGACCGTCAGTCATCCCAATCTGCCGTCCCTGTTGACGGCTCCACCGCTGCAGCGCGAGCACCGGCTCTACCAGGCGGACTGGCTCCTGCGCTTCTACGGCTTTTCTGCCCGGGAGATCCTCGATGATCGCCATCCTGACCTCAGCCTCGACGTAGACCCCAAGTCTGACTGGGCCTTGCGCCATCTCGACCAGTTTCCCGTGGAGGTCAATCGCGCACCTTACGAAATGCTGCTGCGCGTGCCCGGGATAGGCTTGCGTTCAGCCCAGCGGATCATCGCCGCCCGGCGAGCGGGTCCAGTGGATTTTGACCTTCTAAAAAAGATCGGCGTGGTCCAGAAAAGGGCTCGCCATTTCATCACCTGCCGGGGGAGATTTTTTGGCGAAGCCAGCCTGGATGAGCAGCTGATCCGGTCTCATCTGGTAGCTGACAGCCCAGTCGGCAAAAATGCCAGCCCAGGCCAGATTTCCCTGTTTGACCTGAGTCTGCCTGTATTATCCATGGCGACATCCTGCGCTGTTGATACGGGGGAATTCTAATGCTGATCTACGAGTTCGACGGCTCATTTGAAGGACTGCTGACTGCCCTGTACCAGAGTTCCGTGCGCAAGGAGAAGCCGGACCAGATTCTGGCCCGCCAGGGACTTGAGATTAATTGGCTGGATCAGTCTGTGACGATCGAGACGGACCTGGCTGCTGCGGAAAAGGTTGCCCGTTCGATTCGAAGCCGGATTTCCGAGCAAGCCTACGAGCACATCCTCCATGTATTCCAAACGGAACTTCCGGAACGAGGATACTGGATCGACCGCTATATGCGTCTGGGATTCAAGTTCGGGTCAGCCGTGGATGATCATCTGCAGGAGGATATCGTACGGACTGTCCACGAGCAGAGCCGGCGCGTAGCCCGGGAAACCCATCGCATGACCGGCCTGATCCGGTTCATCCGTTCGTCAGCTGGGATCTACTATGCCAAGTACGAACCAGACAACAACATCACGATGCTTTTAGCCCCGCATTTTGCCGACCGGCTGGCTGACCAGCCCTGGATCATCCATGACATCCGGCGCGGAGTCGCTGCCCTCTACAACACAAGTGAATGGATCTTGACCGACTCAGTTCCAGCCGCTCTGGCCTCGTGGACGGATTGCGATGATGTTTTTGAGGACATCTGGCGCACCTACCACCACCAGATTGCCATTGCCGAACGGATCAATCCGCGGTTGCAGAAGAACTTGATGCCGCTGCGCTACTGGAAACATCTGACCGAGTTTGCTCAGTAGGCGTACAGAGATAGAAAGAGGCTTGGCCCGTTGTGTGAACGACTTCGACGGCGGAGAAGCATTGTTTGAGATCGGAGAGACAATGGACCATTTCTGATTCTGCTTGCTGGATGAAGCGGAAATAATCGCCTCGTTCCAGCCATTCCAAGAGTGTCGTCAGCGGCGAGCGCCTCTGGTTGTAGTCATAGATGACCACTATGGATCGTGAAACCCGACTCATTTCATGGTACATTTTCCGCCGTTCCTCGGGCTTGAGCCCATGCGCGACGAACGAAGCGATCGAGACATCAATGGATTTGTCGGCAAATGGCAGTGGTTCGAGAATATTGGCCTGGAGCAGGCTGATGGTGTGCCCAGCCAGCTTTTTGCGGGCAATCTTCAACATACCGGCCGCTGGATCAATGCCGGTGACCGAGAGCCCGTTCTCGTGTAAAACAGAGCAGAGGGCGCCCGTGCCGCAGCCGACATCGAGGATCGACTTGAAATTGGACAGGTCCAGATGAGATTTGCCTTGTGCCAGGGAACGCTTGAATTGGCGGCGCTGGTAATTGAAAAACAGGCCATAAACTGGAGCGATCGTGTTAAAGAGCCATTCGCTGCTGCTTTGAGCCAAGAATTAACACTCCCTTCAGATGCTGTGATCTTATTTCAGATCGTCAGACTGTTTATCCTTCTGGCCATTCATTCCCATACCCGGTTTCATCCCCATCTTTGGCATCATAGATGGGTCAGGCATGTTTTTCTGCCATTCCAAGTCGGGGCTTTTTTGCAGGATTTTGTTAATCAACACGCCCATCAGCAGCAAGGCTGTCAAGGTCAGGACAAACCTCAAAGCGGTAAAGGGGAGCCCTAGAAACTTGATTTCCACCATTAGCTGTGGAATTTTCAAAGCAGCCCAGGAACCGAGGAACAAGATCATGTTCGTGGTGCTGGCTCCTTTGCGAATCAGAGAGGCAGCCATTGGGAAGGCGACATACAACGGACCAGTTGGCAGTGTTCCCAGGGCAAAAGCCAGCGCAGCACCTTTGATACCTGAGCGGTGACCGAGCCATTTCTGGATTTTGTCCTTCGGGATCCAGATTTCCATCAGCCCCATCAGGACAAAGATCGCCGGCATGATCAGCGCCATTTCCTTGAAGTAATCCCAGGTAACCTGACCTGAGCGTGCGGCGGCATCGGGCCAGGCAAACGCCAATACCAGAAAAATCAAAACGATCAGGATCGGGGCTAAATAGGCCTTTAGTAGCTTCATTTCAGCAATACCCCCATGATGCCAGCGATCAGTAATGCGGCCAAAAATCCCAGGCCATTACGTAAAAGTGTGAACTTTTTACCCAGTGTCTTGATTTCCATTGGAGCAGTGACGACACCAACCATGACCAAGGTCGTGACAAATGCTGAAATGGTCATGACGGTGGCTCCGGACCGTAACAGGGATCCTGCGAGCGGGAACGCGACGATCGATGGGATCAGTGTGATCGCTCCAATCACGGCTGCAAAAAGGGTAGCCAGCCAGCCCGCCTCAGCACCTACTAACCGGGTGATGGTTTCCGGTGTCAGCAAGCCCAGTGTCAGGCCCACGATGCCAAGCACCGTCAATAAACTCGGCGCTGTTTTCACGAGCGCCTTGCCGGCAATTTTGAATGCTGCGGCTGTTTTCGCCTTGCTTTTCAAAAGCGATGCGATTAGCCCGAGACCGAGCAAGCTATAGATGGTCAGTACGGTCGCCATATTGGATCCCCCTAGTCAGCTTTGATCTGGATGCCCAACAGCCGGGCTCCGTTTTCGGATTCCATGGCCAATGTCGCGGGTTCAGTGATAAAGACCTGATGTTCCTTGAGAATGGCAAACTCGCCGTTTTTGCTTAGCTTGATCTCACCTGAGACTACATAGAAAAGAACATAGGAAGCCATGACACATTGAGGGATCTCGCCCCCTGGTTCAAGATTGATCACACGAGTTTTGAACTGTTCCGTCTCATAGAAGACATTGACGCGTCTGTTTTCGTAACTCTGGGCTGACATGGTCAATAAATCAAAAATCTCAAGCATCATTCATCCCCTTGGCTGTTCATCGTTTTCTTTATTGGCAATTTGGTGTTCGTATCGTTCAATCACTTTCTCGATTCTGGCCTTGCGCATTTTAAGGCGTAGAATCCATGCCTCGAGATCATTTTTCCCTTCCGGTGTCAATTCATAGACACGTCGTCTGGGTCCGGGTCCACCCTCTGACCAGAAGGAAACAACCTGACCTCGGGCCTCCATCTGGCGTAAGGTACGGTACAACGTACTGACATTCAGGTCTTCCGATGTAAAACCGAAATCTTCCAACTGCTCGATCAGGCCATACCCATATCCCACTTCGTCGTATAACAATAAAAGCAGGCATACCTCAAGGAAACGTTCCATCTTGTGTTGCTTGTCATCACAAAACCATGATGCTTCAGACATGGAACGGCCCCCTTTCTCCTGATTGATGACTATATGCATAGAGAATATAGTTGATATGAATATAGCTTAGCGTGCTTATAAACATTTGTAAAGGACCCATTGACCTGCTTGTTGATCCATCAACCAGGGTGGACATCTTTCGTTCCCGCTTTCCGTTGGCGTCCTGATCATCCTGGCACTGTGCTTGTTCTGGCTAAGTGCACGTAACATCAGTAAACGCTGGATCTACTGACGACGTTTCGACTTTTTTGTGGCAGCCTGGGCCAGATTCTCCTCCACCCGGAAAGTGACGATCTGTCGCACCAGGTCAAGAGGCAGGGGCTGATTATGAGGGAATTGGACGGAACCTTTGGCCCATTTGTAGGGAGCCAGGTCTGCTTTGAAGCGCTCGATGCCGCTCGGAGCCGGGTAAAAGCCGATGTGATGGTCAAACGCAGCAAAATGGACGAGATTACCCTCCAGATAGAACGTTGGCATCTGGTAGCTGATTTTTTCAGAAGCCAGGGGAGCTGATTCCCGGATCACTGCACGCAGGGCTTTTAGCCGTTCCCTGACATCCCCAGAATAGCGCTCGATGTATTCATCCATCGTGGTCAAGGAAGGTTGTTTAGCAGCCATTTCTTTCTCCTGGCGACGTATTGATCGAATGATCTTTTGACAGGCCTATCTAACTTCAAGTAAACTTCAAGTCAGCGTAACTTGCAAGAATGATGAATTGATCCGGAGGAATCGAATATGGTCTATACAGTCGGTGAAGCAGCCAAACAGATCAAAGTGGCCGCTTCGACGCTTCGTTACTATGACAAGGAAGGGCTGCTGCCTTTTGTGGAACGTTCTGATGGCGGGATCCGGTTGTTTAAGTCTGAAGACATGTCGATGCTGAAAACGATCGAGTGTCTCAAGAAAACAGGCATGCCGATCAAGGAAATCAAGCATTTTATTGATTGCTGTGTCGAGGGGGATGCGCGGATCGATGAACGGCTGGCGATCATCAAGGACCAGCAGGCCTCTGTGATCGAGCAGATGCAAGAACTGCAGGAGATGCTCGATATGCTCGATTTCAAAAGGTGGTATTACGAGACAGCCCAATCAGCTGGGACCTGCTCCGTCCATGATGGCTTGTCCATCGCAGCAATACCAGAGCAGTTTCGAAAATATCTCAAACATCAGGATTAATTGCTTGACTTAAAGTTAACTTCAATCGCTATAATCGCACGTATTTGAAGATTTAAATCCGTATGGGGTGAGGAGTTAACGAAATGGAAAGAGCTCAGGTCTATTTTTCTGATTTCCGGACGAAAGCGTTTGGCGACAGCATGCCCACCAAACTGAAAAAACTGATCAAGGCGGCAGGTATCGGCGAGATCGATCTCGATGGCAAATTTGCCGCCATCAAGCTCCATTTCGGCGAGCTCGGCAACATCAGCTATCTGCGGCCCAATTATGCCCGGGCCGTGGTTGATGTGGTCAAGGAACTCGGCGGCAAGCCCTTCCTGACTGACTGCAACACTTTGTATCCCGGCAGCCGCAAAAATGCCCTCGAGCATCTCGAGTGTGCCTGGGAGAATGGCTTCACTGCCCTGACGGCAGGGTGCCCGATCCTGATCGGCGATGGCCTGAAGGGGACTGATGACGTCGAGGTTCCGGTGCCAGGTGGCGAGTTTGTCGACAAGGCCCTGATCGGCCGGGCGATCATGGACGCCGATGTCTTCATCAGCTTGACTCATTTCAAAGGCCATGAGATGACTGGATTTGGCGGCACGATCAAGAACATCGGCATGGGCTGTGGCTCTAGGGCCGGCAAAATGCACCAGCACAACAATGGCCAGGCGACGATCCACGAAGACAGATGCCGCGGTTGCTGGATCTGCCAGCGCGAATGTGCCAATGATGCCCTCGTCTTCGATGCGTCTACGCGCAAAATGCACGTCGATCTGGACAAATGTGTCGGTTGTGGTCGTTGCCTGGGCTCATGCAATTTCGATGCGATCGAGTTTGTGAACGGCAACGCGGTCGAGATCCTCAACTATCGCATGGCCGAATATACCAAGGCCGTTGTGACAGGAAGGCCGCAATTCCACATTTCCCTGGTCGTCGATGTCTCTCCCAACTGTGATTGTCACGGCGAAAACGACGCACCCATCCTGCCCAACATCGGCATGTTTGCCTC
>SABL01000044.1 GCA_009928985.1 Clostridia bacterium
TTGAAATTTCGGCCGCCCTGTTTCTCGGCGACCGCGACACAGGCGGCATGGGCAAAACGGTTGCCGCTGCCAACAACAAACGTTTCAAAGGTATATTGTGGATTGAGCCGACTCAGGGATGCCTGGCCGAAGGATTCGTCGGATGTGGTTGGGGACGAAGCTTTTTTCTCTGTCCGGACCGTGTGAGACAAGGGCTCTGCTGGACCGACTTGGAACCGGACCTCATAATCCGCTGATCCGGCAACCTTGATTGCGTTCCGGATCAGGCTGGCGTATTGCTCGACAAATGTCTTGTGGAAATCATTGGGAACAGACAAGATGAAAACACCCTGCTCCACACCGATGGGCTCAAGCGGCTTGATCCATGTGTTCAAGCTGATTTCCGAGACTTCACCATCGAGCAAAGAGATGGCTTTATCCCATAAAAGGTGCACATTGGGTTGTTTCATGACTTGTTTACCGTCCATCCTATCAAAAAGTATTCCTATCTTAGCACAAAATGAGGGCCCTTGAAACGAGGCGGTGACTGGCGTAGACCGGGCGGATGGTTATGCTATACTTGATGCAAAAGGAGACTCGAACGCACATGGATTACCTGTTTTTTGGCATCAATTCCCTGGCAGCAGGACTGGCGGCCTTGCTTTTGTTCCAGCAATTTCGCCCAACCCGCCACCTGCCCCTGAAGCTGGTCCATTATCTCGCTGTTTTCATGATCACCGTTGCTTATTTCAGCCTCGACCAACTGATTTTTTCCCAGGTTCTCTGGGGTTACCTCTTAGCCAATAGTCTGCCGATTGTCTTGTTCGCGGGATCTCTTTTCACTGTGCTTAAACCACAGGCGACGACCCGGACATGAGGGGCGGTCCAATTCTTAGACCCGGTCCCGGACCCGCGGTTGACCATCCTGTTGTCCTGTTTGATTTGGGTAATATCCTGGTCCATCTGCACAATGTCGACCGGTTCTGGCCAGACCAGAAACCGGAACCAGGTACCCTTCCCTTTGCAGAGCGGTGGGGGCAAAGCCATGCTGTCCATCGTCTGGAAACCGGACGAATTTCTGACTTGGTTGAGTTCTATCACCAGGCCAGGGATGAAATGGGGATCACGATCGATCTTGCTTCTTTCCAAGCCGAATACATCAAAATCATAGGAGAACCATTTGCTCTGACACGGCCGATTCTGGAGACTTTGTACAGCCGGTTCAGCTTGCAGCTTTTGTCGAATACCAGTGTTTACCATTGGGAGCACTGCGGCAAGACCCTGGGCTTGGGACATTATTTTGACCAGGTCTTTGTGTCCTACGAATTGGGCTACATGAAACCAGATCCGGAAGCTTTTCGCAGGACGATCCATGGCATTGGACAAGATCCGCAAACCATCTATTATTTCGATGACCGGCCTGAAAACGTTGAATCAGCTGCGAAATTTGGCGTCAATGCCTTTCTTTCGTGGGGTGGAGAGCGGTTGCTTAATCAATTGAGGCAATTAGGATTCGTACAATAATCATAACTTTACGAATGTATAGAAACAGGGGCTTTGGGACAGGCGTTTCAAGGATCCGGGGGAATTGAGGAGCTTTTTACGGCATGGGAACCATCAGGTATGCAATCATTGGCTGCGGCGTTGTGGCCAGGAAACATTTGAAAGGCGCCCGCTATCATCAAAACAGGCGGCGGTCGCTGGAGGTTGTGGCGGCTGTTGATACTCGTCCAGGGGCAGCGCAGAAAATCCTTCAAGCAGCCGGGTTCAAGGCGAAAGAAATTGCCGGGATCGCCATCTATGAAGATTACCAGAAGATGCTTTCAGAGGTGCGGCCAGACTTGGTTGTGATCACCACGCCAAGTGGCTCTCATGCAGCGATCAGTTTGGCAGCCTTGGCAGCCGGGGCCCATGTCCTGATCGAAAAACCGCTCACGTTGTCGCTTGAGCAAGCCGATGAAATCCTTGAGGTAGCGCGCAAGAATAACCGCAAAGTTGCCGTGGGCCATATCTACCGCTTCTTTCCACTGGTGCAGGCCATCCGGGCCGACATCATGTCAGGCCATTTCGGCCGGGTGCTCTATGGGGATGTCAAAGTCCGCTGGGGCCATGGCCAGGCCTATTATGACCAGGCTGCCTGGCGCGGGACCTGGTCCCAGGACGGCGGCGCCCTGATGAATCAGAGTGTCCATGCCATGGACCTGATGACCTGGCTGCTGGGTCAGACTGTTGAATCAGCATCTGGCCAGATTTTCAGGAAAACGCACCACATGGAGGCGGAGGACTTGGGCTTTGCCATCCTCACTCTGACAAACGATGTCCAGTGCCTGGTGGAAGGGACCACGATTACAGATCCCAAACGTCCGGAAGCGTCTTTTTTCATTCGCCTGACCGAGGGGGAAATCAGGGCGGGTATTCTATCCGGCAAACCTCACATCGCCGTCTATGACAAATCCGGCAAGAATCTGGCCAGTACGTATACGCGCCGGATCTTCTGGCAGACACTGCGCGACCAGGGCATCCTGGGCCTGAAGCAACTGGCCAACCCACACAGTGGTCTGCTGGGGGATCTTGTTGCTGCCATAGAGGAGAGCCGGGAACCTTTGGCCAGTGGACAATCCGGACGGGATGCGGTAGCGCTGGTCCTGGCGATCTACCAGTCTGCTTTGGAAAAGAGAATCGTCCATCTGCCCCTCAACGCATTCGACTTGGCGAGGATGCAGCATTTCTTTTCCTGAACAAACCATGGTCCATCAACCAGTTGAGATTATCCCGGATCGAATCAGCAATAGGCCGAGGCTGATAGCCCAGCTCGCGGCTGGCTTTGGCGTGGCTGATCCGGCTGTTGGATAATAGAACAGCAATGCTGTAAGGCGTGATGATGGAATGGAAATGGAACCAGTGGGCCAGCCTGGCCAGAATGGCAGCGCCCAATTGGACGAGCCGGACTGGAACAGTCAGGATACGAGGTTGACGGGCCCCGATGACCTGGCGCTCGATCCGGATGATCTCGCTGATGGTGATTTGATGGCCGGACAAGATATACCCCTGGCCGCTTGTGCCGCGTTCGGCAAGAGCGATCAATCCCTCGACCACGTCCCGGACGTCGACAAAGTTATAGGCGCCCTGGAATGAGAAAACCAGGCGCAGGGAGCGGATGGCATAGAAATAGCGGAACATGCGGCCCATCTCGGACATTTTGTAATCATCTGGCCCGATGACACCACTTGGGAAGGCAATCACGGCATCGAGCCCCCCACGGGCTGCAGACAGGACCAGTGCGGTGGCTTCTGACTTGGAGCGTGCATAGCCTTCCGGCACCCCGGGAACCGGGAACTGTTCAACCTCGGTGATTTCGCGACCGTCCGGCCATTCTGGCAGGGCATGGACAGAGCTGACATAAACCAGGCGGACCGATGGCTCAGCCAGGCATGCTTCAACGACGTTGCGCGTACCACCCACATTGATTTCATAGATCCGGGGGCCTGGGTGCAGGGAAGTATCGATAACCCCGGCCAGATGGAAAACCAGACGGCTTCCCTGTACGGCTGTCCGGACGTCGTCTGGTTTCCTGATGTCACCGTAATAAAGCTGCAGGGTAAGACGGTTAAAAGGCTCCAGACTCTCTCTGGGCTGGAGAAAAACCCGGATGGTTTCACCTGGATAGCGGCGGGAAAGAGCGTGAACCAGGACATTGCCGATATGCCCGGTAGCTCCGGTCACCAGAATCAAGGCCATCGCCTCCTGACTCGTCCAAGATCCGGAAAACACGCAAATGAAGAATAAATCAAGGGTCCAACCACTTACATTTTAGCACAAAAGGTCTAGAATAGGCTTGCAACAACCTATGACCGGGGTATGGCATGACGGTCGGAAAGAATAGCCATGAGATATGAAACACTTCCTCCCAATCCCAATGTGAAGATCGATTACAGCCAGGCAGGCCTGCACCGGATTTACCTTGCCGGTGGCTGTTTCTGGGGTACGCAGGCTTATATGCAACGGTTGCCCGGTGTCGCGGCCACGAGTGTCGGATATGCGAATGGCCGGACCGAGAATCCCGGCTACCAGGATGTCTGCTACAACAACACGGGCCATGCTGAGACGGTGGAGGTTGCGTTTGACCCTGAGAAGATTGACCTTGCCACAATCCTTGACTATTTCTTCAAAATCATTGACCCGACCCTGTTGAACCGGCAGGGCAATGATCGCGGAACCCAGTATCGAACAGGTATCTATTATGTGGATCCGGCTGACCTTCCGGTGATCCAGGCGGTGGTCTCGAGGCAGCAGCAGACTTGCAAATTACCGATTGTGACTGAGATCCGTCCACTCGAACAGTATTTCCTGGCCGAAGACTACCACCAGGATTACCTGGAGAAAAATCCCGGCGGCTACTGTCATGTCAGTTTTTCGACTTTACCCGGGGACCGGTTGGTTCCTGTCATCCAATCACCTGCACAGCCAAGTGGTTTTTCCCGTCCTGGTGTGGCCCCGCTCATCGATCCATCCCGCTACACTCGCCCGGATGAGGCGGTCTTGAAGAAAAGCCTGACGCCGCTATCGTATGCCGTTGTGCGGGAAAATGCCACGGAGCACCCATTCAGTGGTGCCTATTGGCGCGAGGAACGTACCGGACTGTATGTCGATGTGGTGACCGGTGAGCCCTTGTTCAGCTCCCGGGACAAATTTGATGCTGGCTGTGGCTGGCCCAGTTTTACAAAACCCGTCGATCGCCAGGTCATCTTGGAAAACAGAGACCGCAGTCATGGCATGGACCGGACCGAAGCCCGCAGCCGGACGGGTGATTCACATCTGGGCCATGTCTTCACGGACGGTCCAGTCAGCAAAGGTGGATTGCGCTATTGCATCAACAGTGCATCCTTGCGTTTCATTCCACTGGCCGATCTTGAAAAAGAAGGTTATGGCGACTGGCTGGACTATTTCCACATGCCGGAGGAACCAGCATGAAGCCCGAGCTGCTTTATTATCTCAAGGGATACAACAAACGGTCCTTGAGCCGTGATATTGTGGCTGGGATCCTGGTCGGCATCATCGCGATCCCTTTGTCTGTCGCGCTGGCCATTGCCTCCGGTGCCTCACCCGAGGCTGGCCTGTATACGGCGATCCTGGCTGGTTTCACCGCAGCCATCCTGGGTGGCAGTGCCACTCAAGTCACCGGACCAACCGGTGCTTTTGTCATCATTGTGTATGGCATCATCGCGGACTATGGGCTCGATGGCCTGATCACGGCCACGCTCCTGGCGGGCATTATCCTGCTGGCAATGGGGCTGTTGAAATTGGGCAGTGTCATCCGCTATGTCCCCTTCCCGATCACAGTTGGCTTCACCGCCGGCATTGCCGTGACGATATTCATAGGACAGCTCAACGATTTCTTCGGTTTCGGCATCGAAAAAATGCCAGCAGAGTTTGTGGAGAAAGTCCTCACCTATGTGGAACATCTCGACCGGTTCAGCTGGCTCAATTTCCTGATGGGGGCGATTGCCTTGCTGATCATCCTGGTCTGGCCGAAAATCAACCGCCAGATCCCGGGCTCCCTGGTGGCCATCCTGGTCACGACCCTGGTGGTCCAATTCGGCCATCTCGAGGTTGTTACCATCGGCAGCCGCTATGCTTCTTTGTCCGGAGGATTTCCACCGCTCAAATTCCCGAATATCACGCTGGACACATTGCGCCAGCTAATCCAGCCGGCGATCACCATCGCCATCCTCGGTGGTGTGGAATCGCTGCTTTCTGCCGTCGTGGCCGATGGCATGGCTAACACCCGGCATGATTCATCCCAGGAATTGGTGGGCCAGGGCGCGGCCAATATTGTCTCCGCCTTGTTTGGCGGCTTGCCGGCAACGGGTGCGATCGCCCGGACTGCGGCCAATATCCGCAGCGGAGCGGTCAGCCCGGTCTCGGCGATTGTCCACTCCATCACCGTCCTGCTGGTGACGCTCCTGTTCCTGCCCTATGCCAAGCTGATCCCGATGGCCACGCTGGCGGCCATCCTGATCAATGTCAGCAAGAACATGATCGAAGTCAAAGAGATCAAAAAGCTGCTCAAGGCTCCCAAGACGGACCGGTTGCTTTTGATTTCAACCTTTTCCCTGACCGTGGTGTTTGACTTGGTTGTGGCGATCGAAGTCGGCATTGTGCTGGCTGCCATTTTCTTCATGAAACGCATGGCCGATGTCACGACGATCAAGGAGCGCTCGGTCACGGGTATGACTGCCCTGGACAGTGTCGCAGTCTATCGCCTGAACGGCCCCTTCTTCTTTGCCGCAGCCGAAAGCCTGATCCAGAGCATCGATCATGAGGTTGTCGACAAGGAAGCGATCATCCTGGAGATGCAACGGGTTCCGGCCATCGATGCCACCGCTGTCAATGTCCTGGAAAAACTGCTGCACAAATGCCGTGAACATGGCACCCGGCTTTTCTTTGTCCATCTCCAGCCTCAGCCGGCTGCGGTTATGCGCCAGTCCGGTTTTGAAGAAGAGCTCGGACACCCGTATTTTGTTGCGGAACTATCAGATGCCCTGGCAGCCTGCAATGACCTGATCGACTAAAACTGGAATTGGCCGCTTTCGCTTTTGGGGTGGTCTTTGTGCAATTTTCTTTGAATTTAACCAAATAATCTGAAGTGCCCGGGCTCATTTTATCAGTCTGGGCACTCTTTTTGACATCTCTCCAAAATCTGCTTGCCATACTTACCCAGTGGTGATAGAATTGAACCACACAATTGCCCAATAAGTACTCATAAATTACTCATTGGCATGTTGGCCGGGCCCTGCACCGGTGTTGAGGATGGTGCAGTGGCTTGTATTTTTGCCCCGATTTCAGGCAATTCAAGCGGTGATTCACGCATTTTGGAGGTAAACATGGGTACAATTCGATTGACAATGACTCAGGCTCTGCTCAAGTTCATGGACAACCAGTACGTCAGCTTTGACGGCAAAGAAGAGAAGTTTGTCGAGGGCGTCTTCGGTATCTTCGGCCATGGTTGTGTCGTAGGTATCGGCCAGGCACTTGAACAAGGTGACCACGGCCTGACTTTCTACCAAGGCAAGAACGAGCAAGGCATGGCCCATTCTGCCATCGGCTATGCCAAGGAGCACAATCGCCGCAAGATCATCCCCGTGACCACTTCGGTCGGACCGGGTGCACTGAACCTTGTTCCTGCTGCCGGCACTGCCACAGCTAACCGCATTCCGCTGCTGCTCCTGCCCGGTGACACGTTTGCCACCCGCCAGCCGGATCCAGTTCTCCAGCAACTCGAATTACCGAATTCCATGGCCATCACCGCCAATGACGCTTTCAAGGCCGTCTGCAAGTACTGGGACCGTGTCCAGCGCCCAGAGCAGCTGATGTCTGCCTGCATCAATGCCTTCCGCGTCCTGACTGACTGGGCCGACACCGGTGCCGTCTGCATCGCGATGCCGCAAGATGTCGAAGGTGAAGCCTACGACTACCCGGATTATTTCTTCCAAAAACGTGTCTGGTACCTGGACCGCCGCCCGATCACACAGACCGCCCTCGACCGCGCTGTCGCAGCCATCAAGCAAGCCAAGCGCCCGCTCCTCATTTGTGGCGGTGGCGTCAAATACTCAGAAGCCTGGAATGAACTGAGTGCCTTTGCTGCTGATTTCGGCATGCCGATCGGTGAAACCCAGTCCGGCAAAGGCATCGTCGCCTGGGATCATCCTTGCAATGCCGGCGGTCTCGGCCTGACAGGCACCTCGGCCGCCAATAAGCTGGCCAAGGAAGCCGACCTGGTCATCGGTGTCGGCACCAAGTTCATGGACTTCACCACGTGTTCCAAATGGCTGTTCCAGGATCCTTCCGTCCAGTACATCAGCATCAATGTCGGTTCGATGGACGCTCACAAGATGGACGCCATTCCGGTCATCGCCGATGCCAAAGTTGCCCTCGAGGCCATTGGCGCCGAGCTCAAGAAATCCGGATACAAATCTGCCTATGGCGCGACGGAAGTCGTCGACACCGTTGCCGAGTGGACAGCCGAGTGTGATCGTCTCTTTGCCCTGACCCGCGACGATGGCCGCCTGGCCACCTCCCATGTCCTGGGGCTCCTCAACAAGCACCTGCGTCCCCAGGATGTCATCCTGACTGCCGGCGGGTCACTCCCTTCTGATCTCCAGCGAGTCTGGCGCTCCGGCAATCCCGGCACGTATCATGTCGAATACGGCTTCTCCTGCATGGGCTACGAAGTTTGCGGTGCCGTCGGGGCCAAAATGGCTGTCGGTGAGGATCGCGAGATCTATGTCGTCGTTGGCGACGGCAGCTACGTCCTGATGCATTCCGAACTGTACACCGCCGTCCAGGAAGGTCTCAAGATCAATGTCCTGGTTATCGACAACAGCGGCTGGGGCTGCATCGAGAATTTGCAGAACAACAATGGCACCCCAACCTTCGGCACCGTCTTCAAAGCGAGAAACCCTGCCACTGGCCAGCTGGATGGTCCGAATGTCGTCGTCGATTTTGCCAAGAACGGCGAGAGCTATGGCGCCAAGGGCTACAACATCTCGACCGAAGCCGAGCTTCTGGCTGCCCTCGAAGATTCCAAGAAGGAAACCCGCCCCTGCGTCTTTGACATCAAAGTCGCACCTGGTACGATGACCGGTGGTTATGGCGGCTGGTGGCGCGTGGGTGTGGCTGAAGTTTCGACACGCCCCTCTGTCCAGAAAGCCTATGCCGACCACGTCGAAGAACTAGGGAAAGTCCGCCAGTACTGATCTGACTATCTGAGCTTCCAGCCGGTCTGGAACGATCCAGGCCGGTATTAAAACGCAAAAGGAGTAACACCATGCTCGATCCAAACAAAGTCAAACTCGGTATTGCCCCCATCGGCTGGACCAATGATGACATGCCGGAACTTGGCAGCGAAAACACTTTCCAGCAGACCATCAGTGAAATGGCCCTGGCTGGTTTTACCGGCTGCGAAATTGGCAGCAAGTACCCCCAGGACAAGGAAGAACTCAAATGGCACCTCGATCTTCGGGGTATGACCATCTGCAATGCCTGGTTCTCCTCGATGCTGACTGCCCCCAACGTCCCCTACGAAGAAACCATCGCAGCTTTCCGGGCTCATGCCGAAAAGCTTTATTTCCTTGGCGCCCGGGTCATCGGTGTCTCTGAGCAGGGCAATTCCATCCAGGGCCGTCTCGATCTGCCGATCTTGAAGAACAAACCGGTTTACAGTTCCGGACAGTGGGCGACCGTGATCAAAGGCTTTAACGAAATGGGTCAGATCGCCAAAGACATGGGCATGGCTTTCACCTGCCACCACCACATGGGCACTGGTGTTCAGACTGTCGAAGAAATCGACTATCTGATGGACAACACCGATCCGAACCTGGTCTTCCTCCTGTTTGACACCGGACACCTGACTTTTGCCGGTATCGACTATGTCCCGGTCCTCCAGAAGCACATCGGCCGCATCCGTCACGTTCACCTGAAAGACATGCGCCTTTCTGTTCATGCAGAGGTCAAAGCCAAGGATATGTGTTTCCTGGATGCTGTCCGCGCCGGTGTCTTCACCGTTCCTGGTGATGGTGATGTCGACTTCCGTCCGCTGGTCAAAGTACTCGAAGATTCCGGCTACGAAGGCTGGGTTGTCGTCGAGGCCGAGCAGGATCCGGCCAAGGCCAATCCGTTCGAATACGCCAAAAAGGCCCGCAAATATATTGCGGAAGTCACGGGTTTGTAAGATAGTAAGAAGGATGGGCTGTAAACGATTGCGGCCGAAATAAGGAGGAAATACCCATGGATATCAAACAACGTGCGATGAAGCTTCACGAGGATCTCAAAGGCAAGATCGAAGTGATCGCCACCTGCCCGGTCAACACCGTCGACGACCTGTCGCTTGCCTATACCCCCGGTGTTGCCGAACCCTGCCTGGCCATCCAGAAGGATGTCGACCTCTCCTATACCCTGACCCGCCGCTGGAACCTCGTTGCGGTTGTCACCGACGGCACCGCTGTTCTCGGTCTCGGTGACATCGGCCCCGAAGCTGGCATGCCAGTCATGGAAGGCAAATGCGTCCTGTTCAAGACCTTTGGCGATGTCGATGCTTTCCCGCTCTGCATCCGTTCCAAGGAAGTCGACGATATCGTCAATACGGTCAAACTTCTGGCCGGCAGCTTCGGTGGCGTCAACCTTGAAGACATCTCGGCCCCCCGTTGCTTTGAAATCGAGCGCCGCCTGAAAGAAGAGACCGATATCCCGATCTTCCACGATGACCAGCACGGCACCGCCATCGTCACGCTCGCAGCCATGATCAATGCCTGCAAATTGACCGGCCGCTCCCTGTCTGATCTCGAAGTCATCACCTGCGGCGCTGGTGCTGCCGGTATCGCCATCACCAAGCTGCTGATGAAGATGGGTCTGAAGAATGTCATCCTCGCTGACCGCAAGGGTGCAATCTACGAAGGCCGCGATGGTCTGAACACTGAAAAGGCTGAAATGGCCAAAATCTCCAACCGTCTCATGAAGAAAGGCTCTCTGGCTGAAATCATGAAGGGTGCTGACGTTTTCATCGGTGTTTCCGGCCCAGACCTCGTGACCAAGGAAATGGTCGCCTCCATGGCACCGAACCCGATGATCTTTGCCATGAGCAACCCGACACCGGAGATCATGCCTCACCTGGCCAAGGAAGCTGGCGCTGCCGTCATCGGCACTGGCCGTTCCGACTTCCCGAACCAGATCAACAACGTCCTGGCTTTCCCGGGCCTGTTCCGCGGCACCCTTGACGTCCGTGCTTCCGACATCAATGACGACATGAAGATCGCTGCCGCTGAGGCCATCGCCAACCTGGTCACCGCAGACGAATTGACTGCTGAGTACATCATCCCCAAAGCCTTTGACAAACGCGTCGGCCCGGCCGTCGCTGCCGCTGTGGCTGAAGCTGCCCGCAAAACCGGCGTAGCCAGAATATAAAAACCAGTCCGGGCATGGTTTGAAGAACGCCATGCCCGGGCCAAAACCGAGGAGGAAACAAAATGAGCAAAATCAAAGTTGGTGTAGCAGGCTATGGTGTCATTGGCCAGCGTCTGGCCGACGGTGTCGCCCTGCAGGGTGACATGGAACTGGTCGGCGTCGCTGACCTGGCCCCGACGTTATCCATCCGCGCCCTCAAGGAAAAGGGCATGCCTTATGACCTGTATCTGGTCGAAGGTGCAGACAAAGCGAAGTTTGACGCATTCAATATTCCGGTTGCTGGAACATTTGAAGACCTGGTCAGCAAAGTTGATATCATGCTCGACTCCTCCCCGGGCGGCGTCGGCATCAAGAACAAGGAAATCTATGCCCGCCTGGGCAAGAAGGCCGTCTTCCAGGGCGGTGAAAAGAACAGCGTCGCCGACGTATTCTTCCATGGTTATGCCAATTTCGAAAAAGGCATCGGTGCCGATTACCTCAAATTGACCTCCTGCAACACCACTGGCCTGATCCGCTCGGTTGATTGCCTCGACCGTGCCTTTGGCATCGACCGTGTGGCGATCACGATCATTCGTCGTGTGGCTGATCCGGGCGACTATCATCGTGGCCTGACCAATGCCCTGCAGATGGACAAAGCTCCCAGCCACCAGGCCGTCGACCTGATGACCATCATGCCGCACATCGACGCCACCGGAATCCTCGTCCACACACCGGTCACCCATGGCCACATCATCACCGTTGTCGCTCATGGCAAGCAGAAAATCACCAAGGAAATGGCGCTCGAAGCCTTCAAAACACATAACCGCATCCGTGTCGTCAAGATCGATGACGGTTTCCAGGGCAACGCCTCCTTCTTCCGCTATGCCCGTGACCTGGGCAACCCGCGTGGTGACATGTATGAAATCGGCCTGTGGGAAGATTCGATCGTCGAATCCGGCGACAACATCATGTACGCCATCAACATCCCTCAGGAATCCGTCACCATCCCGGAAACCATGGACGCCATCCGTGCTGCCTGTGGCATGCAGTCCGACCGTGAGAGCGGCACGGCGGAAACCAACAAGTACCTGGGACTCGGCAAATGGAAGTAAGAATGAATTCACTTGAACGGTTCGATTACAACGACAAGGCAGTCCTGCTGCGGGTCGATGTCAATTCACCGATCGATCCCCAGACCAGGAAGATCGTCAATGAGAACCGGATCAAGAAAAGCATTCCGACCATCCAGTACCTGCTCGACCAGGGTGCCAAAGTGGCCATCATCGCCCACCAGGGCGACACGCTCGACTACCAGAACCTGATGTCGATGCGCGAACACGCCGAGAAACTGTCCGCCCATCTCGGCCAGACCATCACCTATGTCGAGGATGTTTGTGGTCCAGCTGCCGTTGCAGCGGTCAAGAACCTCAAACCAGGCGAAGCGATTTTCCTGGGCAACCTGCGCTACCTGACCGAGGAAGTCTCTGGCTTTGAAAAGGAAGTCAAGCTCACGGCTAGGGAAATGCTGGACACGTGGCTGGTCCGAACGATGGCACCGCTCTTTGACATTTATGTCAACGACGCGTTTGCCGCGGCTCACCGCAATTGCCCGAGCATGGTCGCTTTCCAGGAACTCCTGCCCACAGCCGGCGGTCGTCTGTTGTATGACGAATACGAAGCCCTGTACAAGGTCTTGAACGGTGCTGCGAAACCAGCGGTGTTCGTCCTGGGTGGCGCCAAAATCTCCGATGCCTTCGGCATGATGAAAACGGTCCTCGAAAACGGCACCGCTGACAAGATTTTGGCCAGTGGTGTCACCGGTGTGATCATGCTTCTGGCCCAAGGGCTCAAAATCGGTGCCAAATACGAGCAATTCCTCAAAGACAAGGACCTGTTGGTCTTTGTTGAACCGGCTCGCGAGATGCTGCGTGACTTTCCCGGCCGCATCGAAGTTCCGTCTGACTTGGCTTACGAAGTCGATGGCCAGCGGATCAACACTGGACTTTCAGCCCTGCCGATGGACGACAAAATGTTCCTCGATATCGGTTCGGACACGATGGCCCGCTACGATGCGATCATCAAAACCGCTGGTACGATTTTCGTCAACGGCCCGGCGGGTGTTTACGAGAACCCCCTGTTCGAGGAAGGCACCAAGTCGCTCTGGAATTCGATCGCTAATGCCCCGGGATACTCCGTCATCGGTGGTGGCGATACCGTCAGCGCAGCCAGCAAGTACATTGATCTCAAGAAAATCAATTATGTCTGCACCGCGGGTGGTGCCATGGTCCGCTTCATGTCCGGTAAGAAACTGCCACTGATCGAAGCCATGGAAGCTGCCTATGAACGGGACGGCAAAGACTAAGTAAAAGTATCAAAAAGAGGCATCCCGGTCTGGACTTATCTGGGCCGGGATGATTCCAATCCCGCAGGAAACTGGCCGGCACGAAGTGTTCGTTTTCAACACGAATTTGTTGAAGATGGACATTTTGTGAGTATAATGAGGGTGCGCGTTGCGCGCTTGCCGATTCTTGTCAAGGGATACCAGGAAGGAGATGCGAATGGATCCAAAATTATTGAACCAGATCAAGCAATTCGCCACGACAATCCGCATTGAACAGATGAAAGAGTTCAAAGTCCGCGGATTCGGCCATGTTGGCGGTGCGCTCTCGATCACCGACACGTTTGCCGTCTTGTATGAGGCTGTCATGAAGTACGACCCCAAGAACCCGACTTGGGAAGATCGTGACAAGCTCGTCTGCTCGAAAGGCCATGCCGGCCCGGCTCTCTATGCCACTTTGGCTCTGAAGGGCTTTTTCCCGATGGACTGGCTCAATACCCTGAACATCCCCGGGACCAAGTTGCCCAGCCATTGCGACCGTAACCAGACCCCGGGCATCGACATGACGACTGGCTCTTTGGGCCAGGGCATGTCCACATCCCTCGGCCTGTGCCTGGGTGATCGCATCCAGGGCCGCGACAACTACACCTACTTGATCGTCGGTGACGGTGAACTCAACGAGGGCCAGATCTGGGAAGGCGCTCAGTTTGCCGGCCACCAGAAGCTCGATCACCTGATCGCCTTCTGTGACTACAACAAGAAGCAACTCGACGGCTACACCAAGGACATCCTCGACCAGATCGACATCGCCGCCAAGTTCGAATCCTTCGGCTGGGATGCCCAGGAGATCGACGGCCAGGATGCCGAAGCGATCTACGAGGCGATCCAGAAAGCCAAGGTCACCCCAGGCAAACCGCACATGATCGTCCTCAATACCATCAAGGGCGCTGGCGTCAAGGCTGTTGAAGACATGACAGCGAACCACCACATCGTGGTATCAGCAGAGTTGGCTGACCAGGCGATTGCCGATCTGGAAAAGCTGCTTTCTGAGCAGAAAGGTTGAGGTGGCGAGAATGAATTTCAAAGTTGATTTCAAAAACGAAAAAGAAAAACGTGCCATGAAAGACGTCTTTGGTGGCGTCGTTGCCAAACTTGGCGAGGACCCAAAGTTCGTCTATCTCGATGCCGACCTGATGAGCTCGATCGGCACCAAGAAATGGGCTGATGCACATCCAAGCCAGGCCTATAACGTCGGTGTTTCTGAAGCCAACCTGGCAGGCATGGCTGCAGGCCTCTCTGCCGCCGGCCTCAAGCCGCTGGCCCACACCTTTGGCCCCTTTGCATCCCGCCGCTGCTACGACCAGGTCTTCCTCTCCATCGCCTACTCGAAAAACGACGTGGTCATGGTTGGATCTGACGCAGGCGTCACCGCTGCCTTCAACGGCGGCACCCACATGCCTTTCGAAGACATGGCACTCTACCGTGCGATCCCGCACGCAACCGTCGTCGATGTCACCGACTCGGCCATGCTGGAAAGTGTCCTGCCTAAGCTGATGGACCTGAAAGGTCTCAAGTACATTCGCCTCGGCCGCAAAGAAGTGCTGGGTGTCTACGAAGCTGGTGCTGACTTTGACATTGGCAAAGCTGCCCTGGTCAAAGACGGCACAGACGTGGCGATCATCGCTTCTGGCATCATGGTCGCCGAAGCCCTCAAAGCAGCTGCCAGCCTCGAGGCAGAAGGCGTTTCCGCCCTGGTTATCGACATGTTCACGGTCAAGCCGATCGATGCCGACGCAGTCATTGCTGCCGCTTCAAAAACCGGTGCGATCGTCACCGCTGAGAACCACAATGTCATTGGTGGCCTCGGCAGTGCTGTCGCCGATGTCCTGGTCAAGAATATCCCGGTCCCGATGGAAATGGTCGGTGTCCAGGATGAGTTCGGCCAGGTCGGACCGCAGGACTTCCTGCAGAAATACTATGGCCTGACTGCTGACGTCATCGTTGAGAAGGTCAAAGCCGTGCTTGAGCGCAAGGCAGTCCTGCAGATGAAGGACAAACCGGACAAAAACAAGGATTGGGCCTACTAATCAATCGGCTCCGTCCAGTGTCTGGCATCTAAGCTCTATCATGTTTCCCAAAGAGGCTGCCCCCTGTGCTCAATTGCCGGGGACAGCCTCTTTTTTGTCAGTGCAAATACCTCTTCGGTGTGCAGCTCGAAAACAAAAACCGCCTTCTGCAGGAACAGGAAGGCGGTCTGTGAAGATGATTTAGCCAGGACGCTGACGATCAACCGGCCAAGTCAGTATTTGACCATGATGTGGTTCTGTTCAAAAAATCTCAAATACTTTTCCGGTGGTTTTTTGTCGGTGATGAAGCAGGCCAGCTGCTCCAGACCACAGAAACAGATCGCTGCCGAGCGGTCGAATTTCGTATGATCGACCATGAGGATGACCTTCTGGGCCCGGCTGATCACAGCTCTTTTAACCTCGGCCTCATGAAGTGAATTATTCGTCGCACCGGCCTCGATGCTGACCCCGGTGGAACTCATGAAGGCCTTGCGGATGCGGATGTCATTGAGTCCGGTGACGGCAGACAAGCCAACGAAGGATTTTGTTTTCTGGTTGAAAATTCCGCCTGCAGTCAGCAGGTTGAGCTCTGGATATTTCTGGATCTCGTTGAAAACGATCAGGCTGTTGCTGACCACGGTGACATTCCTGCGTTGGGCGATGTAAGGCAGAAGATGGACAGCCGTCGTACCGGAGTCGATATAGATCGTCTCGCCATCCTCGACCAAGGAGGCGGCCAGGCTGCCGATATGGCGTTTTTCATCAATCGCCACTGTGCTGCGTGCGGTGAAGGGAACGATGTTATCTTCCTGGTTCCAGAGGATGCCGCCATAGACCTTGGATACGGTTCCGCTTTTGACCAGCTCTTTGATATCGCGCCGGATGGTGTTCAGCGAGACATTGAAGTGATCGCACAGTTCGGGTATGGTTGCCGAACGCTTCTGCTGCATGTATTCTTCAAGTTCCCGTAGCCGATCGGTGCGCATAGTCCGATCCCTCCATCGTTCTCCAGATTTTGTCAGGGAGTCAAAATTATCAATATGACCAAGGCTTCGAACCTTGCCCTTGGTTCAATATACCATAAACACACTCAAGTTAACAGGGTCGTGTTTGGCAATCTATTGGCGGTTTTATTGTCGAAAATGACAATAAAGCAGCGATATGTCCAAATGGCCCATCAAGTGTGCACCAAATCCGAAATGATTGCAGAATGGGTGTATCTTTGGTATATTATGGTTAAGTATGGTTAAAGGAGCGCTCATTTATGCAAATTTCAGTCGGTTTTGGAAAATCAACCGTTTCTCTTGATATACCACAGAGTCATCCGACCCAGGTTCTCGTGCCTAATGAAGTGGCCCTCGACCTGACCGGTGTTGAGGAGGTCAAACGCGCGCTGGCTCATCCGATCGATTCGCCACGTATTGGCGAGATCGTCAAACCGGGCGAAACGGTTGCGATTGTGACCAGTGATATCACCCGGCCCCTGCCAAGCAAGTATCTTCTACCCTCCCTGCTGGAGGAATTGTACGCAGCTGGGATTCGGCGCGAAGATGTGTTCATTGCGTTTGGCCTGGGGAGCCACCGGCGCCACACCGAGGCTGAAATGCGCTATCTGGTGAGTGATGCCGTTTTTGAATCCGTCCGCTGTATCGACCTGGACACCGATGATTGTGTACCCATCGGACATACCAAGTTCGGTACGCGCGTAGACGTTTTCCGGCCGGTGGTCGAGGCTGATCGCCGCATCTGCCTGGGCAATATCGAGTTCCATTATTTCGCCGGCTACAGTGGTGGCGCCAAGGCGATCATGCCCGGTGTCTGCACCCATGATGCCATCCAGGAAAACCACAGCATGATGGTCCAGGCTGCAGCCAAAGCGGGTGCGATCGATGATAACCCGGTCCGCCAGGACATTGACGACGTCCTGAACCTGATCAGCGTCGATTTCATCCTCAACGTCGTCCTCGACGAAAAGAAACAGATCGTCAATGCCGTCGCCGGTCATCCGATCACCGCCCATCGTGCTGGCTGCGCCTTCCTCGATACTTTGTACAAATGCGAGATCGAACAGCGCGCCGACCTGGTCATCGTCTCCCCTGGCGGTTATCCCAAGGACATCAACATGTACCAGGCCCAGAAAGCACTCGACAATGCCAAGCATGCGGTCCGTGAAGGCGGCATTGTCCTCTGGATAGCCTCCGCCAAGGAAGGCCTCGGCGAGCCCTGTTTTGAACGCTGGATGACCCAGTACAAACCGGCATTCATGGTCGAAGAAATTGGCCGCAATTTCGAGCTTGGCGGCCACAAAGCCGCAGCCATTGCCATGGTCCTCCAGATGGCCCGGATCTTCTTCGTCAGCGACCTCGATGCTGACTTCGTCCGTTCCGTCAACCTCGAACCCTATGCCGACGCCCAGACCGCCCTCGATGCAGCCCTGGCCATCCTCGGCCAGGATGCCTCAGTCATCGTCATGCCCTATGGCGGTTCGACCCTGCCGTTTGCGAAAGGGTAAGACGCGTTTCAATTATAATCACACGCTGGCCATGAAAAGGGGCTTCGCAGGTAAATGTGCGAAGCCCCTTTTGGTTTTAGGAAATGAAATTATTGAGCAAAGAGAATCAGGAATCGCTAACGACTGGTTCCTTTTTCGCCTGACCAGGAGGAGTTACGGGTGGCACGTTATCTGGCTTGCCGGAATCCGCGTCCTCTTCGGGTTCTTCTGATTCATCAGCCTCGTTCTCGGCTTTGCGTGATTCTTTGATTTCATCGCGATCGGCTTTTCGTTCCAGGATGGAAATCCGTTTGGCAAAAATTTCCTTCACAGTGT
>SABL01000045.1 GCA_009928985.1 Clostridia bacterium
CAGTTTGGCCGCCTCCTGGAAACCTTCCTGGCAGAGGCTGCGCCCCTGGCCAGTCCGGATCCGGCGATCCAGGCGGGACTCTCCCGTTTTGGCTATCACCTGGGCAGCTGGATCTACCTGCTCGATGCAATTGACGACCGGGAAAGTGACTGCAATAATGGCAGTTGGAACCCCTTTTCCACCCTGGAACCAGCGGCCGCCCAGGAAAAAGCCCGCACCTTGCTGGAGCAGCACGAGATGGAAATGGACCGGGTCGCCGCTCTGCTGCCTTATGATCGCGATGCCGGCCTGATGGGCAATATAGTCACTGTTGGCTTGCTGGCAGCCCGGGATACGATCCTCGCTGGCCGCCGCCTCGGCAAGATCTAGCCCGCTCTGGCACGAAAATCAAGGAGAATCCAAGAAATGGCAAAAAGTCCTTACGAAGTCCTTGGTGTCCGGGTGGGCGCCTCCCAGGAGGAGATCAAGAAAGCATACCGGGCGCTGGTCAAGAAGTACCACCCCGACAACTACCAGGATCATCCGCTGGCTGACCTGGCCAAGGAGAAAATGCAGGAGATCAATGCCGCCTACGACCAGCTGAATTCCGGCAGTACCCAATCAGGTGGCGGTACGTCATCACACCAGTCAACGGGCCAGGCGAACCAGCAATCTGCCCAGCAGCAATGGCAGCAGTGGCAGCAACAGCAGCAACAACAATGGCAGCAACAGCAGCGTCCCTACGGCAACCAGAGCCCCTACTATCGCCAGTCCAATGGGGATGTCTGCAACACTTTGGGCTGCCTGTGCTGTGCCGACTCTTGCTGCGAGTGCTGCGGCTCCGACCTGATTTCCTGTTGCTGACAGGAGTCCAAACTCATGCATGTCACGACTCGGACCATCACGCTGGGCGGATTGCTTTCTGCCTTGTCGCTCCTGTTTCTGCTGATCGGGGCAATTTCCCCAACGGCTGACTTGTCTCTGTATGCCTTGAGCTCCTTGCCAGTGGCCATTGCCGTGATCGAGCTGGGCTGGCGCCGGGCTGTGCTTGTCTACCTCGGTGTCAGCCTGATCGGGCTGGCCTGGCCAGGGTTTGCCTTCACCTATCTGTTTTCTTTCTTTTTTGGCCTTTTCCCCATTTTGAAAGCTGCTTTTGAATCCAGGTTGAACCGGCCGCTGGCTGCCCTGGCCAAACAGCTGACTGCCAATTTCCTGGTCATCGCCGCGACTTGGCTCTTTGCCCGCGAAATGATCCTGGCTCAGGCCGGAACATGGGGCTGGTGGTACATCCCGGCGCTTGTTGTGGCGCTTCAGGTTGTCATCATTGTCTATGACTATGCACTGGGACTCTTAATCACCTTTTATCTGGACCGGCTGGCCCGTCATCTCAGAAACAAGAGAAATTTGTAAAGTCAGTGGTCTATTTCCCCTTTGCATAAGCAATATTATCAATTATCATATGAATAAATGTTAAGTGCACGGGCACGCAATGGTCGGTCAACCGGCTTCATCAAGGCAATCAGCAGGAGCGTACATGGATAATCTGACACTGGTAGCAGCAAATGCATTCATCCAGCTCTACACCTCGGTCAATTTGCTGGTCATTTCTTTCCAGCGCAAGTCCAAGCCCCTGCGATTCATCAGTCTGGGATATCTCATTCTGGCGCTGGCATTTTTTGTCGTGTATTTTTTCAACCAGGCGCCCGTTGAAGTTTTGGCTTTGATTTTCAACCTGTCGTTCAGCTTGTTTTTTTTCATGTATTTTGCCGGAACTCGATCGTTTTGCGGCTTCAAGGCCTGGCCTGTCAAATATTCCCTGCTGCTAACCCTGGGTTATGCACTCTTGATTTTTGTGATTATCCTGGTGCCTGTTTCTTTTCCACGCATCGCGATCACATCCCTGCTGGTTGTTTACCTGTTCGGCGATTTTCTGGTCACCGTTTGGCCGGTCTGGCAACGACTGCGCCCAGTTGAAAAAACCCTCTCCTTGGTCGGCCTGATCGGCTATCCTGGCTATTTGATGGCCCGCCTGGTTGTCATCTACCGAGACGCCTATGTCGATAAGTTCATGACTGATGCCAGCATGGAATCCACCGTGACCCAGCTTTTCATGATGGTCAATTTCAGTATCCTGGCTTCAGTGGCCTATCACATCAACAACCGGCTTCTCTTGTCAGATTTGCAGCAAAAAAATCAGCTGCTGGAGGAGCAATCCATCACCGATCAGCTGACTGGGCTATACAACCGGCGCTACCTCGAGCAGATGGTTAGCCGCGAGATCATCCGCGGCCGCAATGACCAGCAGCACCAGGACAGCCGACAACCGATTTCCCTGATCCTGCTGGATATTGATGCTTTCGCTACCATCAACGACCGCCATGGCGTCCACAAAGGCAACCAGGTGCTCAGGGAAATGGCTGAGATGATTTCAGGAGCCGCAGACAAACAGGACATTGTTGTCCGGCTGGCTGCATCGAAATTTCTGATTGTCCTGCTGGAAAAAAGCAAGCATGAGGCTTTGATGGTTGCGGAAAATCTGCGCCACCAGATCGAGACGATCCCCGAGCCACTGGTCTGCCCATACACCGCAAGCCTTGGGGTGGCCGAACATGAAACCGGGGAGAATTTCGAACACTGGCTGGGCCGGGCAATGCTCGCCCTGGACCAGGCCAAGCAAAACGGCAGGAACCGGGTGGTTTCTGCCGCTTGAATGGACCGGCAGGTCTTGCCTTCTTTCGATATTTGATCAGGAGAGCAGGCGTTTTTCGCCTTCGATGGCTTTGAGCGGGGCGATGTTCTGAGTAACTTCCAGCGTGCCCAGGTAACGCCCGTCTTCTCCCCGCACGGCGAAGTAGCGGATCAGGACAAACATGCCTTTCATCTCGATCCAGAAGTCTTCGGAATCCTTGATTCCGGCTTTGAAATCGTTAACCAGGTTTTCAACCACATGGACGCTCTGCGGCGGATGGCAATTGTTGACATGGCGGCCGATGACTGTTTTGGGACGGGGGAAGACGCGTTCGTCCGCCCGCGAAAAATAGCGCACGATGTCGTTTTCATCGACAAAGGTGATATCGATCGGCAGTTTGTCGAGCAACGCTGTCAATTGGTCGAGGCGCAGGACGCCCGTGTCAAAACGGATCAAGCCGTCTGTCGGCGCTGTGGTTGCAGCCTCTGAGCTGGTGTTGGCGCTGGATTGGCCCATCAGGTGCTGCATGTGGGCGTCGGCTTCGAGTTCATGTCGCTTGGGGATCCAGGGACCGTCTGGCTCGACCAGGCAATAGCCGATTTCGGCACTTTCCCGGGCGATCGCCAGCCATTCGTCTTCGGTCAGCAATTCGGCCAGCATCGGTACCAGGATGTTTTCTTCTTTGAAGAACATTTCGGAAATTTTCTTGTACAGGTCATTCAGTGCAGTGACGACACTGGGGTCACGCTCCATGACTTGGCGGCGGCAGGCCTTGATGGCAGCGCGAATCTCGTCATCGACACCCCACATGACTTTCGGCGGGGCTTCGCGGCCATATTTTTCCAGATACGGGAAGATCAGCATTTCCTTGCGGCCGTAATGCTTGTCGATGTCATAGAGAAGTCCGAGTGAAGTGGCCAGGGCGTCGCCGCCGGCTGCCGGATCGTCTGCGTAGGCCCGGGTCTGGGGCTCTAGGGAGGATTTGATCAGGTTGGCCAGGGCTTCATTCTCGCGGATCAACGTCCGGACCGGATGGCCGGGAATTTCATCCATGTCCCGATCGTCGGGTTCTTCGAGCTGGTCCCGGAAAACATCCGCATGGACATCGCACAACCGCTGGATCTCTGCCACCGGCATGCCTTCCGCAACCAGCTCACCTTCGAGACGGGCAATCTCATCGCCACTGATACCCTCGGAAATCCTGGCAAAAGCCGCCTTGGCATCGGCAACAGGCGCACCATCATGCAGCATGCGGATGACCGACTTCAGCCCCTCCCGCCGCTCATGGTCACTTAAAACTTCACGGTTATTGATAAACTCACTCATGATTACCTCCATGGGACCCCGTCCCTTTTTTGCTACCCGGTCCGATTTGTCGCAGAAACTAAGCAAAATAGACGGAATCGGGTTGTGATTGTTTCGAAACTGGCCGCAAAAGGGACCCCGTCCCTTTTGCGGCACAATTTAAGACTACTCGCTTTTAGGGCGTACAGCCGTAGTCTGTGCTACGCTCGGCGCTGGGCATGGTGAGCGGCCAGGGGAAGTTATTGGGTGGGTTTCAGTTTTGCCGGGATAGTTTTCAGCGGCGGCTGCGGATCTCGAAGAGGATCAGGAAGCTGAGTTTGATGAGACGGGTCAGGTTGATGAGCACTTTTGCAGCCAGGACGATGATCAGGAGGATCAGAGTCGCGAGCAGGACGATGGTCAGGTTCTGATTGCCCTGCAATTGTTTGAGGGCCCGGTCGATCAGGGTGACGCTGGAGAGAATCTGGCGGTCTGGCCCGACATCGACGGCGACCGTTGTGCCATCGAGCAGCTTGAAAATGGCCTGACCGATGACTGCGCCGCTGAGGATTGGACGGGTAAAGGGCCCAAAGGACTGGTACTGGACGGCGCTGTCCAGATAGTCCTGGCCTTTCGGCCGGACATAGGTGATCGTTTTCAGGTAGATCAGGCCAAATGCCTCGCCATCGACGGTTTGTTCTTGTCCACCGAAGAAATGGTCACCTGCCTCGACCAGAGTGGCGACTTCAAAAGAATCACCAACCGCATTGTAAAGAGCAACCGTGTCATCGATGGCTTCTGAAGCCCGGCCCCCATGAATCAGGGTGATGATCGCGATCCCGTTCGCGGTGCCGAACGTCACCGTCGCAGCGTTGGACTTGTTGCTGAAAAAGGCTCCGGAAACCCGGTCTTCAGACAAGGTCCACAGGGTTTCCAGCTGATGGTGCAGCGAAATAACCGTCGGGCCAGGCAAAACCAGATACTCATTCCGGCGGGTCAGGGCCGAAGACAAGGTTTTGTTCTGGCTGGCAGCCTTGACCAGGCGAGCCAGGTCACGCAATGTTGTTGCGGCCGGAGCCGTTTCCTGCCCTTTTGTGTCAGTTGGATCAGCACCATCGCTGTCAACCATCATCGCGCGGCCGGAACTGCTGACAAACGTTGTGGCCAGCATGTCGAGGCTCTGGGCCTTGCTGTTCATCAACTGGATGAATTCGCTTTCTTCACCACTGATTTGCTCAGCCAGGGCCACCGCTGCTGCATCAGAATCATAAAAGACGAGGCGCAGAAGTAAATACTCGAAGCTGTATTTTTCGCCAGTTTTCAGAGCCGGCTGCCCTTTGCTCACAGCAAGGTCGGGCATGTCGGCTGTCACACTGCTGATGGTGATCATGGTTTCCGGCTTGAGCTGCTCAGAGGCGATCAAGGCAGTCATCAATTTGGCAGAAACCGAGCTATCCAGAGTGATGGCGCTGTTTTGTTCAAACAAAATGCGGGAACGATTCGACTCCAGGACCAGCATGGCCGTACCACTGACAGAGACTGGGGGGGTCGTCAGGTTGGCAATCGAAGCATCCAGGTCCACGTCCGGGCCTGGTTCGACGGAGACAGGCAAGAAAGCTGCTGCAACAGCAACGGGCTCGATGGCCAGGGGGGCGATATCCGAGGCAATTCCGGAAACAATGACAACCAAAGAAACCAGCAGCCAAATGCCCGTCCTGATCCCATTTTTCCGGGCCTTTTTCCTGCCCTGGACTTGTTCTTGCGCCATCACCGGTGTCATCTGCTTCTCCAATCAAGCCTGCTGGGCAAAATTGACGAATTCGACGCGTGATTGGACCATGGGCTACTGCTCAAGCGCACCAGGCAAACGTCTTGCCCAAATCTTAACATAGGCCACCAATGGTGGCAAAACTGTTTTTCCCGTGCTTGAATGGCCCATTCTGATACCATTTATGATTCAATTGTTCAAACATCTGTCCATCTGATTGGCAAAAAATAGGCAATTCCACGTTTCTTGCCATTTCGGGCTTTACAGGCAATGTTTTCCTTGCAAAAAACGACAAGTGTTTCCTATAATTGTTTCATCATTTTGATAGAAAACATCAGCGGTGCGCACCATTTGTCAACTGAGCCGACCGCTTGGCATTTCACCGGAGGATTCATGAAACCCGATTTGACAGACCTTTCACCATTGGCCAAAGTCCTGCCTGCCGACCAGCTCGTCTCCCTGCCTGGTGGCCCAGTCGAAATCCGGATGACGGTCGACTTTATCAACACCACCGCTGCGATCGAAGATACCCATGAACGGTATGAATTTTTAATTCCTCTTTCCGTTTTGACCCATCTTTACATTGACAAGCGGATCATCGAGTGCCGCCCTGGCCAGCTGCTGATCATCAAGCCGCACACCCGCCACGGTGCAGCCCGCGGGATTCAGCAGGGCAGCTTCATTTCAGTCTTTTTCCAGGCCGACTACCTCGACCACCTGACCCGCGACATCCTCGGCCCTTCTGCCGCGCCTTTTTTGTGTGAACAATGCCTGCTTCATTCCGAAGTCCAGGCCGTGCTTGCCACCCTGATCACCGAACTGCGCGAAAGCCGCATCGGCCGCGACCGCATCGTCACGAGCCTGACCGAGCAACTCGCGATCCAGCTGATCCGCCATTACCACATCAGCCAGATCGAGGAATCCCGCTTGTTCGACAAGCCCCTGACGGAAAGCCAGTCCCGCTTCCAACCAGTCATCGAGTACATGCATGAGAATCTCGAAGAGAAACTGACCATCGAACGTCTGGCAGAACTGGCCCGCATGAACCGGTTCCACTTCATTCGTGCTTTCAAACTTGCCTTCGGCCAGAGCCCGTACGATTTCCTGACCGACCTTCGGATCACCCAGGCCAAGCGCCTGCTTGTCCATACCCGCCTCTCGGCCAACGAAATCGGCAACCAGTGCGGCTTTTTCTCCGCCAGCCGCTTTTCTGCCGCTTTCCGCCAGAACACCGGCATGACACCCAGTGCCTACCGCACCAAAGTCCTGAGCGAACAACGCTCCCTCGACCGCTTCTCCGAACCGGTCCAGACCCCCTATTACGCTGAATACGCCGAACTGGCCCAATAAACCTGGCTCTCAACCAGGAGCAAAAAACAAGGGGAGTGTGCTGGTTTACTTGCACACTCCCTTTTATTCTGGCTCTTGACTTTAACCAATGCCCGCGGTAACATTCGATTAAATCATACTGGATTACTTGGAATATAAGCTGCGGCGCGGAGGCAATAAACATGAGCAAACTGGATCCCACGAAATATTCGTTCGACACGCTGGCTATTCATGCGGGCCAGGAACCCGATCCAACGACCGGATCGCGGGCCGTGCCGATCTACCAGACAACCTCTTATGTCTTTGATGATACACAGCATGGAGCCGACCTGTTCAGTCTGGCCCGGCCGGGCAATATTTACACCCGCATCATGAATCCCACCACCGCCGTTCTGGAGGAGCGAATCGCCGCTCTCGAAGGGGGGGTTGGGGCATTGGCCGTGGCGTCAGGCTCGGCTGCCATCACATATGCGATCATGAATCTGGCCGCCGCAGGCGACCAGATCGTTGCTGCTTCGACGCTTTATGGCGGCACTCTGAACCTGCTGCGCAACACCTTGCCACACTATGGCATCACGACTGCTTTTGCCGATCCGGATGACCTGGACTCCTTTGCCCGGGCGACCACGGAGCAGACCAAGGCCTGGTACGTCGAATCGATTGGCAATCCCAATGGCAATCTGGTCGATCTCGCCCGGATGGCAGACATGGCTCATGCCCATGGTGTCCCGCTGATTGTGGACAATACCTTCGGCACACCGTACCTGATCCGGCCGATTGAACATGGGGCCGACATCGTCGTCCATTCGACGACCAAATACATCGGTGGCCATGGCACATCGCTGGGCGGTGTTGTCGTCGATGCCGGCCGTTTCGATTTCAACTCGTCGAAATTCCCGCTGCTGTCCCAGCCTGATCCCGGGTATCATGGCCTGGCCTATGCCCGCGACCTGGGCAACCTGGCATACATCCTGCGCATGCGGGTGGCGCTGCTCAGAGACACTGGCGCTGCCCTCAGTCCGTTCAATGCCTGGCTCTTTATCCAGGGATTGGAAACATTGTCTTTGCGCATGGACCGCCATGTCGAAAATGCCCTCAAAGTGGCCGAATACCTGTCGGCTCATCCGAAAGTCAGCTGGGTCAATTATGCTGGACTGCCGGGCAACAAATACTACAGCCTGGCCCAGAAATACCTGCCCAAGGGCGTGAGCTCCATTTTCACCTTCGGCGTCAAGGGTGGCAAAGAAGCTGCCATACGATTCATCGATCATCTTGAATTATTCTCTCATCTGGCCAATGTGGCCGATGCCAAATCGCTGGTGATCCATCCGGCCAGTACGACTCACTCCCAGCTTTCCGATGAGGAGCTCATCTCGGCCGGCATCACAGCGGACCTGGTCCGTCTGTCGATAGGACTCGAAACAGCCCAGGATTTGATCGCCGATCTCGAACAAGCCCTTTCATACGCCTGAATCAAGCCTGAAAGTCTTCAAGGAGGCGTTTAACATGCGGATTTCAACCCGGGGGGTCTATGCCTTGGAGGCCATGCTCGCACTCGGCAGCCAGCCAGCAGGAGAGCGAGTCAGCATCCGGCAGATCAGTGAACAGACAGGACTGTCCGACAGCTATCTGGAACAGATTTTTGCCCTGCTGAAACGGGGCGGCCTGTTGATCAGTCTGCGCGGCAATCGGGGCGGTTATCATCTGGCACGGCCGTCCACTGCGATCACAGTGGGTGACATCGTCCGAGCGGCCGAAGGCTCCCTTAATCCTGTCAGTTGCACAGATCCTGCTACCCCTGGTTGTGACCGTTTCAAGGACTGTCTGTCGCGGCCGGTCTGGAACCTGATGGAGCAGGAAATCGCCGATTTTGTTGATCAAATCACGCTGTTTGACCTGCACCGGCAGTTTGCAGCCTGGGAACAGGACAGCCAGATGGAGTTTTTCATATGAAGCTCTCGACCAAAAGCCGTTATGGGCTGCGGGCCCTGATTGACCTGGCACTATACAGCCAGAATGGACAAGTGGCTCTGCATCAGATTGCGGCCAGGCAAAACTTGTCCATCAAATACCTCGAGCAGGATTTTGCTACGCTGCGCAAAGCCGGCCTGGTGCGCAGTGTCAAGGGGGCTCAGGGTGGCTATGTCCTGGCCCGTCCAGCGGACCAGATCCGGGTGGGCGATATTGTCCAGGTACTCGAGGGCGACTTGTCTCTGGTCGACCTGCATGAAGCAAGCGGACAGCAGACTTTGATCCGCCGCTTCCTGGTCGAAACGATCTGGCAGCCCCTCAACGAACAGATTGAAAAACGCCTCAACGCCTTGACCCTGGCTGATCTGGCAGCGCAGCACCAGCTCGAGTCGGGCCAGGATCCGATGTACTATATCTAGTTACTGCACACGTTTACTGATAGGTGGCTCATGTTCAAAGCCCTCCCGACGTGGTATGATGAATGCTGCAACACCGCTAAGGAGTCAATTTAGATGCAAATTTTCGGCCAGATTCATGACCGTTCCTTTCCCATCCATATAGATGCCGGCAACCTGACCCAGATTCCCCAGCTCATCCCTGAAATCGCCGGAGCCAAACGAATCGTCATTGTCACCGACCGGGAAGTCAGCTCACTGTACCTCAATAAACTACAACAGACCTTAAGTGCCGCAGGGGCAGCTTTCACGGTTGTAACGGTCGATGGTGCCGAGACTGGCAAGAACCTCGACACTGTCCGGATCATCTGTGAAGAGCTAGCCGATCTGGCGATCACCTCATCCGATATTTTAATGGCATTTGGCGGCGGCAGCATTCTCGATGTGGCCGGTTATGTCACAGCCACGTTCCTCGGCCATCCTCAGCTTGTTCTCATCCCGACATCCCTTTTTTCCATGGTTGATTCGGCCATTTGCCCCCAGAACCTGCTTAATATCCGCAGCAGCAAAAACAGCCTGGGCCTTTCAAACCAGACGACTGCTGTAGTCATCGACCCGACCCTGACTGCCTCACTGTCAGCGCGCCAGATCGCCTGTGGATATGCCCGGATCGTCCTCTATGGCCTGCTGGAAGATCAGACCCTCCTCGACCGGCTCGAATCGGGTGTCTGGGATCTTGCTGAAATGATCACCTTGTCCTTGCAGGCTAAGCAGAACTTGCTCCATCGTGATGAACGTTTGCTTGGATTTGGCCAGGAGATCGGCAATGCCATCGAAGGCCACTTCCGTTTCCTCAAATACCTCCATGGCGAAGCCATGGCCCTCGGGATCCTGGCCAGCTGGCCGGATGAGCGGCTACGCCATCTGCTGGTCAATCTGAAACTTCCGATTGAACTCAATGGCGTCTCGGCTGAGGTCATTGCCCAGCGCGTGCTCCGCTCGCTGGCACCGGGCCAGCCACTGACCCTGGTCGAGCTCGATGCCGTCAATAGGCCGCGGATTACGCTCGTGGACGCCGATGTGGCCGAATCAGCCCTCCTGGGCAAAGTTCGCACGCTGTTCCCGGATCACGAGGCAGTGACGCCATGATCAAAAAGTGTGGACGAGGAATTGGCCGTCGTTTGCTGGCAACCAGTCTGGCGTTGAGCATGGTGCTAAGCCTGTCCGCCTGCTCTGGGATCGTCAGTGCTGGACCAGGCGAGGCAGAAGTTGCCAATTTTGGTGATTATGGCTCTGACTTGGCTCTGGAGCTGGCGGCCAATTACCCTTACCGCAGTGCTGGATCTGACATCGAAGCGGGGGCCCGGGATTTCCTGGCCGCCGAGTTCAAATCCCTGGGATTCAAAACCACGACGCAGAAATTCACATATTCTGCAGCTGAAGGGCAGTCCGTGCCATCGGCCAACCTTTTCATCCGGATCGAGGGTGATGGAGTCGAGCGAACCGATGAGTCTGGAACGGTCAAAAAGGAGCGGCGCCAGATCATTGTCGGGGCTCATTATGATGTCAAGGTCACAGCCGCCCAAGGCGAAGAAGCCCGCCAAGCTATTGCTGCCGCCCAGTCTGCCCGAGAGACTGCAACCGATAGCCAGGATGGACAACAGGAAAGTGCTGCTGCTGTCATCGAAACACCGACCCTGGCTGATTTTGATGGGATCCATGCCAATGCATCCGGCATCGGCGTTCTCTTTACCCTGGCCCGCCAGCTCAAAGGCCAGAAACTGGCCCATGACATCGTACTGGTCGCGTTCGGCTCAGGTACAGCCGACTACGCCGGTGCCAAGGCTTTTGTTCAGGGCCTGGGGGCAGCAGACCTGGCCCGGACCGATGCCATGTACAACATCGATGGCATTTATGCCGGCGATGAAGTCTATGTCCATGCCGGCCAAAATTCAGTTCTGGCCGGTGACCGGAAGAATTACGAACTGCGCCGCAAACTCTATGAAGCAACCGACGTATTTTTCGAAAACAAGCTCTTTACCAACAACCAGTACAACCTCCTGACCAACCAGTCCTCCATCCGCGTGCCGCTCGGGGACACGGGTGAAACGGCCATATACCGTGAATGGTCCCTGCATCGGTCCGATCACACCCCTTTTGATGAAGCAGGGATTCCAGTCGTCTTTTTTGAGTCTTATGATTATAATCATAAGTCAGTGGATGAGATGAAGGAGAGCAAAAACCCCACCCTGGCGGCAACCGATGGCCAGATCCGGGACACTGCTTTCGACTCGACCGCTTTCCTGTCCTACCTGTTGACCAATACCGTAGCAGCATCGCCTGGCAGTTCAGGTACTGAAAAGGAAACCGTCGACCGCCTGACCCAGAGAATCAACAACACGGCGTTTGTCATCCTGGAAGCCATTAAGCGCAGTTCAGCTGTCACGACAGCTGCCACCACCACGGAGGAATAAGCTATGATCCTGCAGTTGGATGCCTGGATATTCTGGCTGGCCTTATTGGCCATTTTCCTGATTGCCGAAGCAGCCACTGTCAATTTGACGACCATCTGGTTTGCGGCGGGCAGCCTGGTGGCCCTCATTCTCGACCTGTCTGGCCAGACCGTGGCTCTCCAGGTCACATCTATGATCGTTGTATCCACCCTGTTGCTGGCTTTGTTCCTGATCGTCATCCGCCCGCACATGAATCTGGCCAAGGGCAGCCGCACCCCGACCAATGCCGACCGCCTGATCGGCCAGGAAGCCCTGGTTATCGAGCCGATCGACCCGATCCAGGGAACCGGCCAGATCCGCTCTCTCGGCCAGACTTGGAGCGCCAGCAGCCATAATCAGCAACCCATTGCAGCGGATACCCGGGTCGTAATCGTTGAGATCCGTGGCGTCAAAGCTATTGTTACGGCAAAGGAGGCCAACCATGACTGAAACCGTGTCCATCATTCCAGCCGCCGCCACCCTCGCAGCCTTTGGCTCATTCGTATCCTTCATCCTGGTCCTGTTCATCCTGTTTACCATCCTGATCCGCAACGTCCGCATCGTGCCGCAGGCGACCAATTTCATCATTGAACGACTGGGCGCTTACCACACCACCTGGCACACCGGCATCCATGTTAAAATCCCTTTCATCGACCGGGTGGTCAAGATCGTCTCGCTCAAGGAGAAGGTCGCGGATTTCCAACCTCAAGCCGTGATCACCAAAGACAACGTCACGATGCAGATTGACACCGTCCTTTTCTACCAGATCACCGATCCCAAGCTTTACACCTACGGCATCGAGAATCCGATCATGGCGATCGAGAATCTCTCCGCCACGACATTGCGTAACATCATCGGTGATCTCGAGCTGGACCAGACCCTGACCTCGCGTGACCTGATCAATACTAAAATGCGCCTGATCCTCGATGAGGCAACCGACCCCTGGGGGATCAAAGTCAACCGTGTCGAGCTGAAAAACATCATCCCGCCGAAGGAAATCCAGGTTGCCATGGAACGCCAGATGAAGGCCGAGCGCGAAAAACGCGAAAACATCCTGCGCGCCGAAGGTGAAAAAGAAGCCGCGATCCGTACTGCAGAAGGTGAAAAGACCGCTGCCATCTTGCGTGCCGAGGCCAAGAAAGAAGCCGCGATCCGCGAGGCTGAAGGTCAGGCCCTGGCTATTCTCAAAGTCCAGGAAGCCACCGCCCAGGGTCTGCGCATGATTCAGGACGTCGGTGCCAATTCATCCCTGATTGCAATCAAGAGTTTGGAAACCCTCGCCCAGGTGGCCAATGGACAGGCAACAAAAATCATTGTGCCTTCGGACATCCAGAACCTGGCCAGCCTCGCTGTATCCCTCAAGGAAGTCGTTTCCGATGTCAGCGGGGGTAAAGGCGCAGGAAAAGCTTGAGCCTGAGTTTTAGACCAGACCCGTCTGCTTCTTGCGGTTTGCCAGGACACACTCCTGCCGCAGCCGACCATTCCCCCGCCCGGGCTGCCTATGTCCACTGGCCCTTTTGCCAGCAAAAATGCGCGTATTGCGATTTCATCTCCTGGCCTGGCCGGTCCCGGAACGACATGGGCACCTATGTTGAATTGCTGAAACGTGAAATAGAAGCTGTCGGTACATGGAGCCGGCTGCACGGTCTGACCGTGCCGCTGGCTTCCGTTTTTTTCGGTGGCGGTACTCCCTCGCTGGCCGACCCAGCCGACCTGGCCGCGATTCTCGAACTGCTGCGTGCGCAGTTCGGACTGGAACCTGACGCAGAAATCACCCTCGAAGCCAATCCCGGCACGCTGCGACCCGGTCAGCTGGATGTTTTGCGCGCGGCTGGATTCAACCGGATCAGCTTTGGCCTCCAGGCCACCCAGGATTCCCTGCTGCAAACACTGGGCCGGATCCACACGTATGCCGATTTCCTCACCTCCGTTCGCGACGCCAGAGCTGCTGGTTTCGACCGGATCAGCGCCGACCTCATGCTCGGCCTGCCCGGTCAGACCCTGGCCGATGCCCTGGAATCAGTCGAGCGTGTCCTGGCACTCGGGATCGACCATGTTTCCTATTATTCATTGATCATCGAACCTGGAACCCCTTTTGCCGAGCGCTACCTCGACCGTCCCGATCTGTTGCCAGACGAAGACCTCGAGCGCACCATCTACCACGCTGTACGCAACCGCCTGGCCGATGCCGGACTACTTTCCTATGAAATCAGCAACGCAGCCCGCCCCGGCCAGGAATGCCGCCACAACCTCGTTTACTGGCGCGGCGAGCTCTACTATGGATTCGGGGTCGCTGCTCACAGCTACCTCGCTGGCATCCGGCGCGGCAATACGGACGACTGGCGGACCTATTCATCGGTGTGGGGTGAGGCAGGAGGAACCCAAAGCAGGCCGGGTGTGCGGGAAGGGGCCCAGTGGCCTTTCCTGGCGCTTGAATCATTTGAGGTGATCGACCCCGCCGAAGCCCGCAAGGAGTGCTTTTTGCTGGGCCTGCGCCTGACTCAAGGTGTTGCCTGGGCTGATTACCAGACTCGTTTCGGTGTGGATGACGATGCCCACAAACGGTTTGCGGCTGAGTTTCACCGCCTGCTTGACCGAGGATTGATTGAAATAGATGATCTTGGCGTTCGACTGACCCCGCTCGGACTGGATCTGGCCAATCAGGCCTTCAGCGAATTCGTCTGACGATATAGCATTGGAACGCGCGGTGTGTGAAGGTTGCATCAGGATTATTGTTTTCCACGGAAACAAGCAATGAGCTCCCTTTTTCCTTTATTGACATTCCCTGATCTTGGTGGTAAATTGTCTTTAGCACTCAGAACCTTCGAGTGCTAAAGCCAGCCCGCCCCAACCCCAACCCTGACCTCACCCCGATCCCGTGCCCGGCCTAGCGACCGACCGTACCCCACGCATGCAGGAGACCCGATTTGTGAACCAAGTGCACCAGCAATTGGACGAACGCAAAAAAATGATCCTCAAGGCGATCGTCGATGACTACATCGAGACCGCTGAGCCAGTTGGGTCCAAAACTCTGGTCAGCCGGCATCAGCTGCCGGTGAGTTCAGCCACGATCCGCAATGAAATGGCGGATCTGGAGGAGATGGGGTATCTGGAACAGCCGCATACGTCAGCTGGCCGGATCCCTTCGGATCTGGGCTACCGCACCTATGTCGACAACCTGATGGAAGTGGAGGCACTTCCGGATGAGCAGGCCCGGACGATCCGCACCGTGCTCAAGGAAAACATGAGCGAGGTGACCGGCCTGATCCGCAAAGCCTCGCAGCTTTTATCGGATCAGACCCAGTATGCGTCGCTGGCCTTGTCGCCGAAATGCTGCAAAAACCATTTGCAGCAGATCAAGATGCTGATGATCGAGCCTGGCCGTGCCCTGGTTGTGGTGGTGCTATCCGCTGGTCTGGTCAAGGACCGTATGGTCCGCATCCCCGATCTGGTTGACAGCTCCCAGCTGGCCCAGATTGCCAATGCGATCGAGGAAGGATTGCATGGCATGCCACTGGACGATATCACGCTGGTAGCTGTATCGGCTGCAGGCAAACATGCCCCGCTGCCGGATTCGCTCCTCAACCAGGTTCTGTATGAAGCCTATATCTCGATCAAGCAGGCGGATAACCTTGAGGTTTACATGGCTGGCAGCAACAAACTGCTCGCCTACCCCGAGTTTGCTGACATCAGCCGGGCCCGCACGACCCTCGACGTCCTGGCCAAGGAAGGCATGGTTGCCGGCTACCTCAATGAAGGCATCGGCGAAGAACCGGCCAACTCAGCCTACATGATCCGGATTGGACAGGAGATCGCTTTGTCCGGACTGGAAAATTGCAGCTTCATCACCACCACGTACCGGATTGGCGATACCGTCGCCGGCCGGATCGGAGTCATCGGCCCCCGCCGCATGGCTTACGCCAAGGTGATTTCGAATATCAACTTTGTCCGCATGAATTTGAACGACCAGATCCGGAGCTTGAGCTCTGGCAGTGATCAAATGGAGGATGACCGTACATTATGAAGAAAACCCAGCCGCATGCGTCCGACATCCCGGAGGAACAGATCGTCCGCGAAGTCGACGTGCAAGACCCATCCGCAACTGATTCCAAGACCGCTCAGGACAGCGCCAACGAACCGAAGCTGGAAGGCCCGACCGCGGAAGAGCTGGCCGATCCGACCCTGATTTTCCAGGAGAACTTGGCCGTCCGGGAACAAGAGCTGGCAGATTTATCAGAAAAGTACCTGCGCCTGGCTGCCGAATACGACAATTTCCGCCGCCGGACCCAGAAAGAGAAGGAATCCCTCTATACCGATTCCATCACCACCGTGGTCAAGGAATGGCTCCCAGTCCTGGACAGCCTCGATCGCGCCGTCCAGACGGTTGCTGCCGTCAGTGATGACTCGGTCAAGTCCATTGCCGAGGGTGTTGAGCTGATCAAGAAACAGGCGGTGGATGCTATGGCCCGGCTCAATGTCAGCGAAATTGACTGCCTGGGTCAAACCTTCGACCCCAATCTGGCTGAGGCCGTCATGCACATCGAGGATGACTCTGTGGCAGCATCGACCGTCATCGAAGTTTTCCAGAAAGGCTACACCCGGGGCGACAAGGTCATCCGGCACAGCCTCGTCAAAGTCGCCAACTGAAACCAAGCCAGCCGCTCTTGGTTACCATGAAGCAGGCAAAGCTTTTCAGCATAATAGATAGATCAAACAAAAACGAAACAACATTCATCCAACAGGAGGATTTATTCAAATGGGAAAAATCATTGGTATTGACTTAGGTACAACGAACTCTTGCGTCGCCGTCATGGAAGGCGGCGAACCGGTTGTCATCGCCAACGCAGAAGGTGCCCGCACCACTCCGTCCGTCGTCGCTTTCTCCAAGACCGGTGAACGCCTCGTCGGCCAGGTCGCCAAGCGCCAGGCTGTCACCAATCCGGACCGCACCGTCATCTCGATCAAGCGCGAAATGGGCACCAACCACAAGGTTGCCATCGACGACAAAAACTACACCCCTCAGGAAATTTCGGCCATGGTTCTGCAAAAGCTCAAGGCCGACGCCGAAAGCTACCTAGGTGAGACCGTCACCCAGGCTGTCATCACCGTTCCGGCCTATTTCTCAGACTCCCAGCGCCAGGCCACCAAGGATGCCGGCAAGATTGCAGGCCTCGAAGTCCTGCGCATCATCAACGAACCCACTGCAGCTTCGCTGGCTTATGGCCTCGATAAGGAATCTGACCAGAAAATCCTCGTTTTCGACCTCGGCGGCGGCACCTTTGACGTCTCAATCCTCGAAATCGGCGACGGCGTTTTCCAGGTCCTGGCCACCAACGGCAACAACCGCCTCGGCGGCGATGACTTTGACCAGCGCATCGTGAACTACCTCGTGGACGAGTTCAAGAAAGACCAGGGTGTCGATCTCAAAGTCGACAAAATGGCCATGCAGCGTCTGCGTGAAGCCGCGGAAAAAGCCAAGATCGAGCTGTCCGGCGTGACTTCGACCAACATCAACCTGCCTTACATCACCGCCGATGCCACTGGACCGAAACATCTCGACGTCACGCTTTCCCGTGCCAAGTTCAACGACCTGACCGCTGACCTGGTCGAAATGACCATGGGCCCGGTGCGCAGCGCCCTCGCTGATTCCGGCCTCAAGGCCAGCGAGATCGAAAAGATCCTGCTCGTCGGTGGTTCGACCCGCATTCCGGCCGTTCAGGATGCTGTCAAAGCTGTCTTCAACAAAGATCCCTTCAAGGGCATCAATCCTGACGAATGCGTCGCCATCGGTGCCGCCATCCAGGCAGCTGTTCTCGGTGGCGATGTCACCGGCCTGCTCCTTTTGGACGTCACCCCGCTGTCCCTCGGCATTGAGACCATGGGCGGCGTCTTCACCAAGATCATCGAACGCAACACCACCATCCCGGTCAAGAAGAGCCAGGTGTTCTCCACCGCTGCGGACAACCAGACCCAGGTTGAGGTCCACATCCTGCAAGGTGAGCGCGAAATGGCCCAATACAACAAAACCCTCGG
>SABL01000046.1 GCA_009928985.1 Clostridia bacterium
CCCGGCTGAGGCTACCGTCAGGATGGCTGCAGCCAGGCCGATGTTACGGTAGGAACGAGGATTGAGCTGGCCGACAGGAAAGTCTGCTGTAGGCTGGAAAAAGAAATACATGCCGGCGACAGAAACCAGGGCCAGGCCTGCCAGGAAGAAGATTGTCTTGATGCCTTGGATCTGGGTCCGTTCATTATAGTCGGTCGAGAGCTCTGCACCCAGAGCTGTGTACGGTGTGATGTAGACGGTCATGGCGGATTTGAAGACAATGAGGATGATGAACATCAGGGCAAATTTGGCCCAGGTCTGCCAGCCGGGCTGAATGATCCAGATCAGGTAGACGGTAGTGGCAATGCCCAAGCTGCCAGCAATCAAGTAGGGATGGCGCCGACCCAGTTTGCGCGTACGGGTCTGGTCGGAAAGATAGCCCATCAATGGATCGGTCACAGCATCCCAGAAGACACTGATGCCAACCACCAGACCAGCCAGACTACCGGGTATGCCAAGGATGGCCGTGGCAAAAAAGACGAAGTAGGCTCCAATGACTTGCATGGCAATTCCAACGCCCAGATTACCCAGGCCATAGCCAATTTTATCCACAAGGGGAATGACGGGGGGGTGATTTTTATTCAATCGGTGCTCCGTTACCTGTCTTACTGAATCCAGTTCCAAATTATCCTATACTAAAACCATGGAACACTCAACGCCAGCGTGGCTGATCTATCCAAAACCACAAAATATCGCATACAGTCGAGACTCACAGCCAACAGCGAGGGTTGCTTTTTCTGGTCCCATCCAGCTGGATTTCATCGATCTGGAAGCAAAGTCCTGGCTGGAGGACCTTTCAGACGGCTGGATTGACTGGCAGTTGAAACGGCTGGAGAAAGCTCGGGACGGCGTGGTGACGGATCCCTTCCCGTCAATCATCCAAGTGGCATTTAATCCTTTTTGTCCAAAACAGGGGTACCGAATCGAGATCACAGAACAGTCTGTTGTGCTCCAGGCGTCCTCCGGAGTGGGTTTCTTTTATAGCCTGGTCAGCCTGCGCCAGTTGCTGGCTCTTTATCCAGGCTTTCTGCCTGTCCTGACCGCTGAAGATCACCCCGACCTGGCCATCCGTGGCGTTCTGATCGACATTGGCCGTGGCAAGATCCCAACCCTCAAGAATCTGTATGAGTTGATCGACTTGCTGGCTGAGCTCAAGGTCAACATGGTGCAGCTCTATATGGAAGGCTATTCCTTTGCGTTCCAGCGATACGCTGAGTTTTTTCCGGATGAGGCACCCATCACAGCTGAGGAAATCCGCCTGCTGGACCGCTACGCCCGGGACCGGTTCATTGATCTCGTCCCCTGCCAGAACACCCTCGGCCACATGGAGGCCTGGCTGTCCATACCTGAATTCAACACATTGGCTGAAGCACCTGAGGGATTGCCTTTGGTTCCGGGGCTACCGCCCCAGGTGACGACCTTGGATCCCACGGATCCCGGTTCTCTGGATCTGGTCATGAATCTGCTTCAAGAGTTGTTGCCAAATTTCACATCCAGTTGGGTTAACATCAATTTTGATGAACCGATCGAGCTCGGACTGGGAAAAAACCGCGACCTTCCGGACGGTGTTTCGATCAGCCGGATTTTCCTGGATTTTCTTGGCCAGGTTTTATCCATCGTCCGGTCCCATCAGAAAAGCGGCATGATTTGGAGTGACTTCCTCTTCCGCCACCCAGAATTGCTCTATGCCCTGCCCAAGGACATGATTGTTCTGGATTGGAATTATGAAAGCAGGACTCCGTTTGAACCGCATGCCAGGGAGCTGGCTGAGCATGGCATTGAGTTCATCCTCTGTCCTGGGACCAGCAGCTGGAATTCCCTGGCTGGGCGGACGGACAACATGAAAGCCAATATCCTCGATGCCGCTGAACAAGCGTTGCGTTACGGTGCGCGCGGACTTCTGGTCACCGACTGGGGTGATTATGGCCATTGGCAGGTGCCGCCAGTGAGTTTCCCGGCTTTTGCCTATGCAGCTGCCTGGAGCTGGAACCTGGCAGGCAATCGCCAGCTTGATGCAGCGGATTACCTGGATCGTTTCGTATTCCAGGACCGGGCGAATGTCATGGGGCGTTTCTGGCAGGACCTGGGCAATTACTACCAGTTCGAACATGCAACAATCCATAACATGACCCTGACCTTCCTGGTCCTCTCACCACTGACCCGCTGGGATACCCGGGAAGATTTCACCGCCAGGCTGAACCTCTATTTCCAACTGCTGCATGCATTGGCCGGGACATTCAACAGTCTGCCCACCCTGCTTGAGGCAGAGTATGATTTTGCTGGCCTGATGGCCTATCTCGATGAACTACAGCAGCGCTTAGGCCGTCATGAGATGCACTGTGCCAACTGTCATCATGTCTACCGCGAAGCCATTTACACCATCCATCTGGTGCGGCACGGAGCGAAATTCTACCAGCTGGCGCTTCAGATGGGGATACTGGAAGAACCGGTGATCAAGGCCAAGCTGGTCGCCTTGCTCGATGACCTGGGGGAAATCCTCGATTTGTTCCAGGAACTGTGGGCAGTGCGCAACCGAATCGGGGTCTCAGTCAATCGCAATGCGATGGGATTGTCCATCCTGCAGGCTAAGTACCACCAGCTGTTGGAGGATCAATCATCAAAGTTCGGCTAATTGCACACCTGTCAATCATCAACCTTCGATTACAGCTTGGATGAATGATCCATAGCCTTCTTTTTCCATATCCGCCAGCGGGATGAAGCGCAGGGATGCCCCGTTGATGCAAAATCGCAAGCCACCCCGGTCGACTGGGCCATCATCAAAAACATGGCCGAGGTGGGAATCGCCGACGCGACTCCTGACCTCGGTGCGGACCATGCCGAAAGACGCGTCCTCATGATAGGTGATCACCTCCGGCACGATGGGCTGGGTAAAGCTGGGCCAGCCGCAGCCGGATTCAAATTTGTCGCGCGACGAGAACAAGGGCTCACCAGTCACCACATCGACGTACAGACCCGGTTCGAATAAGTTCCAATAGTTTTTGGTAAAAGCCTGCTCCGTGTCATTTTGCTGGGTGACAGCATACTGCTCATTGGTTAAGGTGGCTCTGAGCGTTGCATCATCCGGCTTCAGGTAAATCTTTGGGTCAACGGTCATTACCGTCACTCTCTCCAGAGTGGAGAAATCCACATGGCAATAACCGTCGGGGTTCTTTTCCAGATAATCCTGGTGATAGTCCTCAGCCGGATAATAATTGGCCAGGGGAAGGACCTCCGTTGCAAGTTGCGCCCCATACTGGGTTTCGATTTCGGCGACAACCGTTTCGATTGCTGGCAGATCCACCGTGTCCAGGTAGTAGATACCCGTCCGGTATTGTGTGCCGCGGTCATTTCCCTGCCGATTAACGGACAAGGGGTCAATGATCTGGAAATAAGCGCGCAGGAGGACTTCGAGCTTGATCCGTCCCGGATCGTACAGAACGCGGACTGTTTCCGCATGGCCAGTATCGTTATAAATTACGTCCTGGTATGTCGGGTTCTCGGTTTTGCCGTTGGCGTAACCGACACTGGCATCGGCGACTCCCGGCACTCTGGCCAGATAAGCTTCCACACCCCAGAAACAGCCACCAGCCAGATAGATCTCTTTCAAATCCTTGCCAGTATAGTCCATCTGAAGGTTGGGATTTGCGGGCAAATTACTATTGACCGGTTGGGCCGACAGGGTATCGAGCATGGTCCGGATGGCCTCATTGCCCAAATGACCGGGCTGAGTTTTGAACACTGCACCCTCCGGGTCGATGAAGACAGATGTCGGATACGCTCGCACACCGTAAGCTTTCGCGATCTTGCCCCCTTCATCCAATAAGACCGGAAAGTCATAGCCCTGTTCGTTGTACCAGGCAATGAAACCATCCCGGTCCATCTCACCGCTCATGCCAGGCGACACAACCGAGAGGACCACGCTGTCCTGGCTCAATTCGGCATCCTGGCTCAAGGCTGAAAAGTCGGCCAGGCCGCTGAGGCAGATCGGACACCAGGTCGCCCAGAATTTGAGGTAGACCTTTTGGCCACTGAAATCAGCCAGGGAAACGATTTTACCCTCCACATCAGGCAATGTGAAGTTTTTTTCATCGTTGGGCCTTGGGGTCGCAGCAGAACAGGCACCAAGGGCGAGAGACAATGCCAAGACCAAGGCGAGTATAAGGGCTATATGAAGAGCAGGATTTTGCAGCATCGTTTTCATTCGAGACCACCTCGATTCACGTGCTCATTTCTATCAGGGCAATAGAAATGAATTGATGACATTGATACGGTCCGTCATCAGGAGGACGCCCATGGCGATGATCAGGACGCCACCCACTTTCTGGACAACGGGCAAATAGCGGTTGAAGCGTTTGAACAGACGCAGCAGCGACTGGGTAAACACTGCCACCAGCAAAAAGGGCACTGCCATGCCCAGTGTGTAGACGAGCATGAAAAAACCGCCCTGCAGGGCTTGGTTGCCGCTCGAAGCCATCACCAGGACGGCTGCCAGAACCGGTCCAATGCAGGGTGTCCAACCAAAGCTGAACGTCAAGCCAAGCAGATACGAGCCAAAAATACCGCCTCTCCCCGCTGAATCGACCGACAGGCGTTTTTCCTGCTCAAGGAAAAGCAATTTGAAAAGCCCAGTCTGATGCAGGCCAAGCACAATGACAACCCCGCCGGCCAGAACCAGAAACAGGCGGCTGTTGAAGACTGTACCGAGCGCTCCGGCACCAAAACCGAGCAAGATGAAAGAGGTTCCCAGCCCCGCGATGAAGACAAGCGTCTGGGCGAACAGACGGCGATTGAACTGCCACAGTCGCGGTTTTCTATCTAATGGTGTTGTGGCAGGCAAGTTGGCAAAGTCGACTGTGGCAGATGTGACGCGAGCGGCTGAAGCGGTTGAAGCAACAGGATCCAGGTCCTCCCTTGCGTCTGATCGGCCTTGGTCAGGCGCCAGTCCCCGGGACAATGTCCCGACATAAACCGGCAGCAACGGTACGATGCAAGGTGAGAAAAAGGACAGCATCCCTGCTGCAAACACACTCCAGATAAACAACGTTCCTGTATCCAACATGGTCTTTTTTACCCTTTCAACTTGTGATCACTTGTCCAGGACAGTGAATGGCCCAGTTAATCCTAGTTATATGATAGGATAAAAGTCGACCTGGGAAAAGTGAGTTTGGTACAGATTGGGTGCACCTTCAGATGAGGGGGTCCCCTCTTCGCTGTCAGGATCAGTATTCGATTGGCCGTGTTATAATGAAACTATATTCATGTAACTATCTACGAAAAGAGGTTCATGATCATGCAAAATAATTCGCGTTTCCTGGCACTCAGTCTGATTGCTGTCCTGGTCCTGGCCACGATCCTTTATGTGCCACAACCGGCAGCGGCTGAGACGACGCCTGATGAAATCGTTGCAACCTACTCTGCTCCCCTGCCGGAAAATCTCACGGTTACGCTCCAATACACCACCTATTTTATCCCGACGTCCTATATCCTGATCACAGCGGGTGGCGCCAATATCCGCTCCACACCAGATGCCAGTGCGCCAATCATCGGCAAAGCAGCCCATTTTGAAAAGGTTCCGGTCCTTGCCCTGGTCCGTGGCAGTTATGTGGCCAATTACCTGACAGACCTCTGGTACGAGGTGGAACAAAAGGTGGGCGAACAGTCCATTCGCGGGTACATTCTAGCCACGCTTGGCGAAATGAGGACCTTCCAATTCGGGAAAATGCTTGAAGCGGCTCAACTGTTAAAATCTGAGGTCGATGGCCAGACCACAGCCTATATCAGCAATTACAAGAACTGGAATGGTCTGGCGCCGCTGCACCAGGGCCTGGCGTTCGATCCCTATGGGGTCAAGCGCTCGCAATCTGCACCAGCCTATCTGTCAGCCAGCACGTCCGCAGACTTTCGCTACATCGCCGATGGTACACTGGTAACGATCCTCGAGCAGACAGATTTGTTCTACAAGATCCGGACTTTGAATTTTCCTGGAGAATACTACGTACCCAGGCGCTATGTCTCGCTCAAGAATTCGATCGACCAGCTGACGAAAGTGATCGTAATCGACCGCAAAAACCAGAACGAAGGCGTTTTCGAGTATTCCGGCGGACACTGGTTCCTGGTCTCTTATAGTTTTGCCACTACGGGTGAACAGGCCAGATACAAAGAGCCTACCGATCTGGGCTACTACATGGCTATCAATAAGGTCGACAAATTCCTCTACCTCGATGATGTCACGCGTGAAATCGCCGGCTATGCCCCCTATGGCATCCGTTTTGGCGGGGGTGCCTACATCCACGGTGTGCCGGTCGATCTGCGGCGCAATGTCCCCGCGAACCAGCGCGTCACTTCTTTCCCGCCCATGGTGGAATACTCTGCGACCATCGGCACGACCCCGCGCTCTCACAAATGTGTGCGCAATTACACCAGTCATGCCAAATACCTCTGGGACTGGAGTGAAATCGGCAAGACAGCTGTGATCGTCATTGAATGAGCGGGGCAGGCAGGCGGAAATTCAGCTTTATGTGGTAAGAGGCCCTTTTTCTGCTGCAAGCAGTATTTGACCGATCAAATCGATAAATCCTGGCTGGCTGGCCAATGGCTGGCCGATGGCAAATTCCAGGCCGGGGTGCTGGGCTTTCATTTCGGCACAGATCCGGGGAATGTCCTGCATCGTATGGTTACCGGCAAAAGTGAACAAAGGAATGATCTGGATCTGATGGATCCCTGCCAGGTACAAGGACTCAATCACGGTACCAAGGCCAGGCTGCGCAAAATGAAGATAGGCAATCTCCAGACGTTTGGCGGCAAGAGCAGGGATTTCCTGCAAACGATCGCGCAAATCACTGGCTTGCAAGGCAGTCAGGTCGTTTTTACTGCCGTGGATGAGTAATATCGTCGCAGCCATAATCATACCTCCCTACTGCTCAATTCCTGCAAGCTGGTGGCGCAGGCCACAGCGGTGCGGGTGATATCTTCCTCACGGTGCAGGGCAGACAGAAACCAGGCTTCGAAATTGGATGGTGGCAAATAAATGCCCTGCTTCAGCATGCTGGCGAAAAATCGGCTGAACTGGTCTGTGCGGCTGGTTTTGGCCTGGACCAGATTGTGAACTGGATCAGGACAGAAAAAGAGGCTCAGTAAAGATCCACAGCGATTGACCGTCACAGAAATGGAATTCTGAACTGCAGCGGAACGGATTTGTTCTGACAGCCAGCTGGCCTGCTGTTCCAGATGGAGATAAATGTCGGGATTTTGCTCCAGAACCGTCAATGTTGCTCCCCCGGCGGCAACGGCGAGCGGATTGCCGGACAAGGTGCCAGCCTGGTAGACCGGGCCCAGAGGGGCGAGCTGGTCCATGATGGCACGCTTGCCACCGACTGCCCCCATCGGTAAACCGCCCCCGATGATTTTGCCAAAAGTCGTCAAGTCTGGCTGGACAGAAAAGACCTGTTGAGCACCGCCCAGCGCCAGACGAAAACCCGTGATCACCTCGTCGAAAACCAGGAGCGCTCCGTTTGCCTGGGTCAGACTCCTGAGTGTTGCCAGATATCCGGGCAACGGGGGAACCACGCCCATGTTGGCTGCAACTGGCTCCACAATGACAGCTGCGATCTGTCCTGGATATTGCTGGAACAGCGCCTCCAGAGTAGCCGAATCATTGTACGGGCAACTCAGGGTCAGGCGGGCATAGGCATCCGGCACACCGGCACTGTCCGGCAGGCCATTGGTCAGCAGTCCTGACCCAGCCTGGACCAGGAGACCATCGGAGTGACCATGATAGCAGCCGTCCATTTTGATGATGAGGTCGCGACCGGTGAACGCGCGAGCCAGGCGGATGGCCGTCATGACAGCTTCCGTCCCGGAACTGACCAGACGGACTTTTTCAACCGAGGGCACCAGGCGGCAGATTTGCTCGGCCAATTCAACTTCCCCTGTCGTAGGTGCGCCAAAAGTCCAACCTGATGCGGCAGCTTTAACGATCGCTTCTTGCACTGCGGGGTGCGCATGACCGAGGATCAGCGGGCCCCACGAGCCAACGAGATCAATGTATTCTCGGCCTTCTTCATCCCAGAGATGGCTACCCTGGCCACGGGCAATAAAACGGGGTGACTGGCCTACCGAACGAAACGCCCGGACCGGGCTATTGACCCCGCCTGGGATCGAGTTCTGGGCTCGGTCAAACCAGTCCGACGACAACATGGATTTGTTCATAGCCCCTCTCCTGCTGCCAGCCAGCGTGCGACATCGAGCGCATGATAGGTGATCTGGATCGCAGCGCCAGCCCGGCGGCTGCCCAGCAGCGACTCCAGCACAATCCGGCGTTCGTCAATCCAGCCATTCTCGGCTGCGGCCTTGATCATGCTGTATTCGCCGCTGACATGGTAAGCTGCAACCGGCCGGTCACAGCGCTCGGCGGCATCGCGGACGATATCCAGATAGGCCAGAGCGGGCTTGATCAGGATGATGTCTGCCCCTTCGGCCAGATCCAAATCGATTTCACGCAAGGCTTCACGGCGGTTGGCGGGGTCCATCTGGTAGCTGCGCCGGTCGCCAAAGGATGGCGCAGATCCGGCGGCCTCACGAAAAGGTCCGTAGAAGGCAGACGCATATTTTGCACTGTAGGCCATAATCAGGCAATTGGCATATCCAGCCGCATCGAGGGCCTGGCGAATGTAGCCGATACGGCCGTCCATCATGTCGGATGGTGCCACCCCGTCAGCCCCGGCAGCAGCACAGCTGACGGCTGCCGCGGCCAGTTCCGGCAGCGTCCGGTCATTGTCGATGGTCCTCTGGTCCGTGTCGAGCAGGCCACAATGTCCGTGGCTGGTGTATTCGCACAGGCAAATGTCAGCAAATACGACAAAATGGTCATATTGGCTACGAATCAGGCGGATCGCGGCCTGGACCGGGCCATCCGGATCATGGGCAGCGCTGCCACAGGCATCCTTGCTGGCCTCTTCCGGGATGCCAAATAAAAGCAACGTCCGGACCCCAGCTGCATCCAGATCAGATAAATGCCCCGCCAACCGGTCGACAGAATAGCGAAAGATGCCTGGCATGGCCTTGATCGGCAGACAAATATCCTGGCCGGACTGAACAAAGACCGGCATGACCAGGCCGTCGCTGGTCAAGTGATTTTCAGCAGCCAGACGACGAATCCCAGGGGTTTGGCGCAAGCGTCGCGGCCGGTCTTCAGATGGAACATAAGCATTTATCGATTTCATCCTTCATCTCCTGTGGAATGTGCGATATCGTCAGAAAGAATCAATTGGATCAATTGCTCGAAACTGGCTTCACGGGCAATCGCCCGGACAGGTAATCCACGCATCTCGCAGGCACGGGCTGTCATTGGCCCGATGCAGTACAGTGGGATCTGGTGAGCCAGAAATTGCTCAAGGCTGATCATGCTGGACGCAGCAATGCCATCGGCCAGTGCATGGACGGAGGAAGCACTGGCGAACGTGATGACATCTATCCGGTCCAGGTTTTGCAACAAAGCCTGGGCATGGGCGGGAATCGCCGCAGTCTGGTAAGCAACGACAGACTGGCAAGGAATGAGATGATCGTGCAACGTGTCAGCCAGCTGGCTGGAGCCTGCCGCAGCCGTGAAAATGAGGACATGGTCTGTCGACTTCAATAATGGCAGCAACCCCTCGGTCAGAGCCTCGCTGGTAAACGTTTCGGGCACATAATCAGCCTTTAATCCAAAGTTGAGCAAGCCATCGGCAGTTGCTGCCCCGATGGCAGCAATCCGGCAATGAGCCAGAGCTCGGATATCCTGGTTGGCCAGGCGCAATGCTTCCATGAACGTTTCAACACCGGCCGGACTGGTCAGAACGAGCCAGCTGAAGTCTCTGAGCTGTTGCAGTGCTGATGCCACTTGTGGTGTACCTGCCAGAGAGACAATCCGGATCAAGTCGAGCTCAACCGGTTCACCACCCAGTTCCTGGATTCTGGCAGCCCAGTCAGAGGTTGCTTTTTTGTTGCGGGCACGGGTCAACGCGATGCGGCGTCCCTGGAGTGGCCCCGGTGTAAACCAGGCCAGTTCAGGAGCCAGCGCAACCGCCGGGCCGATCACCGAGATCGCCGGACTCTGTAGATTTGCCTGAGCCACTGCAGCCGGAAGATCCCGGATGGTTGCAGTCACCAGACGCTGGCGACCGGTTGTTCCGGACTGGATCGTCGCTGCGGGAGTCTTTGGATCCAGGCCTGCAGCGAGCAGCCCCTGGCAAAGCTGGGGCAAAGATGCAAGGCCCATCAGGCAGACCAGGCTGCCGTCACTGCGGGCTAACCGGCTAAAATCAAGTTTCAGGTCACCAGATTTGCTGTCATGGCCTGAAATCACCTGAAAAGCGGCAGAACAACCTCGATGGGTGACAGGAATGCCCGCATAGGCTGGCACAGCCACAGCAGAGCTGACCCCGGGCACGATCGCAAACGGGATTCCATGGGCTTTCAGATACAACGCTTCTTCACCCCCGCGGCCAAACACAAAGGGATCGCCACCCTTGAGTCTGGCCACCCGCTTGCCCTGGCGAGCCAGCGCAACCAGGAGGTCATTGATCTGGTCTTGGGGCATCGTCTGTTCCCCCGCTTTTTTGCCCACCGGGTAGAGCTTGGCGTCTGGACCGGCCAGGCCGAGAAAGCCCGGCGACGCCAGGCGGTCATAGACGATCGCATCGGCCTGCTCCAGACAGTGTTTCCCCTGGAGGGTGATCAGGTCGACATTGCCCGGGCCGGCCCCAATCAGATCGACCCGTCCCTGCGGCAAAGTCCTGGCCCAATCGCAGGCGCTTGCAGCGGCTTCGGCAGCAAGGTCGGATTCGGGTCCTGTCAGGCAAGCTGAGAATTGCATGCGGCGCGCCTGGTCTAGTTCCCACTGCTCCGGATCATCCATGCCTGGACTTATGACTCGGCGGCCATCGAGAACATGCAGGTCCAAAAGGCGCGTGGCTGGATCATAAGTGCACCGCATGGCCAGAGGCGCGTTGCAGCCACCCGCCAATGTCTGGACAAAGGAACGCTCGGCCAGCAAGCAAATAGCGGCAGCAGGATCATGGACCCATTCCTGCAGCAGCACGCAGAGTTCAGCATCATCGGCCCGCGTTTCCAGGGCGAGAAAGCCTTGTCCGGCAGCCGGCAGGCATTGCTCAAAACTCAAATAGCGAGCAAGAAGTGGGACAGGTGATTCTATGTCATCTAAAGGCTCCCATCCATCCGGTCTGGGCTGGTCTTTCAGAATACCCAGGCGTTTCAGGCCAGCGGCAGCCAGGATCAGGCCAGAAAAATCACCGGCAGCCAGTTTGAGCAGCCGTGTGCCGACATTGCCCCGGACTGGAGCAAACGCGGCCCCGGGATAGAGGTGTCTCAATTGGATCTCCCGGCGCAGGCTGCTCGTGCCGAGTGGTTTTTGGAAGAACTGAGCATGCTCAGGATGAGCTGGATCCAATAGATCAGACTGATCCGACCGAACCACCAGGACATCGCGTTCATCTTCCCGCACCGAGACAGCTGCCAAGGTCAGGCCGGAGGCCAGGTCCATGGGCAGGTCCTTGGCACTGTGAACAGCCAGATCGATCCGGCCCTCGCGCAACGCGGATTCGAATTCACCGACGAACAAACCCTTGCCTCCGATTTGCTGCAGGCTCTGTTCCAGATTACGGTCACCCTGAGTGCTCATGGCAACGACTTCTATCTCCTGGTCCGGACGCCCGCGGCTGAGCCAGTCAATGACCAGTTGAGTCTGAGCCAGGGCGAGCGGACTTTTCCTGGTACCGATCCGCACACATCGTCTTTGATCAGTCATTGGACGTTCCTTTCTCTTGACTCATGGCGATGGCCCGTTCGGCCTGGCCAGTCTGGGTCAGACGAGCCCGGCAGGCAGCCAGCTGTTCCTGATCCAAGGGTCCATTCTGGGCCAACACCTGCCTGACCATGTCGTCAAAAAGAATGCGACGTTCCTGCGGTGATAGAACCGGCTCACCCAGCACGATCTGGCGCAGGCCTTGGAGTTGTTTTGACACATCAGCCAGCCAGTCCGGCCAGGCTTCGTCCAAGGATTGGCGCAAATGCTGCACCAGACCAGGACTCGCACCACTACTCGTGATCCCAGCACAGAGCAGACCCCGGCGCACCGTAGCTGGAAACAAGAACGTCGACACTGACGGATCATCCGCGATGGAGACCGGGATATGCCGCGCAGAGGCCGCTGCAGCCAGCATGCGGTTCATGGCCGAGTCATCGCTGGCTGCAACCACCAGCGCAGTGTCAGCCAGCCAATCAACCAATGAGGGCTCATCACCAGGCTGCAGGGAATGCTGGATCCAGGAAAGACCATCATCCTCTGCCAGCCTTCTGGACAACTCTGGACAAAGATCTGGTGCCAGGATGACCACCTTGGCTCCGAAATCGCGCAGGACCTGGTAACGGCGCAGGGCCACGGCTCCCCCCCCCAGGACCAGGCAAGACTTGCTCGATAATTCAACAAACAACGGAAAATAGCTCATGCCTGCCCCTCCTCGGTTTCTGGCAACAGCCTCTTTTCTTCGGATGGTACGGTCCGGGGCGGAAATCGCCGCTGCATCATCAGGGCTTTGCTGGACAGACCCTTTTCCAGGCATTTGAGGAAAATCTCGAGTTCTTCAGCGTTGGCCAGGTCACGGACATTGTAGGCCATCTGGGTGAGCAGTTCCTGTGTGCTGTAATAGGGGACCAGGTTGCTGGCTGTTTGGATCACCTGCCTCACTTGAGGCAATTTTTGGCGAAACAACAGGCGCGCGGCATAGGCGTCTGCCTCCGTTTCGACCAGATTTTCGCCCTGGCACGCTGCAGCCTTCCGATGCTGGCTGTTTTCGGTTGCCAACATCTGAAGCTGGTCGAGCCGTACCAACGTGGTTTCCGGCAGTTGGCCCAAAACAGGGTCGAGGTCCATTGGCATGGCCAGGTCGACCAGAATCCGCTGCTTGAGGGTCTTCGCATGTTGGCCGAACTGTTCCGCAGTTACTGTTAAATGCGGGCTCAGGGTGGCGCTGAATACAAGGTCAGCCTCCTCCAGAAAGTGAAGGCGCTGGCTGTATTCGACCAAAGTCAGGTTTGGGGATTGCTGGCCAAGCTCCACCAGGGGCTGTGACAACGTCCGGTAGGTCGCAAGGATGTGGATCTGGCGGCCACAGCGCGCCAGAAGTTCCCGGATGACCAGCAGGCCGGTCCGTCCACTGGCACCCAGGACCAGCGCAGTCACGGGTCCTTGTTTGTCCAGAAGCAGCAGACCCTGCTGGACACCGAGGCTGGGAATAGAGAGCGCACGGCCTTGCAAACCGCAGCGATGGCGGAATCGGCTGGCACAGCGATACACCGCCTGGAGCAAGTCAGCCAGGAAATTGGCTGTCGTTCCTGCCTGGCGCGATAACCGATCTGCCTCACGGATCTGGCCGAGAATCTGGTCTTCACACAGGAGCATCGAATCGAGGCCACAGGCCACACGCATCAAATGGCGCACGGCGAGCGTATCGGTGTAAAAATTGGCCTGAGCAGACAGCTGGCTAGTTGCCAATGCTTTATTTTCAGCCAATTCCTGATAAATGCGCGGAATCAGCTGATGATGGTCAGACAGTCCTCCAGCCAGGTAGAATTCGACCCGGTTGCAGGTCGAAAGAATCAGGCATTCACGACAGAGGCCGGCTGCGATCATTTGCTGTTCGAAGCCGGCCTTCTGTTCGGGGGTAAAAGATAACTGGCTGCGCAGCTCGTCGCCGGCAAGCCGGAAGGTGTAACTGATGGCCAGGAAATCCACGGTTGCTCCTGTGTGGTCAGAATTCTTTAGTCGAACATCAAGTCCTAGTACTTAACGCCGCTCCAATAGATGACCTCGTTCATGATGGCTTTGTCATCTAGTGTAACACCTTCGAGAGCCCATTTCTTGTATTCCGTGAAACCGGTGCGGTCGACAATGTAGCCGATATGCTCTTTGCCGCCTGGAGATTCCGGATCAATGTATTTCTCAACATAGGCGTAGGTGTTCTTGATAATCTTGATGATGCTGTCTTCATCAACCCAGCGGATGAAGTCCTCGCCCAGGCGGGGGTTTTTCTTGCCCGTGCGTCCCATCAAGGTCAGGCGGTAGTATTTTTTCTGGCTGCGTGTCCAGGCTCCGGTCGGACAGTTCAGGACACATTCACCACAACCGATGCAGTGCTCGGCCTCGCGGACAATTTTATAGTTCTCCATGCGCAGCACGCCAGTGGCCTTTTTTTTGCAGGCCTTGACGCAGGCTTCACAGGCGACACAGCGTTCCGGATGATATTGGGGCTCCGTCATGCCCATGATGCCAAAATCGTGCATGCGAACTTTCATGCAATCGTTTGGGCAGCCGGTCAGGGCAACTTTGAAATGCAGATCATGTGGGAAAATCGACTTCTCGATCCGGCGAGCAAAACGGGTGGTGTCGTAATTGGCAAAGGGACAGACTTTGTTGCCAATACAGGCACTGATGTTGCGCGTACCAGCCGCCGGGTAGCCAGCACCTGCCTCATCCTGGTTGATGTCATAGCCGGTGATCAGGGGCTGGATCAGGGCGTTAACCTTGGGCATGTCTTCGAACTTGATGTCCGGGATTTCGAAGCCCTGGCGGGTGGTCATGTGGGCGGTGCCATTGCCATATTCCTGGGCGATTCTCTTGATCAAGTCGAGGGACTCAACCTTGAGGTAACCACCGGGGATGCGGATGCGGATCGCGGTCAAGCCACGCTTTTTCGTGATGCGCCAGGCGTTTTTCTTGACTTTCTTGACATTGATATCCATAACGTTGTTCCTCCCCGTCAATCGCGCAGATTCTTGGCCTTGGTGTAGTTGAACACCGGACCATCGAGGCAGATGTACGTGTCGTCCATTTTGCAGTGACCACATTTGCCGATGCCACAGCACATCTTGCGTTCGTAGGAAACCCAGATGTTTTCATCCGGCATGCCCAGCTTCTGGACACCCTGGACAGAGAAGCGCATCATGACGGGCGGACCGACAATAATCGCGCTGGCCTTGCTGATGTCCTTGAAATGGACCTTGGGAATGTATTCGGTGACCAGGCCAATGTTGCACCAGACATCATCATCAGCACAGTCGACCGTCAGGATGACTTCAGCTGTTTTCTGCCAGCGTTCAATGTCCTGGCGGAACAGGATGTCTTTTGTCGATTTAAAGCCGGTGATCAGGGTGAAGTTCTCGACTTCGTCGCGATGGTCAGTAAAATAGTCGATCACGCCTTTGACCGGTGACAGGCCAGTGCCGCCCGCGATAACCAGAAGTTCGCGGCCTTTGTAGAGGTCGACATCAAATCCATTGCCATAGGGGCCGCGCATGAACAGCCGGTCCCCTTTGTAATTGTTGAAAATCTCATTGGTCACCTTGCCGACGCGGCGGATGGTCAGGTCGACCGTACCAGGGCCGATGCCACTGACTGAGATTGGCGCTTCACCGTACTTGGGCAGCGAGACTTCGAAAAACTGGCCGGGCTTGACCGGCCCATCGTAGGCCATGCGGAAGGTGTACTCGATGTCCGTGTGCGGCATGACATCGATGATTTCGGACAGGAAAGGCACATATTCGTTTATCATTTGGAGACCTCCTGCATCGCATCAGCCAGACGATTAACACATGTAGAAAATGAGATGTATTCGGGGCAGATGTCATCACAGCGGCCGCAACCCGTACACATGTGGTAGCCAAACCGCTTGTTGTAGTCGTAAACTTTGTGCAGGACCTTGAAGCGCATGCGCTGGCCTTTGTTGTCACGGAACTTGTGGCCGCCCGCCATGTCCGTATAGCCATCGACGTGGCAGGACGCCCAGACTCGGCGGCGCTCGCCGGTTTTGGCATTATCCTTGTAGAAAATATCCTGCATTGTAAAACAGGTACAGGTCGGACAGACGAAATTGCAGCGGCCGCAGGCGATGCAACGCTGGCTGTATTCCTCCCAAATTTTGGAGTCCATCACCTTGAGATCCAAGTTTTCCGGAATGTTGACCTTGATCTCATTTTCAGTGACAAAATCAGGTTCGACTGGAAGTGTTTCTTCGGCATAGGGTTTGACCAGCTGGTCGAACCACTCGTCCTGGCAATCCAGCCAGGCCATGTCGCCCTTGACATTGATGCCGGCATCGTAGTTTTCCGACCGGTTGGTCCCCATCGAGACGCAGAAGCAGTTTTCAAAACTCTGACTGCAGCCCATGACGACCAGTTTGATCCGGTCACGCAGACGCTTGTAGTAAAAGTCTTCAAATCCGTTGTGCAGGTAAATCTGGTCGAGACGTTTGAGCGAATGCAGGTCACAGCTTCTGAGGAAAATGATCGCACCCTTGGCTTCTGGCTGGGGCACGGTCACCGTGTCCTCGGTGTAATAGAACAAGGTCTCATTGATTGGCATGATCGCTTCTTTGAACGAATAGTGCGACTTGTCTGAAAAAACGATCTCGCGCACGGACTGGACCGGTCCATAGCGCAGCCGGTCGGTGTCAGAAAAGGTCCCTTCACCAGCAAAAACCTGCGGTGCGTAGAGGATGTACTGGTCGGACGCTGCCGCCAGAGCCTGGTCTAGTTTCTCAAGACTCAATCGGTAACCCATCGTGTCAAGCCTCCTTTTTTTCCAGGGAAATCATGAAATAGGGAATTGCAAGGAAAACGGCGGCGCCCACGATATTGCCCAGCGTCACCCAAAGCAAGTTGTAGCCGTAACCGGCCAGACTGACCGCCTGTCCAAGAGGATTGAAAAGAGCAATCGCCAGCAGGGTCATGTTGGCGATGCTGTGTTCAAAGCCGGACGTGATAAAAGCGAACAGGCACCAGAAGACCATGACCAGCTTGGCGATCTCTTCCTTGCAGCGGAATGAGGACCAGACCGCCAGGCAGACCAGCAGATTGCAGAGCAGGCCGCGGAAAAACAGCTGGCCTGCCGGCAGGCCCATTTTCGCAGCGCTGACCTTGGCGATGAATTCACCAACCGGCCCAGTCGACAGGCCTGTCAGAAAATAGACAGCGGCCAGCAACACGGAACCTGCCAGATTGCCGAGATAGGAAATCAGGAGCAACCACAGAGCCTTGCTAATGGATACCGAGCGTTTCAGGAGACCCGCACTCATGACGAATACGTTTCCGGTAAAAAGCTCTGACCCAGCGATGATCACCAGGCTCAAGGCAATGCCGAATGAAACACCCATTGCCGTTTTCGCCCACGGCGACCCTTCCGCCGACAGAAGCCCACCAACCGTGAAAATCAGGATGATACCCAGGCCGACATAGATCCCGGCAAGCATCGCACTGACAAAATAGCCCGGCAAATTGGTCGACAACAGGTGGACCTTCTTCTTGCCTGCCGTCAGGACACTGGCAAATTCCTCTGCAAACATAAATAACCCCCTTCACAACCTGAAAAAATTGCGTACGTTTTTACCATAAACGTTTGAGGCGGTGTTGTAAGTTGCTGCAGATACGTTTTGTGACTTTGTCACAGAAGATGACAAGTTGCTACCACGATTGTTCCATTTTTAATAGCAGCTGGTTTTATTCTAGCAGACTCAAGCCGATCTGAAACATCGCAAAGATCATTTCCATGGCCCTGTTTTCAAATCGCAGCACATATTTTGACCTTCCCTGACTATTGTAACCTATGTGACTTGAAAGCTCATTTTCCGTGACTATAATGAAAATCACAAAGGTCAAACAAAGTCAAAAGGAGGA
>SABL01000047.1 GCA_009928985.1 Clostridia bacterium
ATATAGTAGCCAATTATACTCATAGCATAATAGCAGCACCTGATCGGGTATAAATTCAAGTTTTTCATTGAATTTATACCCGATCAGGTGCTATTTGTATTTTCCACGCTCATTTATACCCTTTAGGGGCGAAAATAAATGGATCAGCCAAAACGGCCGGTAATGTAGTCGCTCGTCCGGTTGTCCTCCGGGATGGTGAAGAGTTGTTCAGCAGGACCCTGCTCGACCATTTCCCCCATCAGCATGAAGCCAGCCCGGTCAGCCACGCGCACGGCTTGTTGGGTGTTATGCGGGATCAGGATGATGGTGACTTTTTCCTTGAGCAGGACCAGGGAATCTTCGATTTTGGCTGTCGAAATCGGATCCAGGGCCGCGCAGGGCCGGTCCAGTAACATGATTTCCGGACCAAGCGACAGGATGCGGGCGATGCAGAGCCGTTGCTGCTGTCCACCGGACAAACGCAGCGCAGAGGTGTGCAGCCGGTCTTTGACCTCATCCCAAAGAACAGCCAGTTTCAACGACTCTTCTACCCTTTCCGCGAGCACAGATCTATTGTGAATGCCGCGCATCCGGGGCCCATAGGCAATGTTGTCAAAGATCGACATTGGCAGCGGCACTGGCTCTTCAAAGACCATGCCGACCCGGCGACGCAGTTCTGTGACAATCACATCCTCCGCATGGATGCTTTGCCCATCGATCAGGATCTGCCCTTCCGTTCTGACTCCCGGAACCAGATCACTGAGACGATTCAAAGCCCGCAGCAACGTCGTGGTACCGCTGTTAGCCGGGCCAAACAGTGTAAAGATTTCGTTCGCATGGATATCCAAGTTGATCGATTGGATCGCCTGATGCTTGCCATAGTAAAAGCTGAAATCGCGGATCGCGATTTTGGGTTGCTCGGTCATATTGCCCCTGTCAGTGGTTCTTGGCCACAAATCGATTGATCAGCATATTGGCTCCGAAATTGATGATCAGGATCAGAAGGATCAGAGCGGCTGCGGTGCCGTAGGCACGTTCCATGGAAATACCCTCGCGTACCAGGATGTAGAAGTGAACCGCCATGGTCCGGGCGGGTGAAAAAACGGATTCTGGCAATCTGAGAGAAGATCCGGCCGTGAGAATGACCGCCGCAGTCTCAGCAACACAACGGCCGATGGATAAGATGACCCCGGTCATGATGCCCCGCAGGGCAGATGGGAGGACGGCGCCGAGGATGGTCTGCATCTTGGTGCCGCCCAGGGAAAAGCTGACTTCACGATAGAGCGGATGAATCGCCAGGATCGCTTCCTCTGATGTCCGGATGATCGTCGGCAAAATCATCATCGCCATCGTCAGGCCACCGGACAGGATCGACCAGCCCATGTTCAGGTTAATGACAAAAAAGATAAAGCCGAACAGGCCATAGACGATCGAGGGAATCGCTGCCAGCGTGTCGGCGCTGAATCGGATAATCCGGGTCGCCAGCCCTTCCCGCGTAAATTCGGTCAAATACAGCGCCGTGCCCACGCCAAATGGGGTGGCGACTGCGACAGAAACCAGTGTAACCAGAATCGTGCTGACGATGGTCGAGAAAATACCACCCGAACGGCCCATGTCGCGGGGATTTTCAGTTAAAAATTGCCAGCTCAGGGTCGGGACGCCTTTGATCAGGACAAAGAGCAGAATGAAGAGCAACAAGACAATTACCAACAGAGCCGATCCCCAGATCACACCTTTGGCCAGGAATTGCGTTGTTTTTGGATTGAGCCGCATCAGCGTTGACTCCTTTTCAAAGTTGCCTGGGCAATGGAATTCAAACTCATCACGATGACCAGGAGAACGATGCCGGTGGCAAACAGGGCCTGCTGATGGTCGCCCGAAGCATAGCCCATCTCGATGCCGATATTAGTCGTCAGGGTTCGAGCTGGGTCCAGGATCGATTCGGGCAGGGCAACAGCATTGCCCAGGACCATGATGACAGCCATGGTTTCGCCGACTGCGCGGCCGATGCCGAGTATGACCGCCGCCATGATACCTGACCTGGCCGCCGGAAGCTGGACGGACCAGACCGTTTGCCACTGTGTCGCACCGATGGCGAGAGAGCCTTCCTTGTAAGTTCGCGGCAGGGCCAGGAGCGACACCTCGGTGATGCTGATGACGGTCGGCAGAATCATGATGGCCAGGATCACCGAGCCAGCCAGGACCGAAAGGCCCGGGCCACCAATCCAGCGACGGATGTAGGGGACAATGAACGTCAGGCCCCAGAAACCATAGACAACCGACGGAATCCCTGCTAGCAGCTGAATCGCCGGGCGGACAATCCGGCTGACAGCAGCTGGCGCAAATTCTGTCAGAAAAACACTGGTCAAAATCGCAACGGGTACGCCCAGGACGGCTGCGCCGAGGGTGACTGAAACCGTGCCGATGATCATCGGCAGGATACCAAATTCACCTTTGCCCGGCGCCCAGGACATCCCCAAGGCAAACTGGCCCAGGCCAACTTTGGTCATGATCGGGATGCCTTCATAAAATATAAAAACAATGATCAGAGCCAGCGCTGACAAGGCGGACAAAGCGATCAGAAGAAAAATGAATCCCGGCAGTTTGTCGAGCAGGCGTTTCATGGCTGCACCTCCGCACCCCGAGTGACCAGGCCCTCGCGGGTCAGGATCTGGCGGCCTTCTTCAGACAGGACAAAATCGATGAAATCCTTGACGATGCCTTCTGGGTCTCCATTTGCAACAAACAGAAACGGACGGGAGAGCTTGTAGGAGCCATTGATGATGTTTGCGTGACTTGCCGCCACCCCGTCCAGAACAACCGGCTTGACCTGTTCGTTGACAAGGCCCAATGAAATATAACCGATCGCACCCGGATCGTCGCCCACCAGCTGCCGGACGGCACCATTGGAGTCCTGGACCATGGCTTTGGGGGTGACATCCGCGTTGTCCATTGCGAGGCTGACGAAAGCATCGCGAGTGCCCGAACCCTCTTCGCGGGTAAAGAGGTGGATGTTGCCATCCTGACCGCCGAGTTGTGCCCAGTTATCCACTGCTTTGATATAGATGTCCTGGACCTGCATACTCGTCAGCTCAGCGACCGTATTGTCCGGATGAACGATGATCGCCAGGCCATCCCGGGCTATTTCTGCTGACCAGAGAGACTGCTCATCGCCCTTGAGGTCGCGCGAAGACATTCCGATCGCGGCTGTACCGGACAAGGCCGCCTTGATTCCGGAGGAGGACCCGCCGCCTTGAATGTCAATGCTGATATCCGGGTGTAATTTCATGTATTCCTCTGCGAGGATTTCTGCAAAAGGCTGGACCGACGTCGAACCAGCGACAATGATCTGGTGCGCCTTCTGCTCCTGGCTACAGCCAGCGAGCAATGCGACACCTGTGCTGACCAGCATCATACAGACCAGTTTAATCAGGCTTCGCCTGCGCAAAATATCCAGTTTGAATCGATTCATGCGCCAACCTTTCAACTTCACAGGTGCAGAGCAGCACTGACATCGCCCAAAAGTCACGAAAGAAAACATCAGGTTGCCGCGCGCAGTTTATCGTATCAAAAACATGACAGGGTGTAAATCCAGCGCGATCATCCAGATATTTGCTGCTGAATGCTAAGCGGAAGAGTTGTATGACCCAGTTTCGGCGTCACCTTTTCAAATTTTGTTTCGTCGCTGATAAGTCGTATGGAGAAGCTCATGGGCCAGCTGCGAACCCGGTTGGCCAAGAAACACCTCATAGAGTTTCCTGATGTCCGGATTATCGTGAGACTTGCGCAAGGGTTTGCCTTCATCCTCGCGATAGATTGCCTGAAGTCTCAACTGGCGGATTTCCGGGGTTGTCGGGCGGGGCTGGCCGCCTCCTGACAAGCAACCGCCAGGGCAGCCCATGACCTCGATGAATACGTAAGGACTGGTCCCAGATTCAATTTCATCCATCAGCTGACTCGCCCCGGACAGCCCGCTCGTCACCGCAATGGACGCCTCGATTCCTTCCAGGAACGACCAGGCCGGCAGGACATTTTCGAACCGGATGGAAGCGGTCTTGATACGGTCCAAACCGACAATGGGCTGGACATGGAGGTTTTCAAACGGCAAGGGCCGGCTGGTGACGACTTCATAGACGGTGCGCAGAGCAGCTTCCATGACGCCGCCAGTCGTGCCGAAAATCGCCGCGGCTCCTGTTGATTCTCCCATCGGCGAGTCAAACGGTGAATCTGGCAGATTGGCAAAGTCGATCCCGGCTTCCCGGATCATCCGCGCCAGTTCGCGGGTGGTCAAGACTGCATCGACCGTTTCCAGTCCACACGTCTTAAGTTCCGGCCGAGTGATCTCAAATTTTTTGGCGGTGCAAGGCATGATCGAAACAACATATAGTTCGGTTGGATCCAGTCCATTGTTCTGGGCATACCAGGTTTTGGTCAATGCACCCAGCATCATGTGCGGCGATCGACAGGTTGAAAGATGGGCCAGCAGATCGCCATGAAAATGTTCTGCGTACTTGATCCAACCAGGACTGCAGCTTGTTATCATCGGGAGGACCGGATCCGGCAGATGATGCGGCAGACCCAGGGCAGCCAGCTGACGATCATCAATCCGGCCTTGCTGCTTCGCCAGTGCAGCAAGACGTGAGAGCAATTCGTATCCCTCTTCTTGTATCGTCAAGTCAGCCGTGAAATTGGTATCGAAAACAACCTGAAAACCCAATTGTCGCAAAGCGCTGACCATCTTCCCCGTAACCAGGGTCCCCGGAGCCAGACCAAATTCCTCACCGAGCGCCGCACGGACCGCTGGAGCAGTCTGCACGATCGTCTTTCTGTACCGATCACTCAAAGCTTGCCAGACAGCAGTGACTGAATCTTTTTCATGCAGGGCATCGACCGGACAAACTGTTGTACATTGGCCGCAATAGGTGCAGACAGCTGTTCCCAGACGCTCTCGGCCGCCAGGTCCGATTTCTGTTGCGAAACCTCTGTTCTGGGCATTCAAGGCACCTACACCTTGAACTTCGTTGCATGTGGAAACACAGCGCCGGCAAAGAATGCATTTGGTTGTATCCCGGACAATGGCCGGACTGCTGTCATCAATGGCACTTTTCGACCGCTTGCCAACAAAGCGGGACTCTTTGACCTGCAGTACTTCGCCCAAATCCTGGAATTCGCAACACCCATTGCGGTCGCAATGCAGACAGTCTGCCGGATGATCCGAGAGCATCAATTCGTAGAGGACTTTCCTCATCTGCCGGACTTTGGCTGTATGCGACAAGACAACCATTCCATCGGACACAGGCGTCACGCAGGCGGCCATCAGGGTCTTTGATCCGGCAACCTCCACCGAGCAAATCCGGCAGGAACCGATTGCATGCAGCTGGTTGAAATGGCACAAGGTCGGGATCAAGATCTTGTTGGCCCTGGCCACTTCCAAAATTGTCTGGCCAGCTTGAGCTTCGACGATCTGACCGTTGATCGATAGATGAATCATGCCATCATCTCCATTCCTTCAGCGCCGGTCACAACGCAGGCAGCGCATGGCTTCGGCAATCGCATCGAGCTTGTGGAAACCTTGCGCGACTTCAGCAAAGCTCTGTTTCCGAACCTTGGGATCCAAGTATTTCATGGCAAACCTGCCATGTTCGAGCAACTCGTCATCGTCCTCTGCAGCAGGAATTTCGATGGGTTCCCCTTTGTTCAGCAGGCCATCACCACCCAGGTACTGGTCAATCGACTGAGCGGCCTTCTTGCCGTCGGCAATAGCCGCAATGACGATATCCGATCCCCGGACCACATCACCACCGGCGAAAACACCTGGCAATGTCGTTTTGAATGTCTTGCCCTTGATCACAAAAGTCCCCAGGCTGGTCATTTCAATTTCATCCGGGCGTACGAACGGCAGATCTGAATACTGACTGACGGCAGGAATCACCAGATCGACTGGAAATTCGACCTGGGTTCCGGAAATTTCGACTGGCTGACGGCGGCCTTCTTCATCAAATCCCTGGAGTTTCATTTGCTGACAAACGATTTTTTCAACCTTCAGGTTGCCCGTTAGAGCCAGTGGTACGACCAGTTCATGGATGATGACACCCTCTTCGACCGCTTCACTGATTTCCCGCGGTTCGGCAGGCATATCTGAAATGCACCGGCGATAGAGCACGTGAACTTCAGCTGCGCCCAGACGCAAAGCTGTCCGGGCTGCATCGAATGCCGTGCTGCCTCCGCCAATCACAGCAACGATGCCAGTGACGTCAACCGGACGGCCCAAATTGATATCGCGCAAAAAATCCATGCCATGATAGACATTCGGCAGGTTTTCACCAGGCAAGCCGATTTTTCGCGAACGCTGAGTCCCCGTGGCAATATAGACCGCTTCGGATTGGTCGCGGATCGTATCGAAGTCGATATCCTTGCCGACTTCCACGCCCGTCCTGATCTGAATGCCAACTCGCCGGATCGCATCGATTTCCTTAACCAGCATCTTCCTGGGCAGCCGGTATTCAGGGATTCCATAAGCCAGCATCCCGCCGGCTTCAGGCTGGGATTCATAAACGGTAACATCATAGCCCAGGCGTCCCAGATAGTAGCCGCAGGTCAATCCGGACGGGCCGCCACCAATGATGGAAACAGTCTTGCCCTTCTTGGGGAAAACCAGATCAACCTTGGGCGTATCGTTCTTGAATGCCTCGTCGGCAGCATACCGTTTCAGGTCACGGATCGCCAAGGGTTCATCCACCTGGGCTCGGCGGCAGCGACTTTCGCAGGGATGCGTGCAAACCCTGCCACAGACCGAAGGAAATGGATTTTCCTGCATGACCAGGTCATAGGCTTGTTTGGGTCTGCCAGCTGCGATCAGGGCAATGTACCCTGGCACATTGACACCTGCGGGACATGCATTGGAGCAAGGTGCCAAATACAGCGATGAGCAGACACCTGCCCGGCAATACTTGTCCCGGATATGCTCATCATATTCATCCCGAAAATATTTGATCGTGCTGAGAACCGGATTCGGGGCTGTCTGGCCCAGACCGCACAAGGCTGTCGCTTTGACCGTCTCACCCAGCTCGATCAACCGCTCGACATCACCCTCCTGGCCCTGGCCTTGGGTGATTCGTTCAAGGATATCCAACATTCGGCGAGTGCCTAGTCGACAGGCCACACATTTACCGCAGGATTCATCTTGGACAAAGTCCATGAAAAACCTGGCCACATCGACCATGCAAGTATCCTCATCCATGCAGATCAAACCGCCCGATCCCATGATCGCTCCAAGGTCAACCAGGGACTGGTAGTCAACTGGAGTGTTGAGGTGTGCCTTGGTCAGGCAGCCTCCGGACGGGCCGCCAGTCTGGGCGGCTTTGAATTTCTTGCCATTCGGGATGCCGCCGCCGATATCAAAGAGAATGTCCCCGAGTGAAATGCCCATCGGCACTTCAACGATACCGGTGTTCTTGACATCGCCGGCCAAAGCGAAGACCTTTGTCCCCTTGCTCTTGTCAGTGCCAATTCCGGAAAACCAGTCGCTGCCATTGCGGATGATGGCCGGGATATTGCCCAATGTTTCGACATTGTTGATGACTGTGGGTTTGCCGAACAATCCTTTTTCTGTCGGGAACGGCGGCTTTTGCCAGGGCTCGCCGCGTTGGCCCTGGACCGAGTTCATCAACGCTGTTTCTTCACCACAGACAAAGGCGCCCGCACCAATCCGGATTTCGACATCAAAGGAGAAATCCGTATCAAACAGGTGCTCCCCGAGCAAGCCGACATTGCGCAATTGATTGATTGCGTGGGTCAGACGTTCGATTGCCAGTGGGTATTCCGCCCGGATGTAGATGTAGCCCTTGCTGGCGCCAATGGCATAGCCTCCGATAGTCAAGCCTTCAAGCACGACATAGGGATCCCCCTCGAGCAGACTGCGATCCATGAAAGCACCTGGGTCGCCTTCATCCGCATTGCAGATGATGTATTTTTGATCGCTGGAAGATTGGTGCCCCAAAGCCCATTTCATACCCGTGGGAAATCCACCGCCGCCGCGCCCGCGCAGGCCGGACAGCCGGACTGTTTCAATCACTTGCCCAGGTGTCATTTCGTTCAGGACTTTGCATAGGGCGGTGATCCCACCATGGGCAATATATTCATCTAGCTGGCCATAGTCGATTTTGCCGCAGTTGGCCAGGACGATTTTTAGCTGGCGACTGAAATAGTCTATATCGTCCAACCGGACAATCCGTTTGCCTGTTTTCCGGTCAACATAGCAGAACTGTTCAGCCACCTGTCCCTTGAGCAAATGGGACTGGACAATTTCACGCACGGCTTCGACGGTCAGTTTGCAGTAGAAAACATTTCCGGGATTGATGATCATGGCGGGGCCGGCATCACAAATGCCCATGCAGCCGGTTAGTTTGACCAGAGTGCAGTTGCGGATGCCTGCCTTTTCCAGTTCTTCAACCAGGGTCTCATGAATCCTGTTGCTGCCACAGGAAATGCATCCAGCACCACTGCAGATCAGGATGGACCGGGAATACTGATCCTGGCTATCGAAAAAAGCATTCCGGATATGCGCGAGATCATCGGCGGAACGGATCCAATTGGCAGACTGTCCAGACATGCCCAGTCCCCCTTTCCTTATGGATATTGGTTCAGAATTTCCTGCAATTTGTTAGCGTTCACTCGTTTATGGATGACATTGTCAATTGCAACCGCCGGAGCCAGGCCACAGGAACCGAAACAGCGCTTGACTTCAAGGGTGAACCTCCCATCGGTCGAGGTTTCACCGACTTCGATATTCAGAGTCTTCTTCAGATTGTCCAGCACCTTGGTTCCGCCTCGGACATAGCAAGCCGTTCCAAGGCAGACCTGGATGGTGTGGCGGCCATGCGGCCGGGTCTCGAAATAGGAATAGAAGGATACAACACCATGGATTTTCGACAGTGGCAAATCCATTTCTTCACCAATGAAATGGAGGACATCATCGGAGAGATATGGAAAAATCGCCTGCGCCATGTGCAGGATCTGGATCAGGTTGCTGTCTTTCTTTTCGTAATTTTGAATCACTTGGCTAAGCAAATCGAACTGCGCCTGTTGATCGGCTTGCAGTTCTGAACAATCACATGACCCGGCCATAAACAGCGCCTCCGATACTTCGATGGATGCAAAAGCAGAATTTTTGTGAAAAGAACCTGGTTATCCTGTAACGACGCCAAGCAAAAGCTTGGCGTCGTCCACCAAATCGGATATCCAGGTTCTGCGATTTACGGTGTTCCCTGGTTGGAAACGTTAATTGTCCGATAGACAGGAGTCTTCCTGGTAATATGAACTTCTTTCAGCAACGAACCGTCGTCTGTTTCAGGATTTGGCAAATTGAGATTGGATACATACCCTCCTGGCAGCTCGATCAACAGGATATACCCACCGATTTTGATCGTTTCCTTCGGGATGTCCCAATCAACCCAGCCGTTTTCTCCAACATGTCCGATCAGTTTGACTTCATCAGAAAAGACAGGGTGGCCTTCTGGTCCATATTGCACAATGTAATCCTTATATTCGGCAGCTGTTCCCAAATCTATTTCACGGCAAAGGATGACATGCTTGCCGACGATGCTTGCCGAGGGCAACGCTGCAACACCATTTATTATTTCCTGAACAAGGACATTGACATCTTCCTTGGGCAGAGTCGGTACAGGAGATGTAATTTTGAAATTGTCGACAAATGTCTTTGGAAGGCCCGTTTCCTCATCATCTCCAGCTGGGAATGAAGCATCTGTACTCATTTCGATGAAATAGGACACGGAGTAATTGCTGGTTAAATCGAATCCTGTTTCAAAAAAGAGATTATACAGAAATTCCATCACACCATCCTGGTCTGAATCTGTTCCTGTCACTTCAACTTCACCTGTGCCAAGCGGCGCTCTGTTGCCCTTATCTGTAACTCTGATGTGATAGTTGCCATCCGGCAAATCGTAGCACCGGATATAGACATCTTCTCTATCATCGAATTGATCGACCGGAGCCGGATCATCAGCTAATGTGGCGACGATATAGGCAGGGTCTGTCAACAAGGGATCAGGTGCGACTGAGATCAGGCAAGTGTCAAGCGTTTCTTCTGGTGAAGCAGGGAGCAAAACACTGATCGTCGCTTCGCCGGGAGCAACGCCCCTGATTGTGGCTGTTCTTTTGTCTGGTGAGATGGAATCAATCTGGACAGCCAATTCGTTTGAACTCCGCCAGATCAATGAACTCGTATCAGCGGCTTCAGGAACAACATTCAGTGTCAGTATAGCGGTGTCCCGGTCAAGGCCAATAAACAAGGCGAGGGTGTCCGTGCTAAGGCTAGCTGTCTCAATGGGGATGACCGGTGTCATTAAGACTTCGATGTTCAATGTTGCAGTGACAGTCGTAAATTCGACATCACCTATCAATGCATACGAGCCTGTTGCATCAGCTTCAAGTGATAGATATTGGATACCTTCCACTCGTGTAATCGTTGCATTTTCTGCCAAAGCGGGCAGTTCCCACGAAACAATGGCTGGGTAAGTTCCGCCGCCACTCAAGTTTGCAGTGACTGTTTGCGGAAGCGCAAGAATCGATCCAGGGGCTGCAGCCATTTCAGCCAGTGCATTCACACTTTCAATGACCAGAACAGAAATCACACTGGAATCAGACAACCCCCCCTCGACCGTAGTAGCGGTTATGGTGGCAGTACCCCCTGCTACAGCCGTCACTAAGCCATTCCCATCAACAAAAGCGACTTCAGAATGGTCAGACGACCAGTCCACATCCTGGTTGGTTGCATTGGGCGGTTCAATCGTCTTCTCAAGTTGGACTGTCTGGCCAACAAAAAGGGATTGGATTTCCGGTTTGACAGATACGCCTGCAACAGGTATATCGTCTTGCGCATCCTCGTATGCAAGCACACAGGAAACACTCAGATTGCCCTTCAGCTGCCGCAAAGTGACGTCAACGGATGGTGTCAAAAATCCTGAGACCGGTTCACCTGTTACATGCACTGTACCGCCAAAAGGAATTTTGAGAATTGCTACTCCGTCTGAGTCTGTTGTGCCGGTGAAGAATGTCGGAACCCCATCGATTTCTTTCTCGGCAGTGACTGCAATATCACTTGCGTCAGCTAAACCTGAAACAGTGACTGTGAGTGTCACAAGCCCCCCGCTGCCAGCGGCGGTGGCAATAGAGCCCGGAGCCAATACCAAAACAGAAAGAACCAAGATACATACGATTAATTTTCGTGATTTGTGGGTAATCATAGGGTAGCTGTGCATAGACTTAACCTCCTCTCGGTCTGGTCTGATGATTTGAGTTTCAAATCAGATCAGATCGATCCTGTACCAAGAAAAAGATCAAGGCCGAATGGACGGTCTATGGACTGAGCTATGATCGTCTGAATCGACGATATTCCAAATCAAAGATATGCTGGTGTGCTCTTAAAAAACTGAGTTCTTCAATTCCATTTTACCACCAGAGATTACGATTTTAACAATTAAATTTAACGGATTGACATGTATAATAATTCTGTTTGAATCATCCGAAACGGACCCGAAAAAGAGCACACCTTACGTATAGTATGGTAGCTGTCTAAACCGGAAAATTGATCGTTCTACATTTGGAATGGGGTGTTGACATTGAAACGTACGTTTAAGATGATCTTGTTGGTATTCGGACTAGCAACAGCGATGCTTGCCAATCCAATAGCAGTTTTTGCGGCCCCCGCTGAACCACTGGATGAATCAGAAACATCGCGTCTGCTTTTCATTCGCGAAGAAGAAAAATTAGCTCGTGACGTCTACCTGACCTTGGCTGAATCCTACGACACCCAGATTTTTGATAATATCTCGGCCAGTGAACAGAATCACATGGATGCAATCCTTAAGCTGCTCAATCGCTATGGTCTGGCTGATCCAGCTTTGCAGGGCATCGGTGAGTTTTCCGTTCTTGAGATCAGCGATCTGTACACCTCTTTGATTGAGCGGGGAGTGATCAGTGAGGCAGAGGCATTCCTTGTCGGTGGTTACATCGAAGAATTTGATATTCTTGATCTCTGGCACGCCATGGAAGAAACAGATGAAGCTCAGCTCGATAAAGTGTATGCAAATCTCTGTGAAGGTTCCTACAGTCACTTGGTGGCATTCGTTGGTCTCTATGAGAAACTCAGCGCAACTGATTATGAGCCACAAATCATGACCGATGAAGAATTTGAACGAGCCCTTGAAGAAGCATCGAAACTTGATTAGAAATATCTAACTGCTACCATCGGACCGGTTTAGGAACACAGCATCAAACAGGGAATTCGCTCGCCTCGAGTGGATCCCCTGTTTTGTGAAAGCAAAACGAGGAACCTCCGCCCTGAATATCAATGCTGATGTCCGGGTCCAGCAAGGAAAAACTGAGCCAGGCGCTGCCCTGGCTCTTTTCATGTTGGTGGCAGATGAAGCTAACGTTGGAACAACAGCTTGCACACAGCCCTGTCAACAACTATCTCGTCTTCTATACAGTGATCGAACCGGAAAAAATCGTTGAAATTAGTCGAATCTTTTACGGCCGAATGAACGTGGATTCACTGATCAAATAGATCTCAACAAGCACGTCAAGCACAAATTTGATCAAAGCATCTGGCAGCAGATCAGATGGTTATGAACATCCACGAGCTCTATCAAATCTTCATAGGCGCTAAGCCATTTCGATAATTCCATTTGAAAGAGGGACTTATGAACAACTTCATCGCCACACTTGTTAGTTATTTCTTGTTTGTGTTTGGAATCGGGGTAATCATTTAAATTTTCACTCGATGATTGTATAAAGTTTGACTTCCATCGGTTCGGCAAGCAAATCCGCAAGCTGAGGCACAATGGTTGTGAAATGCGGTGACTGGTTGTGGGCATCAATTGCCGCCTGGTCATGCCAGGTTTCGACAAAGACGAATGTGTTGGGATCAGAGGCATCGCGGCAGAGTTGATAGAAAACGCAGCCAGACTCCTGGCGGGTTTTTACGATCATTTCATGAGCCAGTTGCTTGAAAATCTCGACACAGTTTGGCTTAAATGTACCTTTGGCAATGATTTCAATCATACTATTCCCTCTTGCCGGCAATCATCAGATGAATTGATGGAGGTAATTGCGACTGGTCAGCAAGGCGCGCTCGCAATCAGCCGTGCTGGCTTCATAGGCCTTATCCTCGACTTCGATGCAAGCCGGGCCCTGATAACGGACATCATTCAGGGCCGAGACATATTGGCCCCAGTCGACATCACCCTGCCCGGGAAGTTTCGGCGACATGTATTCCAGCGGCGTGGCCAGGACACCCACATCGTTGAGTTTGTCGCGGTAGATCTTGATGTCCTTGAAATGGACATGAAAGAGGCGGTCTTTAAACTCATAGATCGGGCGGATATAGTCCATCTGCTGCCAGACCAAGTGGGACGGATCATAATTCAGGCCAAAACAGGGGCTGGGAATGGCTGCGAACATCCGGCGCCACATCGCTGGCGTGGTGGCCAGGTTCAAACCACCGGGCCACTGGTCCATGGTGAAGTACATGGGGCAATTCTCGATGGCAACCTGGACATTATTCTCTTCCGCCATCTGGATCAAGGGTTTCCAGACTTGAACGAACAAGTCGAAATTCTCGTCCAGTGTCTTCTGCGGATCTTTGCCAATAAAGGTCGTGATCCGGTTGATTCCCAGCCGGGCTGCAGCAGTGATCATTTTCTCGAGGTGACGGATATACGTCAGGCGCTTCTCCAGATCAGCATCGAGCGGATTAGGGTAGTACCCCAGTGAAGAAATGCTGACCTTTCGTTCGATGGCATATTGCAGGATCGCAGCCGACTTCTGGTCATCCAGGTCGTCGACATCGATGTGGGTCACACCGGCATAGCGTCGTTCGGCTTTGCCTACGGGCCAGCACATGATTTCGACGCAGGAAAATCCTTGGTCGGCGGCAAAGTCGATCACTTCTTCATAGCTTTTTTCGGCCAGGATGGCACTGACAAATCCAAATTGCATGGTCATCTCCTGATGGTTGGCCCGCTGGGGCACCGGTTGAGTTTAAACTGTATGAGCCAGGGCGGAAGTATCAGCTGCGAGTATTAACCCATTGGCTTGTGGCGGCAGATGTGAGGATTGCGTCGCAGATCTGCGAGATGCGGTAACCGTCTTCGAAATCAGGCTCGCATCTCTTGTTGTTGACGACGGCGTCGAAGAAATCGTAGCACTCGATGATTTTGGTTTCGCTGTAGCCGATGCCGAGAGCCGGGATCGGCCAAAGAGCGGCGCCATTCGGATGGGCGGGACCCGTGTAGATGGTTCTGAAGCCTTTGCGGTCAGCCGGGTCGTTCGAGAAGCAAACCTGGAGTTCGTCGCGTCGCTCGTAATTGAAGTAGATCGAACCGGTTTCGCCGTGGATTTCCAAGGTGATGAAATTGTTGCGCCCCCAAGCGTTGCGCGTTGCTTCGAGTGATCCAATGGCTCCAGTATCAAATTTTAGCAACGTCGTGATCTCATCATCCACATCAACGATGCCCTTCTGGACCGAACCACCCATCTTGGCGGTACCGAGAGTGTCAAGTCCACCGGTTTGAACCGGGCGTTCGCCGATATACGTTTTGACCAGAGAGGAGACTTCCGCGATATCGGAAACCAGGTAGCGGGCAATATCGATGACATGGGTACCGATGTCGCCGAGAGCACCACTTCCAGCGATATCCTTTTGAAAACGCCAGGAGAGCGGGGCATTCGGGTCGGCTGACCAGTCCTGCAGGTAAGTAGCCCGGAAATTCCGGACCTGACCGATCTCCCCTTCCTGGATCAGCTTTTTGGCATAGGCGATGGCCGGGGTTTTCCGGTAATTAAACGCGAGCATATTGGTCACGCCAGTCTTTCGGACAGCTTCTAACATCAGCAGGGCTTCCTCAGTCGTCCGAGCTATTGGTTTTTCACACAGGATGTGTTTTCCTGCCTTGGCTGCTGCAATGGCAATCTCGGCGTGGCTGTCGTTAGGGGTGGCGATATCGACGATATCGATTGATGGATCCTCGATAATTGTCCGCCAGTCACCAGTTGAACGTTCATAACCGAATCGGGCAGCTGCTTCGGCGGCAGTCTTTTCATTAATATCGGCCAGAATGGCACGGACCGGAATGGCTGGTGCGGGCCAGAAAAACATCGGCATCGCCGCATAGGCCATGGAATGAGCTTTGGACATAAAGCCAGCACCAATGATTCCAACGTTCAATTTTTTCATATCAGCCTCCAAATATTAATTTAAATAAATTTACGTAATGTTATGATTAAATCATACATCCGCGCGCGCAAAGAGTCAACAGATTTAAGCGTTTTCGATAAAAGTTTCTAAATTAGATAAATATATAAAAATATAAATCTTTGAACCAGACCCTTCATGGCTTCTTGCGGCTATGCCGGCAGGTTCTTTTTCACCGGAAAAGCTTGGAATATCAGTCTTTTTGCGTTGTTCAAGCCCATGAGTCAGCATCATATCAGTCATTTTTATATATTTTACAAAAACGTTGACACCCCCTCCCGAAAACGATAGACTTGAGACAAATCCAGAAAAATTTGAGATCGAGGTAGCAAGCATGTCAACCATCAGTGATGTCGCCCGGCTTGCGGGCGTCTCTGTGGCCACCGTGTCGCACGTTGTCAATAAAACCCGTTATGTCAGTCCAGAGCTTGTCAAACGGGTGGAGGATGCAATCAACTCACTGGAATATCCGCCGAATTTTGTCGTGAAAAAATCCAAGACCCTGCAGATTCCATCTGATCTTCGCTACATTGTCATGCTCACCTCCGATATTCAGAATCCTTTTCAGCGCCAGATCATCCGTTTTTGTGAATCGTTGGTCGAAGCAGCAGGATTTGTCTTTGTTTCAGCCGATTACCATGATGCTGAAGAACATTTTGATTTACTTAGTCACCTGCTCTTTTCCAGCAACAATGCTGCCGGGCTGATTTTCTTGCCCGGACCAGACCAGATTGAGCAAGCCGTCTCCAGGATGCTTAAAACCCTGAAGATTCCCGTCGTTTGTATTGGCTCTCATCTCAGCGGCCTGGATTGTGACATCGTGCTGTCAGACAACTCAGGCGGAGCGTACAAAGCTACGACACACCTGATCCGCAGCGGCCACGAAAAAATCGCCATGATTTGCGGTAATAAATTATCCGAGTCGAATCTTGACCGTATTGCAGGCTACCGCAAGGCTTTAAAGGATAACGGCATTGAACTTCCAGAAGATTTTGTCCTCACCGAGCGTGTGTCCGAAGAGCAGGTTTTCGCAGCCATGCGCCAGCTTATGACGGCTCCGAATCCGCCAACCGCGGTGTTTGCCGCCAATTACCTGACCATCCTTTCCGTGATCAAATACATCAACGCGAATAACATCAGTTGCCCTCAGGAACTATCCGTCGTAGGCTTTAACGACTTTGACTGGGCACCCTTTTTAAATCCGCCGATCACGACGGTTGCCCAAGACATTGCCAGGATCGGAGAGTTGGCGGTCCAAAGCTTGCTCGAACAGATCGAACTCGAAGCTGCTGAGCCCAATGAATCCAGCAAGAAAAAGTCCATCCGTCGAACAGAAATCGTGCCAACTGAGCTGCGCGTGCGCAATTCAACTTACGGGATCGGACGCGGACCTTTTGGCGAAAAAGCCGTTTCCCCGGATGTGCTGCTGCTTTCCGATGCCGATAAAAAGGTGATCCAGTCCGGCCACTATAAAGCCGCGATTGCGTTCCACTACACAGGTAAAGCCTGGATGCGCTTGCACGAACAGGGCATCAAGGACATCTTCAGTTCGCTGGGCATCTCGATTCTGGCGGTTACCGACGCTCATTTCGATCCCGAAATGCAGAGCAAGCAGCTGGAAAGTCTTCTGTCTTTCGAGCCGGATGTGATCATCACGTTGCCTACCGACAACATCAAAACCGCACCTGTTTTCAAGAAGATCGCCCAGAGCAAGACCAAGCTGGTTCTGATCACCAATGTTCCGAGCGGTCTGACTATCGATGACTATGTCACCTGCGTCTCGGTCAATGAGCGCTCTTACGGCCGCAGCATCGGCCGTGGGCTGGGCGATTATATGCGCCATCACAACAAGCGCAAGATTGCCTTCCTCAAGCACGGGGCCGACTTTTATGCTACCAACCAGCGAGATAAAGCGGCCGAACAGATCCTGGTCGAGGAGTATCCCGAACTCCAGATTGTCGCTTCGTATTATTTCTCCAATGAAGAAAACGCCTACGATCGCACCTTGGAATTGTTTGGCAAATACCCCGAAATCGAAGGTCTGTATATTTCCTGGGAGGGCCCGGCCATGATGGCCATGTCCGCGTTGACCGAATTGGGGCATACCGATATCGCCATTGCCACAGCCGATCTTGAATATCCGGTCGCCCTGAACATGGCCAAAGGTGGCATGGTCAAAGTTTTAAGCGCCCAGACACCCTATGAGCAGGGTCAGGCCATGGCTTTGGCCGCTGCAAACGCTCTGATCAACAAGCCAGTTCCCTCCTTCATCGGCGTTGAGCCCATCGTCATCACACCGGAAAATCTGCTCAAATCCTGGCAGAAGGTCTTCCATGAACGCTCCCCGGCCCAGTTAAGCGAAGCAATCAGCGAAAACCCCCAACTGCCCACTCTGTAAAAACGGTTCTTGTTCACCACCCACAGAGATTCTGACTGGATGATG
>SABL01000173.1 GCA_009928985.1 Clostridia bacterium
CCGATCTTGGACAAGATGGCCGAAACCATGCTCCACGACCGGCGCCGCGGGATTTTCCTGCGCCAGGCTGAGGGCAAGTACCAGCTGGCTACCAAACCCGGCCAGCTCTCGGTCCTGGAGCGGCTTTACCAGCCCCGGCACCGTCCGCCCTTGTCCCAGCCGGCTTATGAAACGCTGGCGATCATCGCCTACAACCAGCCTGTCACCCGGGCCCAGGTCGAAGCTGTGCGTGGTGTCAACAGTGACAGCATCATCAGCCGCCTGATCGAACGCAATTTTGTCTGTGAAGTCGGGACGCTCGATGCCCCCGGGCGGCCAACTTTGTTTGCCACGACCGAGCAGTTCCTCCTCGACTTTGGCCTGGGCTCGGTCAGCGAGCTGCCCCCCATGGAGATGATGATGTACGGGACCTTGCGCGATCTGGAACGCTCGCTGGAAGATGCTTCCGGACATGCGGATGACAAGCAAGTGACCATCGACCAGCTGGTGGCCAGCTTCCTGCCGGAACCTGACCAGGCTGAACGCACCGCACTGGAAAACAGCGAAGCCTGAATCCCAGAGCCTCGAAATGACGGATTTCGGTTGCTTACTTGCAAACGATTACCTATAATTGGTGAAAACACGAAAGCAGGAAGGATACGCGCATGGATGGATCTGGCAGCAGCCTGATGAATCGGATTGAAACGAGCATCGGCACCATGAGCAAGGGCCAACGGGCGATTGCCCAGTATATTCTCAATCATTATGATCAGGCAGCCTATCTGACCGCAGCCCGGATCGGCGATGAGGTCGGAGTCAGCGAATCGACCGTCGTCCGTTTTGCCATGGAGCTGGGCTTTGAAGGCTATCCCCATTTCCAGAAAGTCCTGCAAGAAGAACTCAAGGAAAAGCTCACGTCTGTCCAGCGCTTGCGCGCCTCGGCCAAGCTCGCTGTCCATGAAGACATCCTCGGGGCAGTCCTGCATTCTGACATGGATAAGCTCAAGCGCACCCTGGAACGGATTGACCGCAAGTCCTTTGACCAGGCTGTCAATTTGATTCTCGGTGCCCGGCGCATCTACATCCTGGGTGTTCGCAGCTCGGCGCCCCTGGCATCCTTCCTGGGCTTCTATTTCAATTTGATTTTTGACAACATCCGTCTGGTCCATACCACCAGCGTCAGTGAAATGTTCGAACAGATCTTGTCCGTCGGCGAAAGTGATGTCGTGATCGGCATCAGTTTCCCGCGCTATTCCAAGCGGACGATCAAGGCCATGAAATTTGCCCGCTCGACCGGAGCGACCGTGATCGCCCTGACTGACAAGAGCAATACACCGATTGCTGACAATGCCGATGTCTGCCTGATGGCACCCAGCGACATGATGTCGTTCGTCGACTCGCTGGTGGCCCCCCTGAGTGTCATCAATGCCCTGATCGCCGCCATCGGCTACCGCCGCCAGGAGCACGTTGCCCAGACTCTAGAAAAACTGGAGCGGATCTGGGATGAGTATGACGTGTATGACAAGGGTGACAGCGACCGGATCCGGGAGGATTGACCATGGCTTATGCGATTGCCCTCGATGGTCCGGCTGGAGCAGGGAAAAGCACCATCGCCCGCCGTGTCGCCGAAAAGCTCGGCATCTTGTATCTCGATACCGGGGCCATGTACCGGGCCATTGGTGTCAAAGCTGTTGCCCAGGGCCTGTCGCCCAAGGATGAAGCTGCGGTAGGCACCCTGCTCGAATCAACTGACCTGGACATCCGTTTTGTGGCCGGTGCCCAAGAGGTCTGGCTCGATGGTGTCAACGTCAGCGAGGCTATCCGCACACCGGAGGCGTCGCGGGCAGCTTCGGATGTCAGCACACTGCCGGTTGTCCGCCGTGCCCTGGTCGATCTGCAGCGCAAAATCGCCAGCCGCCAGAGCTTGATCATGGACGGCCGTGACATTGGCACCCATGTCCTGCCGGATGCAAAACACAAATTTTTCCTGACTGCCAGTGTCGAGGAGCGGGCCCATCGCCGGCTGCTTGACTTGCAAAACCGCGGCAACCAGACTGTCACACTGGCCGAAGTACGGGCGGATATCGAATACCGAGATCGCCAGGACTCGGAGCGGGCCTTTGCGCCCCTGCGCCAGGCAGAGGACGCCGTTCTGGTCGATACCACCAATCTGACCATCGAAGAAGTGGTCCAGACGATCCTGGGCCTGATCGAATCCAGATAAATCCCAGCCAAAGGATATACCCATGACCGAACCTGCCAAAGCTACACGACCAGCACCAGCTGCTGACCATCACAAAGACCTGCAGGACTTGATCCGTGGACATCGCATCTACCGGGCTGCGGCCAAGACCTTTGCCCGATTGCTGGTGGTCCTGCTGTACCGGGTCCGGTTCGAAGGCCTGGAACACATACCCACTCAGGGTCCGGTCCTGTTGGTCGCAAACCACACCAGCCTTATGGATATCCCGGCCATCCACATGCGGCTCAAGCCTTGGATCTTCTGGGTCTCCAAGAAAGAACTCTTCAAGGCTCCCGTGATTGGTTCATTTTTTTCAGCCATGGGCTGTATCCCGGTTGACCGGCACAAGGTTGACCTTCACGCGGCCCGGGGAATTTTCGGTGCATTGGACGCCGGGAAAATCGTGGCGATTTTTCCCCAGGCGACCCGTGTGCCCCCAGAGCGGATCCTGGAGCATCTGCCCCGGACAGGGGTGGCCCATTTTGCCATCAAGACCGGCGCGCCGATCGTACCTGTCCTGATCGATGGCGACTTTCGGCTCTGGCGCAGAAACCGGATTGTCTTCGGCCCGTCCTTCAAGCTCGAGACCACCCCCCGCCAGCGTTACAACCATGCCCAGCTCATGACTTTCACGATCGAGATCATGCAGAAAATCTATGACCTGAAGGGCTTTGATTATCACTTGAGCGACCAGGCCCTGCTGTCTGATCATCTGGTTCGTCAGCCGGATGGCACCTTGGCCATGCAGACCACCGCCCAGCAAGATGCGTTGAAGCTGCTCCGGAAACTGGGTCAGTAAAGGATGCGCCGTGAAAATTGAACTAGCCAAGACAGCCGGGTTTTGCTTCGGCGTCAAAAAAGCCGTTGACACGGCCTATCGCCTGGCCCAAGAGCCGATGGACCCGCAAAATCCAGTCTACATGCTGGGTGAACTGATCCACAACAAGACTGTGACCGGCGAACTGGCTGGTCTGGGACTGCTTTCAGCTGAAACGCTCGATGACATCCCGGAAGGAGCCCGTGTGCTGATCCGGGCCCATGGCGTGCCACCCCAGATTCTGGCGGATCTTGAGGCCAAACAGTGCGAAGTCATCGACAGCACCTGCCCTTATGTCCAGAAAATCCACCGCCTGGCCAAGACCGCCAGCCAGGAAAACCGCCAAGTCTTGATCGCCGGCAATCCCGGCCATCCGGAAGTGGTCGGCATCATGGGTGAATGCTGCCCGCCGGCGGTCCTCTTGCACAACCAGGAGGATGCCGTCGCACTGGCGTCTGATGACAGGTCTTATACTTTGGTGG
>SABL01000174.1 GCA_009928985.1 Clostridia bacterium
ATCAGACAATCACAGCATCTTGCACTTATGAAGATACATGAGGTTTCAATTTTCAAGGTTCTAGCACTGTCATTCTATCACAATTGATTCAACACTTCATTAAGATTTGACAAATTCAAGGTCACACTATGGAAATTTTACTGTCCTTATCCGGCGATCCCTTTGATTCGACTGTTCATTTTGCTACGCTCGGAAGGTGAGGTATGTTGTATGCGTTCATTCAATTCCATTTCCAAATTGCTGATGGCCTTTATCCTGATTGTAACCAGTTTTCTGCCTGCCGCTTGTGCCAGCCAGACAGGATTATTCCGCGATGTACCAGCTTCTGTCCAGCGAGTCGAAACTCAAAATCACAGAGGCGGATTTCACCGAGCGCTATGCCAAGATCATGCAAGGAATTGAAGCGTCGGAACTGGGTTTTGAAATGGACGAGGTTTTGGCAGAGGATTGAAAAACTTGCAGAAGGATTCGGTCTCGCAGGAGGTCAGATTTTTCCGGTGAAACCCATTTCCTGCCAAGCAGGGTGCTATAAAGGTTCTGTTGCAGCGTTTTCGCCAGCAAAGGCTCGCAAGGCATTCATTTTCCTGACTTCTCGCATGTATTGGATCGACAGGGGTATCAGAGCGCCCAGCCAGGCCAGAGGATTGGCCATGGCTGCTCCGGTAAAACCGATTGCTGCACCCAGCATGACCCCGGCGAATGAGCGCATGAATAATTCGAACAATCCGCCCAGCGTCGGTGCCAGAGTCTGGCCGATGCCCTGCAAGGAGTAGCGCAAAATGAACAGTATTGCAACAGCCCAGTAGGTGCTGCCATTGATGAGAAAATATGTCCGGGCCAGCTGGACGATAGGCTCGGATTCTGGTCCGCTGCCAATGAAGATCCGGGTCAGGAATTCCCCAGCCACAATCATGACCAGGCCCGCAGCGGCACTATAGGACAAGGCCATGGTCAGGCCTTTTTTGACGCCCTCTTTGATCCGCTGATAGTCACTCGCTCCGAGATTCTGAGCCGCGTAGGTCGCCATCGCCACGCCAAAGGATTCCAGCGGCATGATGGCGATCCCGTCGATTTTGGTTGCTGTCGTATAAGCAGCCACAGCTTGGGTGCCCAGTGTGTTGAGGGCAAACTGGAGGATGATGAAGCCGATCCCCGTGATCGATTTCTGGAAACCGATCGGCAGGGCGAGTTTCAGATGCAAGCCCAGGTCGCTGAAAGCTGCCTTGAAATGATGTGCCTGGAGCTTCAGGACTGGCATCCGGTGCCGGATATAGAAATAGCACAGCACAGCCGAGACCAATTGGCTGAAAACCGTGGCAATGGCTGCACCTCGCACGCCCCACTTGAAAACTGCAACCATCAGGATATCAAGAGCGATGTTCAAGACACAGACAAAGGCCAGGAAATACAACGGCGTGCGGCTGTTGCCCAGTGCACGGATGACGCTGGAAAAAAAGTTGAAAAACATCGCGGCAAAAATGCCGATCAGGATGACCATCAAGTACTGATGCGCTTCCTCCATGATTTCCGGCGGCGTGTTCAGCAAGTGCAGGAGCGGACGGGCGAAAAGGACACTGGGGATGGTCAGGGCAATCGTGGCGACCATGCTGACCAAAATTCCAGCCGCGTAGCTTTTGCGTAAACCTTCCCAGTCCTCGGCACCAAAGCGCTGGGCAGTGATAATGGTCAAGCCGGTTGTAAAACCAAAAATGAAACCCAGGATCAAGAACAGGACATTGCCCGTCGAACCGACAGCTGCCAAGGCACGAATGCCCAAGATGCGGCCGACAATGTAGGTATCCGCCACGTTGTACAGCTGCTGGAACAGGTTACCGATGATCAGGGGGATGGTGAACAGGAAAATCAGGCGGGCAGGATTGCCCGTGGTCATGGTCTTGATCATGTCGAGTTCCTCATGGCAAGCTTTTCGATGTCTCGCCTGGTTCTTGGGTCATGGCTCAGGCAGTCTTGTCAGCTTACCATAGGAAAAGCGGATTTTAATCAAGAATCTTGCGGTCTTTTAAAAACTCGAGGGCAACCTCTTTGTGATCGCGCTGCTTGATATCGACTTCGTAATTGAGCTGGCGCATGGTGTCGATATCGATCTGGCCAGAGAGCTGACTCAGGATCGTGTCGACACCCGGAGCTTTTTCCAGGGCGGACAGATTGACAGCAAAAGCCGCTTCAAAAGGCGGATACAGGTTGCGGTCGTCCTCGAGCCAGACGAGGTCGTAGGCATAGATGCGGGCATCGCTGGAATAGGCCACACCGACATCGACCTGCTGGTCCCGGATGGCCTGGTAGAGCAAATTGATCTGCATGGTGACTGCTTTGGCAAAGGGATCCAGCTCATAGAGCTTGAGCAGCGGTTGGTAGCCATCGATGGAACGATCCATGTAGGCATCGTCCATGCCGATGATCAGGTCCTCGGAAAGGCCTTGCAAATCGCTGACTGTTTTGAGATTGTACTGCTCGGCCATGGCACGGCGGACGGTGATGGCATAGGTGTTTTCATAGCCCAGCGGCTCGAGCCATTCGCGTTTCAAGACCGTGCGTGATTGCTCGCGGACAAATGCGAAAACTTCTGCTGCATCACGCCATTTCGGATCGTTGATGTCCTCCACTTGTTTGACGATGTCCGGATGGAGGAGCCCTGAGGCACCTCCGGTGAAAAAGAGGCTGGCAATGTCGACATCACCGGTTTGCATCGCCTGGTCGAGCACCACGACTGAGCCCAGGCGGGGGACGACTTCAACTTCATAGTCGCTCTGGTCCTCGATCAGGGCTTCGGCCATGTAGGCCAGAGTGATGACCTCGGCGTAGTTCTGGGCACCGACTTTCAGCGTGACGGTTTCCGGTTTTTTCTGGCAGGACGCCAGAGACAGGATCATTGCCAGAAGAACAACGACCCCCGCGACCCGAACAGGCGCAAAACTGATTTCATTCTTTGCTGAACGCATTTTTGGCCTCCTTGACTCGTGTCTTGCGAATGCCGCGGGGTGTCAGGATGGTCTCGAGCCGGCCCATCAGCAAATCGGCCAGCAAAGCCAGTCCGGCAGCCGGTATGGCCCCGCTTAAAATCAGGTTGTAGTTGATGTTGGTCAGGCCAGCCCAGATGAGCTGCCCTAAACCGCCGCCGCCGATGAATGCTGCCAGCGTCGCCCAGCCAATCAAGATGACCAGCGTTGTCCGGATCCCGGCCAGGATAAATGAGAACGCCAGGGGTAATTCGAGCTGGCAAAGGATCTGGAAGTCCTTAAGTCCCATCCCGCGGGCTGCCTCGATCAGGGAAGGCTGGACTAGCTTGATCCCGGTGTAAGTGTTGCGCATGATCGGCATTAAAGCATACAGGAACAAAGCGGCGATGGCCGGGCGGTTGCCGATGCCGAGGACCGGCAGCATGAACGCCAGCAGTGCCAGGCTGGGGATGGTCATGATGATGTTGCCCAGGCCCAGGACGGGCTTGGCCAGATGTTCCTGCCGGGTTAAAAGAATTCC
>SABL01000048.1 GCA_009928985.1 Clostridia bacterium
CCGATCCTGGCCATTCCATTTACATTCCAGTTCATCATCAGCTTGCTGACGGGGATCGTCCTGGGGGCGCGGCGAGCGTTGCTGGCCCAGGGACTCTATTTGATGATGGGCCTGATCGGCCTGCCGGTTTTTGCCAAAGGCGGCGGCCTGGCTTATGTTCTTGAACCGACATTCGGCTATCTGATCGGCATGGCCTTGGGGGCCGGTCTGGTTGGCCTGGCTGCTGACCGGCTCGATCCGCAGCGCACTGGCCTAAAACCGTGGGCGATCGCCCCATTCAATTTTCTGTCCCTGACCTTGGTCTATGCGATCGGAGTTGCCTATTTATTCGGTGTCATGAACCTGTATGTTGGCAAAGACATGACGTTTTTCAAGACGATCCAGGTTGGCATGATTCCGTTCCTGGTCAATGACAGCATCTATTGTGTCTTCGCCGCGTTGCTCGGACCACGCTTGCGCCGGATCCCGTCGTTGCGTAGCTGACCATTGCCTTGATTAACTGCCTCGCTGGTTTCAAACTCAAACAATGTTTATTTCACTGTCATAGACCACGAATCAACCTCTTGTTGCAGTTCGGCAAGCTTTTCAGCTGGCAAGGCGCCGATTTCTGCCAGGGGATAGGGAATACCCAACTGTTTGTATTTGCTGACGCCTAACGTATGATACGGGAGCAGTTCGATTTTCCCAATTTGCAACCGGGGGAAGCGCTGGAGAAAATCCCGCAGTGCCTTCAAGTCCGATTGGTTGTCATTCATTCCGGGCACAATGACCTGCCGGATCCAGATGGCTTGTCCGTTGGCATGGGCCAGCTCGATGAATTGCTCCAGTCCCGCGATCGAACGGCCAGTCAGGGCCTGAAAACCCGTGGCTGTGGGTGCCTTGATGTCGAGCAAGACCAAGTCGGTCGCGTCCAGAATGGCTTGGATCGTGGCGCTGTCTTGGTCTTGGGCCCGCTCGCTGGCTGTAAAAATTGCGGTGCCGCTGGTGTCCAGAACGGTGTGGATGCCCTCTCTTTTCAGTGCCTGGAGCAATGCCAGAGTGAAATGCGGCTGAGCCAAAGGCTCTCCTCCAGACAATGTTACGCCGCCGGTGGTCCCAAAATAGGGTCGCATGCGCTGGGCTTTGGCAATGATTTCTGCAACTGTGATGGGTCGCCCGCCAACCAGATCCCAGGTGTCTGGGTTGTGGCAATATAGGCAGCGCAGCGGGCAGCCCTGGAGAAAGACGACCAGCCTCAGGCCGGGACCGTCAAGCGTGCCGAGCGTCTCGTAGGAATGCAGACGGCCAGTGATCGGTGCTGCTTGATCAGTCATGCAGATAGCCGGTGACTTGGTGCTGCTCAGCTGAGACGGTCATGGAAGGTCCGGTCCATGACCTCGCGCTGCTGCTCGGGGGAGAGGCGGTTGAAATGGACTGCATAGCCGGATACACGGATCGTCAGGTCGGGGTAGAGGGCGGGGTTTTGCATCGCGTCTTCGAGCATGCTCCGGCTCAGGACATTGACGTTCAAATGGTGGGCTTCCTGGGAGAAGTAGCCATTGAGCAGGGAAACCAGGTTATCGGCCTGCTCAGGAACAGATTTGCCCAGGGCGGCCGGGGTGAAGGTCATGGTGCAGGAAATGCCGTCACGGCAGCAGTCGTAGGGGATTTTGGCCACGGCATTGAGTGCGGCCAAGGCGCCTTCTTTTTCCCGGCCGTGCATCGGATTAGCCCCCGGGGCAAATGGCTCGCCCTTGCGGCGTCCATCGGGAGTCGCGCCGGTTTTTTTGCCGTAAACGACATTGGATGTGATTGTCAGGATCGACAGGGTGTGCTGGGCGCCGCGGTAGCAGGGCGTCTTTTTCAATTCGGCGAGGAAATTTTCGCACAAGGTGGCGGCGATGGAGTCGACCCGGTCGTCGTCGTTGCCGTAGCAGGGGAACTCGCCGTCGCTGATGAAATCGACGATGATGCCGCGCTCGTCCCGGATCGGCGTGACCTGGGCGAACTTGATCGCACTCAATGAGTCGGCCGCGACGGACAGGCCGGCCATGCCGAAGGACATCACCCGGTTGACCTGCGTGTCGTGCAAAGCCATCTGGATCTTTTCATAGGCATATTTGTCATGCATGGCATGGATGACGTTCATCGTGTTGACATAGAGGCGGGCGACCCAGGTCTGGTAGAAATTGAACCTGGCCATGACGTCGTTGTAATCGAGGGGGCTTTCGCCGACCGGATCCTGGACCGGTCCGACCTGCTCACCGGTGACCTCGTCGCGTCCACCGTTCAAAGCCATGAGGAGGACTTTGGCGATGTTGCAGCGGGCGCCGAAAAACTGCATGTCCTTGCCGACCCGGCCAGCGGAGACGCAGCAGGCGATTGCGTAGTCATCACCGTAGCGTGGCCGCATCAGGTCGTCGTTTTCGTATTGCAGGGAGTCGGTCTCGATGGAGAGTTTTGTGCAGTAACGTTGGAAAGCCGTTGGCAACTGGACGGACCAGAGCACGGTCAGGTTGGGCTCGGGCGCCGGGCCGAGATTTTTCAATGTGTGCAGATAGCGGTAAGCGGTGCGGGTGACCAAGGTGCGACCATCTTTGTCCATGCCGCCGATCGACTCCGTCACCCAGGTCGGATCTCCGGCGAACAGTTCGTTGTATTCGGCGGTGCGCAGTTGGCGGGCCATGCGCAACTTGAGGATGAAGTCATCGACCAGTTCCTGGGCCTCGACTTCGGTCAGTCGCCCTTCGCGGAGGTCGCGTTCAAGGTAGATGTCGAGGAAGGTCGTCGTCCGGCCCAGTGACATGGCGGCGCCGTTTTGTTCCTTGATCGCGGCGAGGTAGGCGAAATAGAGCCATTGGATGGCTTCGCGAGCATGGGTCGCTGGCTTTGATATGTCAAAGCCATAGAGGGCAGCCATTTCTTTGAGCTTATGGAGGAAATCGATCTGACGGTAGAGCTCCTCGGACAGGCGGATGTTTTCCTCGGTCATATCCGCCAGGCCAAGTTCGAGTTTGTCTTGCTCTTTGGCCTTGATCAGGTGGTCGACACCGTACAGAGCAACGCGGCGGTAGTCGCCGATGATCCGCCCGCGGCCGTAAGCATCCGGCAGGCCGGTCAGAACGCCGGTTTTGCGTACGGCCTTCATTTCAGGGGTGTAGACGCGAAAGACGCCGTCATTGTGGGTGGTGCGGTAGCGGAAATGCTCGAGCACGGATTCGGACAGCTCGTAGCCGTAGTCTTGACAGGCCTTCTGGGCCATGCGGATGCCACCGAAAGGATTGACCCCGCGCTTCAGGGGGCGGGCGGTTTGCAGGCCGACGATGATTTCGAGATCGCGATCCAGATAGCCGGCTGGATAATTGGTCAGGGAAGAGACGGTCGTCGTGTCGATGTCGAGCACGCCGCCCAGTTCGAGTTCAATCGCCCTCAGCCGGTTGTATTTGGCATTGAGCAGCATGGTGCGCTCGGTTGCTGGGGCAAGAAACGACTCGTCGCCTTCGTAAGGCGTGAAATTGGTGCGAATGAAATCGGCGACATCGATCGTATCCAGCCAGCGGCCTGGCTTGAACACCTGATGAATTGCTTGCATGTTATCGGTACCTCCTTGCGTCAGGCCCAATAAAAAACCTGGGCCAATCCAATACAGATTGCCCAGGCGGTCGACAAGACATACATGATCCGGTCCCCGATGGTATCCCACCGCGGTGGCACCCCCACCGTATTCCGCCAGTTCCAGATCGTCTGGCCCCAGTATAGAGCTGGAAAAGCGGATCAGTCAAGAGGTGCCGAAAAAGGGACGGGGTCCCTTTTTCGGCAAATTATTCAACTTAGCTTCAATTTGCCTGGATGTGCAGGTGGATTGGAGAAGTATCATGCAATGGGATGAATTTTTATGCAAAGTTCGAAAAATGGGACGGGGTCTCTTTTTTGATTTTGCGCATTGAGTTCCATGTAAAGAGGAGAATGTTGGCTGTGATGGCAGCTGCACCCTGAATCATGGTGATGATGGCTTTGCTCAGGAGCAGGTAAACGGGGCGGTGGACTTTGTCTTGCAGCTTGGCTAGCTGGAGATGAAGATCGGAGATCCAGCGGATGTCTGGCTCACTGAGTTGTTCTTTGAGACCAGTTTCGATCAGGCGGGATTGGATCTGGCACAAGGCAGACAGAATCGGCCTGAAATGGTCTTTTTTCAGGGAAAAGGTTTCGCGGTACTGACAGGACAGCGAATGAACGGCCTCGACGGTCAGCCAGACCAGACCGGGATGGCACCTGATTAAAGCACAACGTAAAGCCTCGTCCGTTTCTGGTGCTAGTGCCAGATAATCCTTGAAGATCCGGACGTTCATATCTTTCCAGCTGCCAAGGTTGAGTGCCTCGAGCAGTTGTTGTTCATTGGCACAGGACATGGGTCTGCCCCCCTTGTTAAGCTAGAGGGGAACTTGACATCAATTCGTTACATGAATGAGAATGAAATGTAACAATTAACCTGTCGGTGACAATTCGTTCAGATCGTCAGCTGATCGTGGGTGTCTGGACCCCGATATCAGGAAGAAAGCCCGGTGATAAACAGGATGATTCCAGCGATACCAGACAGCCCCGCCATGACCAGGGATAGAGTGATCGCGGTCTGGTCTGTCGTCTTTTTGCCCAGTTTCATCTTGACGATCTTGATCAGTCCCGGCGATTTCTTCAGGGCCAGTCCACCAATGATCACGGTGTAAAGGAAACAAGCCAGACCACCTAAAGCCCATCCGTTCATAGTAATACCTCCGTTTTCTACGTGTTAGAGTCAACAAGTCGGATCGCGTTACTGCTCCAGACCCTGGCGGATGCGGGGCGCTGTGACCGCAAAAACTGCAGCCGTCAACACGAGGATTATGCCACAGGTCAGTGCCAGATTGCCCCAGGTCATGTCGCCGTTCAAGATCGCGATATTCCCCTTGTAAACCCAGTAGAAGGGCGACCAGTACAGCACCCATTGCCATTTTGCGGCCAGGAATTCGTAGCCGGCCACCGAGGCGGCCAGCGGCAGCATGATGATCTTGGTCGTCGCGACTGCCGTCATTACATCGTCGCTGTTGAGGCCCTGGAGCAGGCCGATCATGATGCTGATCAGCGAGGCCGCTAAGACGAGGACGATGAGCTGGGCGAAATTGACAAGCCCGGCCACTCCCATGAAATAGACCAATATCACACTGCCGAGCAGCGCCAGCAAAAGGCCCATCAGGCACTTGCCGAAAAGCCAGGCGAAACGGCTGATGGGCGCGACATTGATCGCACTGACGGTATTGTCCATCTTCTCTTCGACGATGTTGAGCGAGACCAACATCCCGGCAAGCGCCGTCATCAGCAGAATGCCCATGTTGGCCCACATCATCTTGATCGGCGGTGTCTTGACCCCGAATTCCTCAATCACTGCTGTCGTATCTGCCGCCGAACGGCCGTATTCGAAAAACGTCTTGAGCAAGCGCGCAAAATCGACGACTTCCTTGGGCTCGTTGCCCTGGGTCAGGATGATCGCCGCCTCACCCTGGCCGACAATGCCTACGACATTGTCGCGCGCCAGGATCCGCTCCTCCAGCGAAAGCCGGTCAGCATACAGGCTGACATGCGCATAGTCATCAAGATAATCAGCCATGGCGGGATTCTCCTGCTCGAGCAGGGCAATATTGACCATGGTGTCCTCGATGCCGGGAGCCAGGAAATTGACCGCAAGCGCGAGGACGAAGGGGAACAAGATGATGAACAGCGACATGAAATCGCGCAGGTTGACCTTGAAGTCCCGGACAAATACCAGCAGCATTTTGCGAAACATCCCAGTCACCTCCTCAAACCGTCAGGGTCCGTCTGAACCGGGCATGTGCCCAGGCAAACAACGCCGTGCCGCCTATCAGGTAAGCTGCCGACAAGCGGAGGGCAAAGCCCAGGTCGGCCTGGCGGAGAATCTCCCGGAAGCCATAAATGATGTAATAGCTGGGTAAAAACTGCAGCCAGGCTGGGTTCCAGCTCGGCGAAAAATACGCCAGAGCTGGCAGCATCAAACCAATCATGAGCAGGAACAAGACCGCGAAGGACTGGGCCATGTCGTCAAAATAACCGGCCACGACCAGGCCCAGGCCGGAGGCGAAAAAGCCGGTCGTGACCAGGAACAAGATGGTCAGCGGGTAATGGATCCTGAGGCCCATCAGCGGCACGACCAGGAGCAGCGACGTCGCGAGCATGGTCAGCGTGAGCACCAGCACCTTGCTGAGCAGATAGTGCCAGAGCGGGGAGGGCGAGATCGCATAGGCCTTGATCACGCCTTCCTTTTTGTCGAGGAAAATGTAGGCAGCGATGATGAAAAAGCCCATCAGGGCACCATTGAAGGTCAGGAAAACCGGCAGCAGGTTTTCCCGGTCTGACAGCAGGACCAAGTCGTGGGCCAGCGTCTGGACCGGCTGACTCTCGGCCGCGGGAAACACAACAGCATCGTCCTGGGCATGCAAAACCAGGAGCAGCTTTTTCAGCCGGCTGGTCTCATTGCCCTGCAGATAATACGTGTAATGCCATTGGCCATCAACCGGATCGAGCTGGATCTTAGCCCCGTACAAATGGCGATTTTCGGCCAGGCGGATCATCTCAGCCTCTGTTTCCAGGACATAAAGCTTTGCTTCCGCACTCTCATACAGCTGGGCGGTGATCTCCTCTTTGCCAGCCTCCAAGTTGATGATTTCTGGTTGACCATCGAGGTCTTCAAAGGTCTCGATGTAGGCTGCCCGGATGGCCGGATCGGGGATCGCCAGATATAGGAATTCCTCGTCCTTGCTGGCAAAATTTTCCGGCACAACAAAAAGCAGGACAAAAAGCAGGATGAAAGCGGCTATGAGTTCGACATAGAAATAGAAGCCGCGCGAGGCGATGAGCAGTTCCTTGACAAAACTGGACCACAGTTTCATGTCAGACCAACTCCCTTCCGGTCACCTGGATGAAGATCTCCTCCAAAGTTGCTTCTTTGGTGTGCATGGTGCGGATGCGCTGGCTCGAGATTAGATCGAGCAGCCGCTGCTTGTCTTGAGCATCAACCGTCGACAGCGTCTCGCTCTTCAACTTGCCGTCGTCGCCGTACTCTACGGTCACGAAGCTCTGGCCATGCTGAAGTTTGAGGTTTTTCGGGCTGTCGATCAGCTTGATTTCGCCGTCGACGATGAAGGCCACGCGTGAGCACAGCTCATCGGCGATGTACATGTTATGCGTCGTCAAAAAAACGGTGACCCCATTTTGGTTTTGTTCGCGAATGATCCCCTTGATGGTTGCTGCAATCGCCGGATCCAGGCCGGTCGTCGGTTCGTCGAGAAACCACAACTCGGGATTGTTGAGCATCGAGCGGGCAAAGGTCAGGCGGTGCTTCATGCCCTTGGAGAACTCCCCGGCTCGTATCTGGCCCTTGCCGTCCAGTCCGACCAGCCGGAGCAGATCGTCGGGATCGCGCGTCGGCACATCATAGAGCTTGGCAAAAAACTGGAGGTTTTCCCGCGCCGTCAATTTGCTGTAAACATTGGATTGTTCAAAGGACATGCCGATCCGGTTGAACATGCTGCTTTTCAAGCTTTTGACATCGTAGCCCGCAACGGCGACGTGCCCTTTTTGCAGGCGCAAAAGGCCGGTCAGGATGCCCTGGGTGGTTGATTTACCTGCGCCGGAAGGGCCGAGGAACCCGAAAACCTCACCTTTCGGGATCTCAAAACTGACGTCCTTGACGGCATAGACATCATTTTTCGCATAGGAATGATAGAGATGCTCAACGGTGATCATACGGTATGTCCCTCCTGCTCAAGGCCCGGTTTGTAGAACGAACGTTTCAGGATGTCCATGTAATGGTTCATGCTCAGAGCGGCCTGGGCCAGATCGATCGGTGTGTCGGAACCCATCTGGGCCAGCAGCTCCTCGCCGTATTTTTCCAGTGACCAGCGGACGATGTTGATCGCCTCCGAGGTGGTGGCGGGATCGCGGAATTTGCCATAATCGATGTTTCTCGTGTAGATGTCGCGGCTGACTTGCTCGAAGTCGAGACCGTAGCCCTTGTAAAATTCGATCATCTCGCCTGCCTTGGCCAGATGCTGGTTGCTCATCAACTTGAGCAGAAAATCGAACAAATGCGGGTAGGCCTTCTGGACTTCCATCTTGATCAAGGCGATCTGCTTGATGCGCTCAAACAGGTCCGACTCGTGCCAGTCGATGCGCTCCATGATCGCCCGGTACATCTTCTCGATCACGAAGCCGACCAGCTGCTGGTACAACACCTGCTTGCTGCCGAAATAATGGAAGAGCAGGCCCTTGGAAATACCGGCCTTGGCGACGATGTGATTGGTCGAGGCCTTTTCGTAAGGGAAAGTGGCGAATTCTTCGATCGCGGCATTGAGGATGCGGTCTCGTTTCTCCGGTTCGATGCCAGGCATGATTTCCGGCATGGGATCACCTCGTCTCCACTATTGACCAAACTGGTCAATATCAGGTTAGCACCACTGACCGATGTGGTCAATAGCATGGCCGCGCAACCCGAAAAGAAAACAGGCCACGCTCCCTGTGAGGGCAGATGGCCTGTTAAAAGCGGGTGCCAGGTCCTGGAATTTTCATTTGACTTTGATTTCAAGCCATTTTTTCGTGGCGGCCACGGTGGACGAACCTTCATTGATCGCGACCTGCAGCTCGTATGTCCCGGCTGGCAGGTCTTTGTCGGCGATTTTCAGATGGAAACTGCCATGGCCGTCGGCGTCGGTTTTAAACAGGACCAGTTGATAGTAGTTGCCGCTGTGGTTCAGATACGTGCCGGTATAGTCAGACAGCTTGCGAACCCAGACGGAATACTCGGTCTCTTTTTTCAGTTCATCGATCACCCCGCGGATGATCAGGTTGTTGGCGCCTCGAGGGGTGGTGACGGTGATGTGACCTTTGTAAGGGTTGTCATCGTCCACTTGGTCGGATGTCCCGCCAGTCACATGATAGACGGGCAGTTTGACGTTGAGAACTGCGTGAGCCTTGACTTTGTTCTGTGCTACATGGGCATCTGCTGGCTTGGCCATGACAGTGGCCGGCAAGAGCACCACGAGCGCCAGGATGAGTGCGAATGAAAGCCACTTCTTCATCCCGCATCACACTTCTTTCAATGGAGAGGGCCTGGCACCACAGGGAGTCACTATTATTATATCACGGACAAAAATATAATAATGGTTCTCTGGTTGGCTGTTGCAAATGCCTCAAGCGGGGTCTATGCAGACCTTGTTTTTCCCCGTGTGCTTTGATTCATATAATTGCGTATCTGCCATCGATTTCAGTTGTTCGATATCTTGAACCGTATCCGGATAAATAGCAACACCGATCGATACCGTGATTTTCAACTGGGAGCCATCAGGCAACAGAAAAATCTGCGCGGCAATAGAATTCCGGATGCGTTCCGCGACAAAAATGGTTTCGGCCCTTGACGCCTTTTCGAGGATGATGGCAAATTCCTCACCGCCAATGCGGGAGACAAAATCTGTCGTCCTGGAATTGGCCAGCAAGAGCTGTCCAAGCTCCTTTAATACGGAATCCCCCATGGTGTGCCCATGACTGTCGTTAACCTGCTTGAAATTATCGACGTCAATCATCAGCAAAGAGACGTTATGATTGTTCGCAATCGCTTGTGACCGCAGCTGGTTGAACGTGCTGTCAAATTGCCTGGTGTTCATCAAACCGGTCAAATAATCATGGGCTGACTCTTGTTTGAATTGATTGAACAATTGATGGGCTGTCACCAGGTAGTTGATGAAATAGAAAACCCCGGATCCGATGATCACTGAAAATAAATACAAGGTCAGCAACAGGTCGATCAAATTTTCCTTGCTGTCCATGATCAGGAACAAAGCAACACTTCTGACCGCAAGCGAATAAACCAGCATGATGGCGCTTTTCATTTTCACGGGCAATCGGGTGAGGGCGATCAAACCACAGCCCGCACTTACCAGTAAAACGCCGATGGCTGAAACAAGAGATGTCAGCGTGATTCCATTGAAGGTGAAGCGGAAAACTGCTGCCATGAATCCGGCTACGATAGCTGAAACAGGTCCACCAAAATAGGCGATCGCGATGAGAATCAAGTGGTAGAAATCCGTAACAACCTGGTCTGTAATCCTGAAACCTGTCGCAATCAGGATGCACGAAGCAACACCCCCTGACAGGCCCAGGAGAAATTTTATTCGGAGTGGGGATTTGAAACTGATGTCGGTTCTCTTGAAAAACTGGCTCGTGATGAACAATATGGTTACCAGAATCGATGAGTTGTTTATTAATTGCTGAAACAATGATTCTAACCCCCAGCATTGTATGACAGCTTGTTGGTGATCGAGTGTCGTACCAATCGAATTGGCTGTGACAATATTAACAGGATAACATCGAATACAAAAAACCGCCAGAACCTTACAGTTCCAGCGGTTTTCGTTCTGTTCGCAATGTTTGGCAGTTTATCTAGAATATTCGAGTGCATTATTTTAGTGCATTAATCTGTGTTTTGGAATTCATTTTTCAGGATATCAGCGAAATCATTCATTAAAATTGGAAGGTCATCTTGAATCGTCTCCCAAATGATATTCAGTTGCACTTCATCATATCCGTGAACGATTCGATTCCTTAATCCGTAAATCTGTCGCCAGGGGACATTGCCATATTTCTTCTTCAATTCATCAGATAGGTCCTTGTTACACACTTCGCCGATCTGTAGAAGGTTGAAAACACACGCTTCCGAAATCATTGTATTCTGGGTGAACTGCTCATAGTGAAGGCCTTCACAATATTGAAGGATCAATTGAATGCGGTGCATGATTTTATCAATGACACGCTTATCCTTAGGCTGCATAGATTTCAATTCCTGTTTGACTGATTTCGCGATAAATCTCTGATTGAATTGAAATCTGTCTGGTATCAATTAAATCAACATCCTTTTGTAACGCTTCAACAACATCTTCTAATAGTCCAAAAAAAGCCAGACCACGCAGTTGACTGTCGACAAGGATATCAATATCGCTTTTTGAATTGGCTTGACCTCGACCATAGGAGCCAAATAGCACAGCTTTTCTGACCCCGTTTTTACGAAAAACAGGTTCGAGTCTGGCCTTGATCTCTTCAACGGAGTAAACAGTATCTTGCTCAGGCTTTGCTGGCATTTGCAATCCACCTTTCTCAAGATTTGTCATTATTATAACATCCAAGGTGGCAAATTGATTTCTAGTCTTTCAGTTTCTTGGTTCACAATAGCGGCCAATTGCGAACTATTGGTTCCCCTTTTTCATGGCATCAATAATTGAAAGAATTATTCCAATCGCGATAAATGAATAGCCAATAATCCGGTTATCGAATAAGAGTAATCCTGCTAATACGACTGCAAAAGATATGGCAGCAAGTGGCGACAGCCTTTTCTGCTTTTTCCCCCTGACAAAGAAGAAAAGAATCGCGACAAAAGCCAGGGAAATAATTGCGATAAGAATGAAAATTTGATTGGCTGACATAGATACATCTCCTTTGAAATTTTAGTCAATTCCCAATATCCGCCAATTGCGAAGAAATCTGATTGTAACTCATTTCCATCGACTGACTAAATTATACTTGAACATCTTGAAACCCAAATAAATAGATGAAAATGACAGGAAAAGCCGTCCCCTGGATCATCCGTTTTAGACGTATTTTAGTGATGTTTATGGCTGCTTAGCAATGAAAATTCTGCTTTATTGTGGTGTTTTGGCACTCATACGCAACTTGTTCGCAACACCTCAGTGCATTACTTGAGAAACAAAAAACCGCCAAGGCTTACAGCCTCAACGGTCTCGTGTGGTGGAGCATAGGGGATTCGAACCCCTGACCCCGACACTGCCAGTGTCGTGCGCTCCCAACTGCGCTAATGCCCCGTGGCTAAGTTATATTAATATAAGGATCAGTTGTTTGTCAACAGGGTTTTTCGAGCCGGATCAATTGAAAAGTTTAATTCCTGAAGGGGCAGGAAATTGAATGCTCGCCCCGCGTGCCCGGCCGTATTCGGTCGCGCTCGTGCGCACGAACAATGAGACAAACTTTAGTCCTTTGGTTATAATGATTCTCGACAGTTTCAACAAAAACCTGCTGGACGAGTGTCGACAGGTGTATTGAGGGCAGAAGGAGTGACAGAACAATGAAAAACATTCCCTTGTATGAGGTCCGTCCGATCCATGATTTGCGTGACATGATCCAGCAGAGCGTAAACTTGTATGGCGACAAGCCTGTTTTCCTGGTCAAGGACCCGCGGGCTATCGGCCAGGTGCCAGCTTCCAGCACCGAATCAACTGGCAAGCCAGAGACACGTTCGGCTCCATATTTGCCTGTGACGTACAGGAAATTCGCCCGCGATGTCGATGCCCTTGGCACCTGGTTTTTCGCCCAGTCCCTGCAGGGCAGCCGGATCGCCATCCTGGCCGAGACGCGTTACGAATGGTATGTCACGTATCTGGCGACGGTGAATGGCACCGGCATCGTTGTGCCCCTCGACAAGGAACTGCCCCAGGCTGAGATCGCCAACCTTCTCAACCGTTCGCAGGCTGATGTGCTGGTCTATGCCTCTTCCAAACAAAAAGAAGTTGATGCCATCCGTTCTGACCTGACCACGGTGAAAAAGTACATCGCCATGGATCTGCCACCCGTGACTGGCGACCTCTCATTCTGGGACTGCCTGACTGAAGGCGAGGCTCTGCTGGCACAAGGCTCGACCGATTTCACGACTGCATCGATCGATCCGGAGACTCTGTCCATCCTGCTCTTCACGTCAGGAACGACCGCGATGTCCAAAGCGGTCATGCTCAACCATCGCAACCTCTGTATTAATTTGCAGGCGATGTGCCAGATGCTTTACATTGCCCCGGACGATATTTTCCTGTCCGTGCTGCCGCTGCATCACACGTATGAGTGTACCTGCGGCTTCCTCTGCCCGGTTTACCGCGGTGCGACGGTGGCAGTCTGCGAAGGGCTGCGCCACATTACGCGCAACATGCAGGAGTCCAAGGTCACGATTATGCTGGCCGTGCCTCTGATGCTCGAGCTATTTTATAAAAGGATCCTCAAATCAGCGACCTCAGATCCGAAACTGGCGAAAAAATTCCGCCTTGGCCTGAAAATATCCGGTCTCCTGCGCAAAGTTGGCATCGACAAGCGCAAAAAGTTGTTTGCCAAGGTCCATGACAACTTTGGTGGCCATCTGCGCCTGCTGATCGCCGGTGGGGCGGCGATAGACCCGGCGATCATCGCCGGACTTAGAGACCTGGGACTGGAAAGTGTCCAGGGCTATGGCCTGACCGAATGTGCCCCGATCCTGGCCCTCAACCGCGACATCGATTACAAGGATAATGCTGCCGGTTTGCCGCTGCCGGGCGTTGAGATCAAGATCGTCGATCCAGACGAAAATGGCATCGGCGAAATCGTCGGCCGCGGTCCCAATGTCATGATGGGCTATTACGAAAATGAAGAAGCGACGAACGAGGCGATCGACAGTGAGGGCTTTTTCCATACCGGCGACCTCGGTTACCTGGACAAAGATGACTTTGTCATCATCACCGGCCGCAAGAAGAACGTCATCATCGCCAAAAATGGCAAGAACATTTTCCCGGAAGAGATTGAGTTCAAGTTGCTGCAGAATGACTTGATCGCCGAGTGCCTGGTCTCCGGGCGCCAGGATGAAGAAGGAGATACAATCGTCAGGGCCGATATCTTCCCCAATGAAGAAAAGGTCCGCGAGGTCTTTGGTGATGTCCCGCTCGACTCCAAGGATGTGCGCGAAGCGATCGACCAGATCATCCGCAGCGTCAACCATGGCATGGTCACCTACAAATACATCCGTGAATTCGACCTGCGACCGACAGAATTCGAGAAGACCAGCTCGAAGAAAATCAAGCGCACGTACAGCAAATAGGGCCAAAATCAGCTTCCGGAGCGTCGTCGTGTGACTTTGGCACAGGAAAGAGGTGCCCTGCCTGTGGTAGTGTAGGGAGAACAATCTGCCCCCAAATATGCAAGCAGGAGTGTCCCATGGTTGATTATTCGAAAAAAATCCGTATCGGCCTGATCGTCATTGTTGTCCTGGCCGTCATTGCTATCGGTATCTTTGCAATACTGGCCCAGAACAAACCTGTGGCAGAAACAAACTCCGACCTGGAATCGGCTGTATACGAAGTGATCTGGAATGGCACCGATTATGAACATGTTGGCATTGCCGATTTTGCTGCCTACATGCAGGAGACCAAAGAGCCGATCCTGATCGATTTCTGGGCCGAATGGTGCAGCCCCTGCCGCCTGTCTGCACCGGTGATCGAGGAAATGGCCAAGACTTATGACGGCAGGGCCCGGATCGTCAAAATCAACACTGACTATGCCGGGCCGATCGCCCAGGCCTTTGGTGTCAATGGCATCCCCCATTTTTCTGTGGTCAAGGACAGCACCGTTGTCGATGAATTGACTGGCTACAGTGAAGAGCTGGGCAGCATTCTGGGTGGCAAGCTCGATACAGTCCTGGCTGGCTAAGAGACAATCTGATCGCCTGATGACGGCAGGCCCGGGCGCACCCGGCCTGCCGTTTGCTCCATCTCAAGTCATTTGGCGGAGGTTTCTGATGTCTTTACTGACCCAGCGAATCCTGGTTTTTGCGTTGGGAATGATCCTGCTGGTTGGCGGGATCTTCCGCGGCGATGTCCTCGAGCTCTGGCGCCGGGCGACCCAGCTCTGCCTGGGTTGCATCGGCATCGGTTGAGGAGGGCACTGTGGCAAGCAGAAAAGAAAAAACCAGGCTCCCTTTCAAACAGCGTCTGCCGCGTCAGAAAAAGCAGCGCACGTGGTTCCAGGGCCTCTTTGTTCTCGGCACCAACAGTTACCTGGCTGGCTTTTTACAGGGTAAAATCTATCAGGGTCCTTTGAAAAATGCTTGTCTGCCGGGCTTGAACTGCTATTCCTGCCCCGGATCACTGGGGTCCTGCCCGCTCGGCGCCCTGCAAGGGTCGATCAGCAACCCCAACCAGCAGATTTCCTTCTATGTCCTGGGTTTTCTCACTCTGGTCGGTGGCCTGGTTGGCCGGGCTGTCTGCGGCTGGGCCTGCCCCTTTGGCCTGATCCAAGACTGGTTGCACAAGATCCCGACGCCCAAGTGGAAGCCGGAACAGAAAGAACTCCTGCACAAATTGCTGCTGCAGCTCAAATATCTCCTGCTCTTGTTTTTTGTCGTGCTCCTTCCGTTCCTGCCCACAATCAGCGGCCAGTATGGCGATGTCTATTTCTGCAAATACATCTGCCCCTCCGGCACGCTTTTAGCTGGCATTCCACTGCTTGCAGTCAATGAACAATTGCGGGCTCTGGCGGGCTGGTTGTTCAGCTGGAAAGGCTTGCTCCTGTTTATCTTCCTGAGCCTGTCAGTCCAGATTTCGCGCCCTTTCTGCCGTTATGTCTGCCCGCTCGGCGCCATTTATGGCTTTTTCAACCGCATCAGCCTGTATCGTGTCCGCGTCGATCATGCTGCCTGCACCAGCTGTGGCAACTGCACGCGCCAGTGCCCGATGGCTGTGACGGTGCCCTTCGACCCCAATACGGCCGAATGTATCCGCTGCGGCGAGTGTGCCGCGGTCTGCCCGACCCATGCGATCCAGGTCGGGTTTGGACCTTTGAACGAAGTGGAGGCGAAACATGTCGATCAATCCGGAGAGACTGCTTGAGTCCAAACTTCCCTGGGTGACCTATCGAACCCTGCGTGACCTTGTCCGTTTGCCAGAGGATGAGCCCGAGGTCCGTCATGCCAAGGACGACATGATCCATCACCCTTTGGTTACCGGGCTGATTCAAGAGCTCGCCGACTGGCCAGGCATTGTCCTCAATAGCCATAAAAGTGCTGGACAACTCTATCACAAACTTGCTTTCCTCGCTGATCTCGGCCTGGTGTCCAGCGATGCCGATTTCACCAGGTTAATCCAACATTTGGAAGCTCAACGCGATCCACACGGCTTGTTCCAATTGCCAACCCAGATCCCCGTCCATTTTGGCGGCAGTGGACAGGAAACTTGGGCTTGGGCTTTGTGCGATGCCCCATTGATCCTGTATTCAGTGGTCAAAATGAATCTTATTTCCGATCGTGTTGACGCTGCAGTTCTGTATTTGCTGAGTCAGGGGCGGGACAATGGCTGGCCATGTACCGTGTCACCAGAACTGGGTTCTTTTCGCGGCCCGGGGCGCAAGAACGACCCTTGTCCGTATGCAACGCTGACCATGCTTCAGTTGCTATCCTTAAAACCTGCCTGGCGTGACTCGGATGAAGCCCGGGCCGGGGTGGAAACGCTGCTAGGACTTTGGGAAAATAGCCTGACCAAACACCCTTATCTATTTTACATGGGAACAGATTTTCGCAAGCTCAAAGCGCCGTTTATCTGGTATGACATCTTGCACGTGTTAGATGTCTTGTCGCAATTTCCTCCCGCACTGGGTGATCCACGACTCCAGAGCATGTTGGCTGCCGTCCAGGTCCAGGCAGATGCTGAAGGCTGGTATACGCCGCAATCCGTCTGGAAGGCTTGGGCCGGCTGGGATTTCGGCCAGAAAAAAGTTCCCTCGCCCTATTTAACGTTCCTAATCAATCGCATCGAAAAACGTCTGGAAGGAGGGACCGTTTTTGGGGAATGATCCGTGGTCTTCAGAGGTCCGCGCCTGGCTGACAGATGTATCCTGGACGAAGAATTTCGCCCGGGCTGATCAAGCTGTAACGTCTGACCCGGCGCGGATTCGGGACTTGCTCGACTTTATCAATTCTGACCAGGGCAGCACGAAATTCACCGCCGAAAAAATCCTGCGCAATCTCAGCGTCAGTCATCCTGCCCTGCTCTATCCACATTTTGATGTCATCGTATCCTGGCTGGACAGCCCCAATGCGTTCATCCAGTGGGGTGGCATCTTTATTTTGGGCAACCTGGTTGCGGTCGACGGTGAACACAGGTTTCCGGCATTGTTCGAACGCTTCTTTGCGCTGCTCAATCAGCCCGCCATGATTACAGCGGCCAATGTCGCAGCCACAGTACCAGCAATCATCCGACACTATCCAGAGCTGGAGCCGGAAATCACCCGACGACTGCTGGCAGTGACGGCAAACACCTACTATCGCAAGAACCAGCCGTCCCCGGAGTGCAAGAATATCCTGCTCGGACATGTGCTTGATAGCATGGATGCCTATTGTGATGCAGCTACAGCCAAGGACCAGATCCTCGGTTTTGTGCAGTCCCTGACTGATAATAGCCGAGCGGCTGTCGCGCGCAAGGCCAGGAAATTTCTCGAAAAGCACCAGCGGTAATAAGTTGGCCCAATCCAAGCTGACTTACAATGTCAGTCGGAATATATCCTTACAGGAGGTTTGACCCATGAGACTGAAACAGGACCGTTTTGGATCTGACAAGCAAGGTAATCCAGTCACTCGATTTATCCTGATGAATGCCACCGGCTGCCGGGCCAGCCTTCTGGATTTCGGCGCGACGATCCAGGAACTGTGGGTGCCGGACCGCAACGGTGAGCTGGCTGATGTC
>SABL01000175.1 GCA_009928985.1 Clostridia bacterium
CACCTCCTACTTTAATAGTTCATTTTTCATACGGCGATAATCATCATCGCTGATTTCACCGCGCGCGTAACGCTCATTGAGAATCCGCAATGCCTCGCTGTTTGAGTGCAAGCCGAATCCTGGCGGAGCGGATTGAATCCGGCCATTGCGAGCCCAGTTCATCAGGATCACAATCAAAACCACCAGCACAATCAAGCCGATAATCATGGCAATACCACCTCCGATCCAGCCCATCAGATTGGATGAACCAAAAAATCCATTGGCACAACCAAAATCTTTCCAGCCATCATAACCAAAGCGCATCATTAGGAATTCCTCCTCCCTTATCTTGATTACGCTTGCAGTATGGCTCATTGATATGGAGATTTGATGGGGAAATGAAGTAAACTTGAGTCATCCAATAGACTGTGCCGGGGAGTCATAGCCATGCATCGCCTGATCACTCAACTCGTCATCTATCGCAATCTAGAACCGGATAGCATCCTGGTCCAATTGGCAGATATTTACCGGCGTTTGGCCAGAGATAACGATCATCCGGAAGCATTGATCGCCGATTGTTATACCCAGATCCATCATCTACTCGATCTGGCGACCCAGTACGGTTTTGACCAGAATCTCTGGCACGATTACTTAGCGTTTCTCCTGGCCAGCACAGAAACGCCATTCAGTCTGACTTGCGAAAAGATCGGGGCCCGGGAAGGCAGTGTCAACAACCTGGCCAAACACGATTTCAAAATCTTCCTTGAATTGTTCAACTACGATTTCGGTCCGCTTGAGAAAGCGCTCCAGATCGATTGCTTTTCCACGATCAGCCAGTATCAGGCGATCAAAAAAGACCAGAAAACGTACAATCAAAGCGTCAGCGAAAAGGTCCGGGCCCTGAGCCAGGCCATCGCTAAGGCCCAGGATGAACAGGCAATCTTCCAGATCGTAACGAATTTTTATCGTGACCATGGCGTCGGTCAACTGGGTCTGAACAAGGCGTTTCGCCTGAAGTCCGGTGCTGGACCGCTCGAACTGATACCAATCACGAATACCGTCGATGTCCATCTGGATGATCTGATCGGCTATGCGCTGCAAAAACGCATGCTGGTCGAAAACACGGAGTCCTTCATGGCGGGTAAAAAGGCCAACAACTTGCTGCTCTATGGTGACAGCGGCACCGGTAAATCGACCTGTATCAAGGCCATCCTCAACGAATACCATGGCCAGGGCCTTAGGATCATCGAGATCTACAAGCACCAGTTCAAGGACCTGGCAGCGGTTATTTCCCTGATCAAGAACCGCAACTACCGCTTCATCATCTACATGGACGACCTGTCGTTTGAAGATTTTGAAATCGAATACAAATACCTCAAGGCTGTGATCGAGGGTGGCATGGAGATCACCCCAGACAATGTCCTGATCTATGCCACCTCCAACCGCCGCCACCTGATCAGGGAAACCTGGACCGACCGCAAGGACGCTGTCAACAGCGATGACATCCATCATTCCGATACAGCCGAGGAAAAAATCTCCCTGGTCAGCCGTTTTGGCGTGACAATCCGTTTTGACAAGCCGAATCAGCAGGAATATCTCGAGATCGTCCGGGGCATCGCCTGGCGGTATCCAGAGATCGAGCTCAGCGACGATGAATTGTTGCAAGAAGCCCGCCAATGGGGCCTCTGGCACGGCAGCTTCACTGGCAGGCGTGCGCAACAGTTCATCAATCACCTATTGGGGCAGGCATTATGACAATCCGCACCATCATCGACCAGATTCTTGCATATCACCCCGACCTTGGCAGCCAGAGAACATGCGATGTCGTCATCGGTAGCAATCCAGACGTCGAATGCACCGGAATCCTCATCTCCATTGCGCCAACGATCGAGATCATCCGGAAGGCGATTGATTCAGGTGCCAACTTCATCTTCGTTCACGAGCCTACCTTTTACAGCGGTTATGACGATGAATCAGACTGGCTGGCAGGAAATGATGTGTATGAAGAGAAACTCAAATGGATCACAGACCATGGGATCGTTATCTTCCGCGACCACGATCACATGCACGCTCACAAACCTGATGCCATTTTCCATTATGTATTCAAACAATTGGGCTGGAGCGAGTACCAGGTTCCAAGTGACAGACTGGACTATATATTCCGGTTACCTGAAACGACACTGGGGGATTTGGCCAGACAGGTCAAGCAGGCTCTAGGCCTTGATACCATCCGCCTGATCGGCAACCTCGATGCACAGGTTTCAACAGTAGGTTTTGTCGGCCATCTGTTGCCCAATCAAGAATCGAACTGGAGCACGAATGATCAGGTCATTGCAGCCGGGGATTGTGATGTCGTCATCCCGGGCGAAATCGTCGAATGGACCTTACCCCTGTACATCCGTGATGCTGCCCTGCTGGGTAAGAATAAGGGCATGATTTTGCCCGGCCACTTCCTGCTGGAAGAAGCCGGGCTGCGGTGGGCGGTGGAATGGTTGAGACCACTCGTCCGTGCTGATCTGCCCATCACTTTCATCTCTGTCGGGGATCTGTTCAGGTACCTGTGAAACAGCTCAACGTCTGATCTTTCCGCCTCCGCCGCCCCCAAAACCTCCGGGTCCACCGGGCCCGGTCTGCACAATCTGCGTGATGACTTGGCCATTGACCGTGACCGTGCCACCGTTCAGGGTCGCAGTACCGTTGGAGTCAAAGGCAGACTGGGCCTCAACCGTAATCGTGCCACCATTGATCGTAATCGTTCCATTGGAGTCAAAGGCATCGGTATCGCCACTCGCCATCTTGACGCTGATCGTACCGCCATTGATCACGATCGAGACATCTGCGCTGACTTTTTGAGTCGCATTGATGCCATCATCCTGGGAATTGATGGTGATCTGGCCGTCATTGATGATGACATTATTGGCCTCGATCCCTTCCCTGCAGGTAGCGATATCAATTGTGCCGCCATCGATCTGGACGAAGCTGTTGCCGCGGATCCCGTCATCTGTTGCGGAGATGTTCAACGTGCCATTTTCGATGACGATGTAGCCCAGGGAAGCATCGTTAGCATTTTCACTATGCAGGGCATCCTTACCGGACTCAATGCTCAGTGTTCCGTTCGAAATCAAGATCGAATCATTGGCTTCCAGCCCATCCGCCTCAGCTGTGATGGTGTACACGCCGCCTGTAATCACCAGGTCATCTTTGGAGGTAATGCCGTTACCTTTTACTGAGACAAGATCCAGCGTGCCCGTTCCGTTCAAGGTCAGATCAGACTTGGAGAAAATGACCGCATCCAGATTGGTTTCGCCGTCGGCTACATAGGTGCCGGAAACCTCCAGCCTGTTCTGGCTCGCCGTCGTCGTGACAAAGACCTTATCGGCTGCTTTGACATAGATAGCCGGCGAATCATCATTTGTGATTGTGACGCCATCGAGGACGATCTGGATTTTGGCATCTTCGGCAGCGTCGACGACAATCGTCACATTCTCACTACTGCC
>SABL01000176.1 GCA_009928985.1 Clostridia bacterium
AAAAAGGTTCAGGCGATGCTGCCCAGGATGGCTGATTTGGTGACGATGCCCAGAAGGCGGCCATTTTCTGTGACAGCGATCGGATAGGGCGACTTCTGGGCCAGTGGGACCAGGTCGCTGACGGTGGTGGACGGCTCAACCTCGACAATGTCGTGGACCAAGATCGATTCCAGCGGCTGCTTGTCCTTGATCGCCTGCAGGGTGTCTTGCAAATTCACGATTCCTTTGAACCGCAGCGACTGGTCCATGACAAAGGCACTGGAAACGCCATTCATGCGCATTTCCTGCAAGGCCAGCTTGGGACCGTCGCGCAACTGGACCAGACAGCCTGGCAGATGCATGATGCTTTTGACCGAGAGCACCTGGGTTTTGTCGACGCCGGTGATGAAGCGCTCGACATATTCGTTAGCTGGTGCGGTCAGGATTTCTTCCGGGGTACCGACCTGGACAATCTTTGAGTCTTTCATGATCGCTACCCGGTCGCCGATCTTGAAGGCTTCCTGGATGTCATGCGTGATGAAGACGATCGTTTTTTGCAGTTTCTGCTGCAAATTCAACAACTCGTACTGCATGTCGCGGCGCACAATCGGATCGAGTGCGGAGAACGCTTCGTCCATCAGGAGGATCTCCGGATCATTGGCCAGTGCCCGCGCCAGTCCGACACGTTGCTTCATACCACCGCTGAGCGACTGGATGGGTTCGTTTTCATAACCGGCCAGGCCGACCATTTCAATCATCCCCAGAGCCTTTTTCCGGCTGTCCTGGCGAGTTTCACCCCGCACCCGCAGACCGAAAGCCACGTTGTCAATGACATTTTTATGAGGCAGCAGGGCAAAATTCTGGAAGACCATGGCAATTTTCTTGCGCCGCAATTCGCGCAACTGGTCCCGGCTGTATTCACAGATATCCTCGCCATCGATCTCGATGCTGCCGGCCGTGGGCCGGTGCAGTAAATTGAGACAACGTATCAAGGTCGACTTGCCGCTGCCCGACAAGCCAATGATGACAAAAATCTCGCCTGTTTCGACAGTAAAACTGACATCATGGACCCCGACGACATGTCCGGTTTGCTGCATGACTTCCTGTTTATCGAACGTTTTTCCGAGGGTCTCAAGAACTTTGCTGCCCTTGGACCCGAAAATCTTGCTGACTTGTTTAACTTCAATTTTTGCTGGCATATCAGGCCTTCCTTGTCTGGTTGTAAGGCAAACTCTTGGCCAGGCCCTGGGTCAGGCGGTCCATGACGATGGCGATGAAGACAATCGACAGTCCGGCTTCAAAACCCCGGCCCACTTCGAGCCGGTTGATGGCAATCAGAACTTCCGTGCCCAGGCCCTTGGCTCCGATCATGGACGATGTGACAACCATGGCGACGGCCATCATGGTCGTCTGGTTGACTCCGGTCAGGATGGTGGGAGCGGCCTGAGGCAGCTTGACCTGGATCAAGGCCTGCATTTTGGTGGTGCCAAATGCTTTGGCCGCTTCGAGTGTCTCCTGATCGACATGAAGCACCGCATGACTGGTCAAACGTACGACCGGCGGCAGGGCGTAGATCAGCGTCGCAAAGACGGCAGGCACACGTCCGAGACCGAAAAAGGAGACGGCCGGGATCAGGTAGACCCAGCTTGGCATGGTCTGCATGGCATCGAGAATGACCAGGGAGAAATGTTCGACTTTCTTGTTTTCCGCCATCAGGATGCCATAGGGCAGCCCTATGATGAGGGCAAACACAACCGAGACAAAGACAATCGACAACGTGTAGACCATCAAATCCCAGTAGCCGAACAGACCGATCACCACAACCATCGCCCCGTAGCTGATGGCTGATCCGATGCGACGGACGGCCAGGAAGCCGCCCGCCATGATGATCAGGATCAAAACCCACCAGGGGATCAAAAACAAGATGTCCTGGGCCAAGTTGAGAAAGAAGGAGATGAACGCGTTGACTCCGTCGAAAAACCCCGCAAATTGCCGGCTGATGGCCTTGATTCCAGCATCAATCGGTGTTGCGATGTCCAAGGACCAGCTTTCGGGGAATTTGATCAGACCGTCCATGGATCAGGCCTCTTTAGCCAGGGCATCCGTGACTTTCTTGAGCACGTCTGCATCGGACAGCCAGGCTGTAAGCAGCTCCGGATGATCCTTGAGCATGCGGATGGCGGCCTGGTCAGTGTTCAGACTTTCTGCGTTCATGACAGCCAGGCCAGCAGCCGTCAAAGCACTGCTGGTCGCGTAGTGGGACAGGAATCCAACGATTTCCGGCTGTGTTTTTTCCAGCTCGGCATTCACCGCAACGGTGACACGGTTGGCCGGGAAAGCCGTCAAACCAGCGTTCATGGCTTCGTCATCACCGGTATAGGGTTCATCATCGAGCAGGACCAGATCGTACTGGCCACTGATCCAGGTCGGAGCCCAATAGTAGCCAACCCACGGCTCGCCCTTCTCATAGGCAGAAACCAGAGATGCTGCCAGCGCAGCGTCAGAACCAGGCTGGAAATAATTGAAAGTGTCGGCAAAACCATAGGCATTGAATTTGCTGGACAAGATCTTGTCTACGCCCCAGCCCGAAATCGCCCCATAGACGCGGCCTTTTTCCGTTTCTTCCGGATCCGCAAACACGTCCTTGTAGTTCAAAAGGTCCTTGACCGTTTTCAGATCCGGTGCCATGGGTTCAATCCCGCGTTCATCATCACCTTCAATGACATAGCGTGGCACATACAGGCCCTGGGCATTGTCATCAAAATTGACCGAGACTTCCTTGACTAGCCCGGAAGCCACGTCATCTTTGTAACTGGCGATGTTTTCGCTCCAAACCTCGGTGTAAATCTGGATGTCATTTTCCAGCAGGGCTTTCCACGTGATCGGGGTTGTGCCAGTTACTTGTTCGGTCTGCACACCATAGCCATGATTGAGAATATAGGAAACGATCGAGTTGTGCAGCTGGATGCTGTCCCAACCGGCATCCGCCAGTTTCAAGACTACGGCTTCCTCTTTCTTGGCACAGCCCGCTGCACCGACAGTCATCAGCAACAGTGCTGCGACGATGACCAGCACGGTAAAAAATTTCTGTTTTGATTTCATTTAGATTGTTACCTCCATGATGCAAGTTGGATTCATAGAATTTACTTTTGACGAGTGACAACTTGTAATTAACGATAAGTTGCTAGGCTATAATACCATCATGAAGCCCCGTTGGCAAATCTGGGGGTGGAGGTGGGTGGTGGGTTGGAAAGCAGGACCCGATCACGGAGGCAGGACCGGATCGTGGAGGCAGGCAGTGGGAGGAGGAACTTAGTGGATTGCTGTGGGCCAAGTTTGGATTGATGAGACAACAATATTCATGGTTTGAACCTTTTTAACTGCAAATCTAACTGCAAGTCCGACACACGTTCCGGAAGCCGGGTCAGACTTAACTGCAAGTCCGACACACGTTCCGGAAGCCGGGTCAGACTTAACTGCAAGTCCGA
>SABL01000177.1 GCA_009928985.1 Clostridia bacterium
TTTGACTGGGACTGCCGTTGTCGGTGCATACACCAATATTGCGACAGTCACAGGCAACCCACCTGATGGCCAGCCTGTCAGCGACACCGATTCTGCCAGCTACACAGGATATACACCTGCGGCTGATGATGACGACGACGACGATGACGACGAAGGTGGCGACGGCGGTGGTACAACCACTACTCTGGTAGTAGAATCAGCAGTGCTTCCAACGCTTGAGGTCCACGCTGGAGAGATCCCGCAAACGGGTGATAACGGCAATGTTCCCTTTGCTGCTGGTGGACTGCTTTTCCTCCTCTTCTCTGGCCTTGGCCTCTATGGCTGGCTTAGAAAAGAGCAGAAAGAAGTCTGAAACCAGATTCAACGGTTTGAATCCAACTGCAACAAAAAGGGGAGTCGTACCACACGGCTCCCCTTTTCTTATAAACCACAAGTCACGAATGATTTTGCCAAGTCGCAAGAATAATCACGCCACGGCTCCATGCTCCGGCGCCGGTCTTCTCCGGGCGACGACAACCATGCGGCCATCACCGACGTGGTAGCTACAGGTCGAGAGGGTGATCAGCTGGTCACCATATTCAGGGCGGATACCCGTGTCATAGAGAGACAACTCCAACGCATTGTCCACATAGTCTTTGAACTCTGCTTCAGTGTCCGCCTGGATGAAGCGGTAGTACATGAATTCACCTGCCTCCTCCTCATAGACTTGAGTCATGAAAGCGGCAAAAATCTCGTATTCGCCGGTCTCGTACAGGGTGTCAAATTGGACGACTGGATGGGTTTCGAAATAATAACGGCTCTGGTACTTCGCCAGGGTGGCAAACATGCTGCCGTCTTTCATGTTGTGGGCATGGAACAGGACATTCGTGGTCCGGGGCACCAGGCTGGAGCGGTAGTCGACAAAAGGCAGGCCATGCTTGCTGTCCTTGCCTTCGAAATCGCGGTAGAGGTAGTAATTAGGGTCGTGCGGCGTGAACATGACTGGATAATTGATCTCGGAATCCTCGATCTTGATCCAGCCGATCAAGTCAGGGTTCTGTTCATACAGGGCCTGGTACTGCGGCAGGACTTGCGGCAAAGGCTCGGGCGTTGTTTCTGCTGGTGCGCCTGGTTCGCTGGGCAAAGGTTGTGTGACGGATGGTTCAGATGGCTGAGTTGTCGCGGTCTGTGCTGCATCGACCAGGGCAGACAACTCACGCAAATTGTTGCGATCCTGGTTGCTCTGGATATAGCCGTAGAGCAGATAACCGACATAGGCAAGCACGGCAACCGCGTAAAGTGCCAGTGCTATTCTGAATTTTTTGGTCATTTTCATATCTTTCACTCCGATCAAACTCGGCAGCAGCTCAGATGGATTGTGATCGAATTATACCATGATGCCAGCTGTCAAATCGGTCAGGCTTGATACTCTTTATGGCACCTGTTTGCAGACTTCAGCGAGAAAGCTTGCAAATTGTAACCTGTGTATCTGATATCGATTATCATTATCCTGCATACTTGTTTCAATGGAAGCAAAGAATCTCAGGACTAATTGGACGCTTGTCCTGAGGGGAGCCAGTAGCGTAACCGGCCATGTCAACAGAACATGTCCGGTTTTTTCGTTTTTGATTTCTACGATTTGAAAGGGGCAGCTTATGAAACGAAAATCACAGTTCCTGAAAACTTACCTCGCATTTGTCTCCATATTGGTTCTTTCGTTTAGTCTATTTTCAATTGTTTCCGCAGCAGGTGAAGGTACATCGGCCAGTGGTGTGACGCCCACATTTTTAACTGGCAATCCAGTGTTGGCTGATGAGAAGAAAGTCGATCCTCCAGTCGATTATGTCTGGTCGGGAAAGCTCGATGGTATCGATTATACCATTCATTTTGATGTCTCTTCCGACGGTAAATACTTGACGTTCTACTCTGGCGATCATCCGGGTGAAGGTCCGAATATCGTCGCTGCAGTCCTTGTCAAGGCAGGCTCGGCTGCTTACCGTTATGACTACAGTCCTTTGGAGAATGCTGACTCAGGTCTCCAGGCACCATTGAATGATGGCGGCCAGATCCCCGTGATCAGTCATTACACCTTCGTCCTGAGAGCACCAGTGGCAACGACCACAACGACTGAAACTACGACCGAAGTGACATCTGAGACAACGACACAGGCCACGACGACTGAGGCAACAACTGAAGCCACCACACAAGCAACGACGACCGAATCGACCACACAGGCAACAACTGAATCGACAACCGAGTCCACGACTGAATCGACAACCGAGTCTACGACGGAGTCAACCACGGAGTCAACCACGGAGTCCACCACACAGGCAACAACTGAAGAAACCACAGCAGCCACGACTTCTGCTACCACAGCAGCACCCACAACAACAGCTTCCACGCCAGCACCGACCACGACCGCAGCTACAGCAGCACCCACCACGGAAACAGTCGCCGTCTTTGGAGCCACTTTCGTGAGTTCCAATGATCCGCCAGCTCCTTCCCTGTTCGTTGCAGCAGGTGAAATGCCGAACACTGGGGATAATAGCTATACCTTCCAGGTCATTGCATTCATGGTTCTGCTATTAGCAGGAACCCTGTTGATCTTCTGGAAATACAAACTCCAGGCAGTGGCTGTCAATCACGATTAAATCCACTCAGTCTGCCCCTTTCATTCCCTCCTGATATGCAAAAGGCTGCCCGTTGATTGGCAGCCTTTTTGCTTGTCTATAGACCCGGAGGGTTATCCGTGGTGCTTTTTTCAATTTCTGATCAGCCGATGAAGAGCTGTTCGAAATATTCTTTATCTCCGATGATCGCATGGCCGATACCGATCTGCTTGTAAGACGCGTTCATGATATTTTTGCGGTGGCCAGGGCTGTTCATCCAGGCGGTGACAATCTGCTCAGGGGAGTAGGCATTGGCGGTGCCAATGGCGTAATTTTCGCCGCCGGTTTTCGGTTTGAGGCCGACTTCGGCAAAAACAGTGTAGAACTGGGCGCCGTCAGGACGCAGGTGGGGTGAGGGGCTGCTGGGCAGTTCCGGTACGCGGATGGCAGCAGCTTCCTGGGCCTTGCTGTTGATGGTCAGTGCGGCGAGTCCTTCTGCGGCACGGGCTTCATTGACCAGGCGGAGGATCTCATCGGTCCAATAATCACCGGTGGATTCGATTGCTGCAGGAGCTTCAGTGGCAACCGGAGCGGGAGCGGCGACGGCTGCGGCTTCGACGGTGGCAGCCGGGGTCGGCTGGGCTTCCTGGGCGGGTGCAGCAGGCTCGACTTTTTCAACTGGAGCCTGTTCCTTTTTTACAACAGGAGCTTCTGCCTTGGCTGGCTCAGCCTTGACCGGATCGGCTTTGATTTTGGCTTCGGTTTTGGTTTCGACTTTGGCTTCGGTTTTGACGGGAGCTTCGGTCACGACTGCTTCCGGACGGATGACTTCTGGCCAGGCCATGTCGGCTTTGGGATATTCGCCGAACACTTT
>SABL01000178.1 GCA_009928985.1 Clostridia bacterium
CTTGACGTTGAGTTCGTCGGCAACGAGCGCATTGTAGTCCGCCGGCAGCTGTACCGGAGCGACGACCAGGATGCGTGACAAAGGCTGGCGATTCTTGATCGCAGCGTTGTTTCTGGCAGCGCGGCCCATGACGACGATGTGCAGGACGTCATCCATCGTCTTCTCCAGCTCGCTGTCGCAAAGGCTCTGGTCCGCGACCGGGTAATCACAGAAATGGACACTCTCAGGTGCATCCGGAAAGCTGCTGCGGACCAGGTTCTGGTAGATCGATTCGGCCATGAAAGGCACATAGGGCGCAGCCAGGCGGGTGACGGTCTCGAGAACGGTGTACAAGGTCATGTAGGCATTGATCTTGTCCTGGTTCATGTCCGGCTGCCAGTAACGCTCGCGGCCGCGGCGAACATACCAGTTGGACAATTCGTCGACGAACTCAGCGATCGCCCGGCCGGAGGTCGTGATGTCATAATGCTCGAGCTGGGCATCAACCTTGGCGACCAGGGTGTTGAGCCGGGAGAGAATCCAGCGGTCCATCGCAGCCAGCTGGTCTGGTTCCAGCTTGTACTGGGCCGGATGGAAGCCATCGATGCTGGCATAGAGGATGTAGAAAGCATAGGTATTCCACAGGGTGCCCATGAACTTGCGCTGAGCTTCGCTGACGGCATCCTCGTAGAAACGTGAGGGCAGCCAGGGCGCGCTGGCGGTGTAGAAATACCAGCGCACGGCATCGGCGCCTTGCTTTTCCAGGACTTGCCAGGGATCGACAACATTGCCCTTGTGCTTGGACATTTTCTGGCCAGTCTTGTCCTGGACCAGGCCGAGGACGATGACGTTGCGGTACGGCGACTGGTCAAAGATCACGGTGCCGATCGCCATCAGGGTGTAGAACCAGCCGCGGGTCTGGTCGAGAGCCTCGGAAATGAAGTCAGCCGGAAAATTCTTCTCGAACTGTTCTTTGTTCTCAAAAGGGTAGTGCCACTGGGCAAAAGGCATCGAACCGGAGTCAAACCAGCAGTCGATGACTTCGGCCACGCGGGTCATGCGGCCGCCGCATTTTTCGCAGCGGATGTGGACCTGGTCGACATAGGGCTTGTGCAGCTCAATGTCATCCGGGCAGTCGTCCGACAGTTCCTTGAGCTCGGCAATGCTGCCCACCATGTGGCGGTGGCCGCATTCGCACTCCCAGATCGGCAGCGGTGTGCCCCAGTAGCGTTCACGCGAAATGCCCCAGTCGACGACATTGTCGAGGAAGTTGCCGAAACGGCCTTCACCGATCGCCGGCGGAATCCAATTGACGGTGGCATTGTTTTCCAGAAGCTGTTCGCGCACCGCGGTCATTTTGACGAACCAGGAGTTGCGGGCATAGTAGATCAGGGGCGTGTCACAGCGCCAGCAGAAAGGATAGCTGTGCTCGTAGGGCATTTTCTTGATCAGCTTTTTCTCGATGTTGAGTTTCTTGATGATCCCGGCATCGGCATCCTTGCAGAACTGGCCGGCAAAATCCGTGACAGCCTCCGGCAGCGTGCCGTCTTCCTGGACGAGCTGGACAAAGGGCAGGTCGTACGTCCGGCCGACCCGGGCGTCGTCTTCACCGAAGGCCGGCGCGATGTGGACGATGCCGGTGCCATCGGTCAGGGTGACATAGTCGTCCATTGCGACAAAGAAAGCCTTTTTGCCCGACTTGGCGACGGTTTCATTGGCATAAGGCAGGAGCGGTTCATAAGATTTCCCAACCAGGTCACGGCCGGGCATTTTTTCCAGGATCTTGAAATCCTCGCCAAAGAGCTGGGGCACGAGCACGCCGGCCATGTAGTAGCGGACCGGTTTTGCTGAGCCATCGAGATCGGTCGGGACTTCGATCAGGGCATATTCTTCGTCTGGATTGACGCAAAGGCCAACATTGGACGGCAAGGTCCAGGGCGTGGTCGTCCAGGCAGCAAAATAGGTATCGGCTTCGTCCCTGACCGTGAAGCGGACGAAAACCGACGTGTCTTTGACGTCGTGGTAACCCTGGGCGACTTCGTGCGAGGACAGGGCCGTGCCACAGCGCGGGCAATAGGGCACGATCTTGTGGCCTTTGTACAGCAGGCCTTTTTCCCAGATCCGCTTCAAGGCCCACCACTCGGACTCAATGTAGTTGTTGTCGTAGGTGACATAGGGGTCATCCATGTCGGCCCAGAAACCGACCCGGTCCGACATGGTCTCCCATTCTTTCTTGTACTTCCAGACCGAATGTTTGCACTGGTCGATGAAGGGCTCGATGCCATAGGCTTCGATCTGCGGCTTGCCATCGATGCCGAGGGCCTTTTCGACCTCCAGTTCGACCGGCAGACCATGGGTGTCCCAGCCAGCCTTGCGCTGGACATGGTAGCCCTTCATGGTTTTGTAGCGCGGGATGATGTCCTTGATGACACGGGTCAGGATATGGCCGATGTGCGGCTTGCCATTGGCGGTCGGAGGACCGTCAAAAAAGGTGAACTCAGGCCCGGCTTCGCGCAATTCAATCGAGCGCTTGAAGACATTGTTATCCTGCCAGAACTGCAGGACTTCCTTTTCGCGTTCGACAAAACTCATGTTCGTTGGTACTTTCTTGTACATAGTTCCTCCTCAAAATAAAAACGCCCCGTCAGCCTATGGCCAAAACGGGGCGCCTGGTTTCCAAAAGCGCGGTACCACCCGGTTCCATGGCCAAAAGCAGCCATGATCTCGTTTCCCGGTAACGTCGGGCGCCGGCATCCATGCCAGGCTGGACGGCCCGCCCTACTGCCCGGGCTTTCAGCTCGAGGTTGGGTGGGGCAGCTCACGGATGATCTTCGTACCGGTCTGGGCAATGCGGCTCGCACCTGCTCCGCATTCGCTGGTGTCCAAACTATTCGGTCCTACTGCTTCCGGTCATCGCTGTTGGGCTTGTGTAAAGTTTAAAAAATTATAGACACGACAGGGAAGGCTTGTCAAATGGCAAAAAGTTGCAGTTTCCTGGCGACGAGCTCATCGAGACGCTGGATGTAGTGGGCGATGTCCTTGTCATTGGGCACCCGGCTGACCTTGCGTCCGTCCACACGCTTGCTGATTGCTCCGCTGCCCAGGCCGATCACCGCCAGACGATCGCTCATCATGCCGACATTGTAGAGACATTCATGTCCGGGCAGGGCAAATCCAACATTTTCCAGACCACCGGCGACATCTTTTTGCCGGTACAGGTAATAGGGATGGCGACCGGACTCCACCAGGCGATCCTGGGCCCGAGCGACCATGTCCATCAAGGCCGCGTCTGGACGGTTGATCGCAAGATCGCCCTGTCCGGATGGATCCAGCTCCTGGGCCAGGCGAGAACTGCGCTTCAAGGCCAAGGTATGGATCGTGACACTTTCCGGCTCCAGTAACAGCAGCTGCTCCAGAGAGTCGGCAAAGTCCGCTGGCGTTTC
>SABL01000049.1 GCA_009928985.1 Clostridia bacterium
CGGCTCAGTTCGTGGCCATAGAGGGGCATGCCGGCTTCCAGGCGCAGCGTATCGCGGGCACCCAGACCGGCCGGTTTGGCCCCGGCTGCCAGCAGGGTGCGCCAAAGCTGCGGAGCGGCCTCCGGTCTGAGGTAAAATTCAAATCCATCCTCACCGGTATACCCCGTCCGCGATGCCAGCACCGTTGTGCCGCCTGCCTCGAAGTCATCAGAGCTCAGATGCAGGGGTCCATCGTAAGTTTCGCCCAGAAGAAGCGGCAGAGGCAGATAAGTGAACTGGTACTTTTTCAGGGCGGATAATTGGGCCACCCAGGTCAGCCTGTCCGCGGCAAATCTTGCCGCCAGAGTCGATGGGGCACTCTGTCCAGCCAAGCCGGATGCAATTTTTGTCAGGATTTGAAGACACTGTGGACCTTGCAGGGCAAGCTGCGCCCAGCGATTAGAGTGGTTTTCGATCGCCAGGTCGGCGGGCAGAATGTCCACACGGGCCCATTCATCAGCAACCGCCCGGATATGGGCCTCATCGCTGGCGATGTTGGCTGCATTGACGATCAGAAGACAGCGGGTCGGGGACACTGGATAGATCAGGAGATCGTCGACCGCCGTGCCATCGGCGGCGCACATCACCGCGTACAGGGCGCGCTGACTGGCGATGATAGTGTCAATTTTGGCAAGGCTGCGGGATAAAAGGTAATCCAGGAAAGCATAGGTCTGCTCGCCGCTGACCTCGATCTCGCCCATGTGCGAGACATCAAAAAGGCCGGCCGATTGGCGGACGGCGAGGTGTTCGGCGCTGATGCCGTCTGGATACTGAACCGGCAAGAGAAAGCCAGCGAATTCGACCATTTTTCCGGAGAGCTGGAGATGTTCTGCGTAGAGCGGTGTCTGTTCTGCCATGAAGATCCCTCCATACCAGGCCCTTGGAGCAAAGGTCTGTCCGCGTACAGTCAGGCCGTCGTTGGCCCGCACATCCATTATACGATTCTTTTCAGATCAAGGCCAAGGCTCTGAGGATATAAATGCCCAGGAAAAGGGACAAACCGGAAATCAGGGTGGTTCCCAGGACAATCTGGCTGGCCAGGTCGCTGTCACTGTTCATGGTCTTGGCCATGATGAAACTGGTCACGGCCGTTGGCGAGGCAAACAGGATGAACAGGGCACCCAGTTCCGGGCCGCGAAAGCCGAGGGCAACTGCAGCCAAGGTCGTCAGGGTCGGAATGACGAATTCGCGCAGGGAAATCGCCCAGGCCAGCAGTGAGATCCGCCCTTCCAGACGGCTCCAGCTGAACTGGCCGCCCAGCATGATCAAGGCCATCGGGTTGGCGATTTTGCCGACATCTTCAATCGCCCGGGAGAGAAACAGCGGCAAAGACCAGGGCGACCAGGAAAAAATCGCCCCGATAATCGCCCCGATGATCAGGGGGTTTTTCACCAGTCCGGCCAGCACTTTGAGGTATTTGACCCTGGCTTCCTCGCCGCGGTAATACTCGAGGACAAAGACAGCCAGGACATTGTACGTGAAAATAACCATCGGCAGCAGCATGGCAGTCGGGCCGACACCGGTTTCTCCAAACAGGTTCTGGGCCAGCGGATAGCCCAGGAGCAGGTAATTGCCGCGGTAAATCCCCTGGACCATGGCGCCGCGCTGCTTGTTGCCTTTGACAAAGCGTGGCAGGATCAGCATCAGGATCGCCACGATGCCGACGATGGTACCGATGGCAAAGATGAACATGCCGGGGTTGAAGTATTCACTGATTTCGATTTTGTTGATGGAATTGAACAAGGCAACTGGAAAGGCTACTTTGAATAGAAAGCTGGTCGTCTTGTCGATCATGGTCTGGTCGATCATTTTGAACTGTTTCAGGAAAAAGCCCAGAAGCACAAGCAGGATCAGCGGGGTAATGCCGTTGAAGGCAAACCAGAAGACACTCATGTCGCATCCTCGCTGGCCCGGATCTGGCGTCCTTTATCCAAACGCAGGACCAGGTCGGTCAGCACTTGTTTTTCCTTGGTGCGGAAGCGGGCTTTGCCAATAACCGGGCCGTGGTCCGCGCAAATAAAACGGGCGTCTGCACGATTGCCTTGGCGCTGCCAGTCGATCACCGTTTGCAAACCTGTTTCACAAGCCGGGCAAGTCAGATTGCTGCTGACAAGACGATGCAGGATGGCCTCATGACTGGCCTCCGCCTCCAGGCTGATTTTTGTGGAGCGATTAAGGTTGGGGTCATAAGCGTAGATGCCGAGCAAGTCGGTCAGGTTCTGTTCATCAGCGGCGATGCGGGCGGTTTCCTGCAGGATACGACCCGTGTACCAGGCATCTTTGACGGCCTGGTGAAAAGGCTCGGTCTTGGGCAGGCGCAAAAAATCGACCGCATATTCGATGCTGCGCTGCTGGCCAGACTGCTCGACGATGTCATCGAAGACATGCTGGACATCCAGGCATTGCAGGGGCAGATTGTCCGGCAGGCCATGGAAAGCGAGATTGGAACGCAGCACAGCGGGGTCGCTTTCACTCCAGATACAGAGAGCATAATCGTCACCCGTGGACTGGCACCATTTCAAAAACTCCTGGGCGGCCTGGGGGAATGGCAAGCCGAATTTCAAGCTCTGCTGAAAGCGGCGGGTGACCGCTGCGATGTGGCTGCTCAGGATTTTATAGAACTTCGGCCGCACATGGGTGGTGAATTCGCCGATCATTTCGTAGTGCTCATTCAACTTGACGGCGCCGATCTCGATGATTTCAAAAGGCATGGCCGCCTGGGTTTTGGCATCGACCGGATTGGCCCGGCCAGCGATGTTCCATTCGAGGTCAAAGACGATGTAATGCATGGGTGTCCTTTCAGGGCCGGGCGCACTCGCCCTCACGCGCGGTCAGGATCCCCAGGGCATGCGGCAGGACAGGCACGATGACCTCGAGACATTCACTGACAGCACGCGGGCTGCCCGGCAGGTTGATGATCAGGGTGCGGCCGCGAGTGCCGGCGACGGCTCGAGACAGCATGGCCCGGTTGGTCAAAGTCAGGCTGTAAGCGCGCATGGCCTCCGGAATGCCGGGCACCAGGCGCTCGACGACATCGAGGGTTGCTTCCGGCGTAATGTCGCGCGGCGATAGGCCTGTCCCGCCCGTTGTGAGGACCAGATCGATCCCATCGCTGTCAGTCCATTGGCGCAATTGTTCCGCAATCGTTGCCCGGTCATCGGCGACGATCGCGGTGGCAGCGATTTCCCCGACGAGTGCAAGCGCAGCAGCGATCACCGGACCGCTGCGATCTTCGCGCAGGCCGGCCGCACCTTGGTCGCTGGCGGTTAAAATGGCAATCCGGTACATTGACATGCTGACTCCAGGTTCAAATTCCAGGATTCAAAGACAAAAAGCTGGCCGGAAGTTTTATGTAAACGGTTCCGGCCAGCCGTTTTTTTCGCTATAATCTACTATTGCACACCAACTTCGAGTCTGTCCAGCTAAATCCCTTGAGGGGACATGCGGATTGACCGGGGCCGGCATTGAAAAGTGCCTGCCTTCCCCTGTGAAAAGGAGTTTGGACTTTGTTTGATTTTTCCCGCCAGAAGATGGCGTTTACCCAGTCTGGACCGGTGCATTTACCATGCTGAAAGTCATGTCCTTGGACAAAGCCCGGACCATGCTCATGGGCGAACTGGAACGGCTTTTACTTGAGCGGCGCGCATCTGATGGGGTTTTCGGTGAAACAGTGGGCCTGTCCGAAGCCTCCGGCCGGATACTGGTCGAAGCCATAGTCGCGCCCTATGATGTCCCCTCTTTTGATCGTTCCCAAGTCGACGGCTTGGCGGTGCGATCTGCCGATACGTTCGGAGCCAGCGAAGCCTTGCCGGCCATTTTGAATTGGGCAGGCGAGGTCGCGATGGGCCAGGCGGCCACACAGCCACTGGTTGCCGGAGCTTGCTTCGGTGTAGCCACGGGCGGCATGCTGCCGCCAAGAGCCGATGCGATGGTCATGATTGAAGACGTCGAGCAGATCGATGCCGAAACACGGCTGGTCACGCGCAGCGTGTCGCCAGGCAGCCACGTGACGCGGCGCGGTGACGATACCCGGGCAGGGCAGGTCGTCCTGCCTGCCGGGCGCTGCCTGAAGGCGCCGGAAATTGGCGCCCTGGCGGCTCTGGGACTTAGTCAGGTTGGAGTTGTGCCGCGGGTTCGGGTGGGAATTCTTTCCACCGGTGATGAATTGGTGGCAGCAGGCCAGACACATCCAAATCACGTTCCCGGAAGCTTGAACGAGTCTGTTCGACCTGTTCTGGCTCTGCCTGGCACTGTTTATGACGCCAATGGGCCCATGCTGGCAGCAGCGATCCGGGAAGCCCATGCCCTGCCGGTCGAATTCGGCATTGTTCGCGACCAGCTGGATGAACTTTCCGCCACGCTGCAGGCCGCATTGGACCAGTCGGATCTGGTTCTGATTTCCGGCGGCAGTTCCGCCGGAGCGCGTGATTATGTCGAGCGAGCGATCGCGGCCGCCGGGCAGCCCGGCGTGCTCTTGCACGGTCTTGCGGTCAAGCCCGGAAAACCAACCGTGGCCGGGATCTGCCAGGGCAAGCTTGTGATCGGTCTGCCAGGCCATCCGGTTGCCGCCTGGTTCATTTTTGAGCAACTGGTGCGGCCCTTGCTTGCGGCCCTGGGCGGCAGGGAGCCTGTTGCCAGGCCCAAAGTCCGGGCCCGGATTACCAGCCGGATCCCTTCCAATCATGGCCGCGAAGAATTTGTCCTCGTCCGCCTGTTGAACCGTGCCGAACAGCCGATCGCCTGGCTGGCTGAGCCTTTGCCGACCCGTTCCGGCCTGATCACTCAGCTTTCGTCCAGCGATGGTTATCTGGTCATCGACCGCGACAGCGAGGGACTGGAGTCAGGCAGCGAGGTCGTTGTGACCTTGCTCCACGATCCTGGCGAGACCCGTGCAGGATTCGCAAAAGGAGGGGCCTTGTGGAACAAACCTATCTGAAAAACACACCGATCCGGGAGGCGCTTCATGCCTATCTGCCGGTCTTCGGCACACACCCGGCCACAGCAGTCGAACAGGTCCTGGTCACCCAGGCTGCAGGCCGGATCACTGCCGAAGCTGTCTATGCCCGGCTGAATGTGCCGCATTACCTGGCTTGTGCCATGGACGGGGTCGCGGTTCTCGCTTCCTCCACTTTTGGAGCCAGTGACCTCGAACCTGTCTCTCTGTCAGCAGGGCAGTATACGGTTGTCGACACCGGCGACCCACTGCCAGACGGCTGTGATGCAGTCATCATGGTGGAGGAACTCATCCGGCGTGATGATCACATCCTGCTGATGGCCCCGGCCACACCCTGGCAGCACATCCGCCAGATCGGCGAAGATTTTTCGGCTGGCGACATGCTGTTGCCAAGCTATTCACCCTTGAATCCCGGAGCCCTGGGGACACTTGTCGCAGGCGGCATCCTGACCGTTCCGGTCCTGCGCCAGCCAACCGTCACTTTGATTCCGACCGGCGACGAGATTGTCGCGCCGGACAGCGACTTGCAGCCGGGCCAGATTGCTGAATTCAATTCAACGCTTTTTGGCAGCCTGTTGAAAAGCTGGGGGGCCGCGGTCGAAACAACAGCGATCATTCCCGATCGGCTGGACGATTTGCATTTGGCGGTCTCGGTGGCTGCTGCCCATTCAGACCTCGTCCTGGTCTTGGCGGGTTCGTCCGCAGGACGCGATGATTACACCACCCGGGTGATTGCCAGCCTGGGTGACGTTTTTTGTCATGGCCTCGCCATCCGCCCTGGCAAGCCGGCCATCCTGGGCCGGGTCGGGTCTGCGCCGGTCATCGGTTTGCCGGGCTATCCAGTCTCCGGCCTGGTCGTACTCGAGGAAATCGTCGCACCTTTGCTGCGTCAGATGTTTCGCCTGGATATTCCAGCCCGGCCAACTGTCGCGGCGCAGTTGTCCCGCCGTTTGCTGTCTTCGCTCAAATACCAGGAATACATCCGGGTTCGCCTCAGCCGGGTCAATGGCCGCTATGCCGCGATTCCGCTCGAACGCGGCGCCGGACTGGTCTCGAGTTTTCTCAGGGCGGATGGCTGGCTCATCGTGCCGCAGGACTGCGAGGGCTATGAAGCAGGTGATACGGTCGAGATCTTGCTGCTGCGTCCGCTGGCTGCGATCAACGAGACCATCAGCGTGATCGGCAGCCACGATCCTCTGCTCGATGAATGTGCCGATCTGCTGGCGCGCGAAATTGATCCTGCCGTCCAGCTCAAGTCCACCCACGCCGGAAGTTTTGGCGGTCTGTTGGCCCTGCGTCGCGGCGAAGCCCACTTGGCTGGGATCCATTTGCTGGACGAGGCCAGCGGCGAATACAACCTGGCTGCGGTGGCGAAAAATTTCCCGTCTGGGGAAGTCATCCTGGTCGAAGGTGTCTATCGCCAGCAGGGGCTGATGGTGGCCGTCGGGAATCCTTTGCAGCTGTCAGGCCTGGCTGATCTGGCCCGTCCGGGCGTTCGCTATGTCAACCGCCAGAAGGGCGCCGGCACCCGCCTGTTGCTGGATTACCAGCTGCGCCAGCTCGGTCTTGCACCGGACCAGATTGCTGGTTACACGCGGGAGGAGCTGACACACACGGCTGTGGCGGCCCAGATCAAGAGTGGAAGCGCCGACGCGGGGCTCGGCATCCTGGCCGCAGCCCGGATTTTCGGCCTCGATTTCATTTCAGTAGCCGAGGAACGCTATGATTTCCTGATCCTGGCGTCAGCTTATGAGACGCCGGCTGTCCAGAACTTTTTGGCGATCCTGCGCTCTACTGCCTTTCGAGATCGCCTGGAGCGGCTGAGTGGATACCGTATCGACCAGATTGGACGGGTGCTCCACCATGCTTGACCAGTTCGGCCGTTCCATCACCTATTTGCGGCTCTCGATCACCCCGCGCTGCAATTTGAACTGCATCTACTGCCGTCCCGGGCATTGTCCAGCGGGCTACGATCCTTTTGCCCAGACCAGAATCCTGACCGTCGCTGAAATTGACCGCCTGGTCCGTGTCCTGGCCAGACTGGGCATCCAGAAAGTCCGTTTAACTGGCGGTGAGCCTTTGCTGAGGCCCGATCTGGAGGAGATCATCCGCCAGATCCGGTGCCATCCGGAAATCACTGACCTCTCGCTGACCACCAATGGCCAGGACCTCGCCGAGCGGGCCGCTGCACTTAAGGACGCTGGTCTGATGCGGGTCAACATCTCTCTGGACTCCCTCCGGGCAGACCGTTTTGAGAAAATCACGGGCAATGGTTCTCTCGTGCGGGCGTTGGCTGGCATCGATGCCAGCCTGGCCGTGGGTCTGCATCCGGTCAAACTCAACACGGTCCTGATGCGCGGCGTCAACGATGACGAGCTGGACCAGTTGTTTGACCTGACTTTCGATCGTCCGCTGGCTTTGCGCTTGATTGAGCTGATGCCGATGAATCAGGCAGCCGCAGCGTCTGAGCATTTGGTGACAGGGACAGAGATCCTGCAACGCTATCCTCAATTGGAGCGGGTTGCTGACAGCTATCCCGGACAGCCAGCCGAAGACTACCGTCTACCCGGCCATATTGGGACAATCGGCCTGATCCGGCCCATTTCCCACAAGTTCTGCCATATCTGCAACCGGGTCCGGATCACGGCCGACGGCAAAGTCAAAGGCTGCCTCGGCCAGGACGATGAGTATGACCTGCTGCCCTGGCTGGACCAGCCCGATGATGCCTTGCTCGTACAAGCCCTCGCCGCGGCCATTCTGGCCAAACCTCCCAGTCACCAGTTCGAAGCTCGCCAGGTACCTGGCCGCGGCATGGACCGCACGGGCGGTTAACGACAAATTCCACGACAGTGAGCATGCTCAGTCAGAAAGGATACGATCCATGACTCGACTCAATCCCGATGCCCTTGCAGCTGAATCCGTTGACACTCCCTCCCCTGGCCTCAGCCATCTGAACGAACGAGGCGAAGCGCACATGGTGGATGTCGGTGCCAAAACAGCCACCTTGCGCGCCGCACGAGCCCAAGCGGTCGTGCACCTGCAGCCAGCCACACTGCAGGCGATCCTCGCTGGCCGGCTGCCCAAAGGAGATGTCCTGGCCACGGCCCGGATCGCCGGAATCATGGCGGCCAAGAAAACGTCCGACCTGATTCCCCTCTGCCACCCGCTGGCGCTGGAAAAAGTCAGCATCGATTTTACACCGCAGGGGGCGGATCGACTCTATATCGAAGCGCTCGTCCAGCTGACCGGCAAGACCGGGGTCGAAATGGAGGCCATGACAGCCGCCTCTGTCGCAGCACTGACCTTGTACGACATGGTCAAGGCGATCGACCGCGGCCTGGTCATCGCATCCATCCAATTGCTCGAAAAAACCGGCGGCAAATCCGGCCATTATTTGAAAAACAAGGAGAACTGATCATGGCATCCGTCATCGCCATCAACCGCAGCATAAAAAAAGGTGTGCCCAAAGAGGCTATTCCGGAGGGGCATTTCATCGTCGATTTTGGTCTGGAAGGCGATGCTCATGCCGGTAAATGGCACCGCCAAGTTTCATTGCTTGGCCAGGAAAGCATCAAAAAGATCGAGGAGCTGGGCATTGAAGGCCTCTGCACCGGCCGTTTCGCCGAGAACCTGACCACCGAAGGCATCATCCTCTACGAGCTGCCCGTCGGCACCCAGTTTTACGCTGGACCCGTCCTGTTCGAAGTGACCCAGATCGGTAAAGAATGCCACCAGCACTGCGCCATCTACCACCAAGTCGGCGACTGCGTCATGCCGCGCGAAGGCATCTTTGCCCGCGTCCTCGAAGGCGGTGTGATCAGGCCCGGCGACCCGATTGAACTAAAAAGGGACGGGGTCTCAATTTAGAAAACCGATATCGGTTTTCGATATTGAGACCCCGTCCCTTTTTTGGCAAACCATAAAAAACCGGGGGTTAACCCGCTTCGACTATGGGGACAAAGGCGATGGTGTCGGTGTTTTGCAGGGGAGTTGCCAAGCCTTGGAGCTGGCGGATATGACGTCCGTTGACAAGTACGAACAGGTCGTCGTGCAGGGGCTGTCCGTCGTGGTTGAGAAGCTGGCCGGCCAGGGCTGGGCCATAGGTTGCGCACAGGTGATGGACCAGAGCGGTCACATCTTGGGGACCTTCGACGGTGCAGATGGCGGTACCAGCCAAGTCAATCAGGTGGGCAAAAAATTGAACATTCATGGATGACCTCGTTCATTCGTTAGGGTTCGAGCCGCAGATCAGGCAATCTGGGCGGGCGGCTACAGCGACCCGTTGGAAATCAAGCGTCCGGCCGTGATAATACAAAATCTCTCCCTGAAGCGGATCGCCCAGACCGAGTAGCAGACACAAGGCGAGGTCAGCTTCGAGCGATCCGATGACGCTGGCGGTAGCTCCGAGGGCACCGATTGTGGCAGCTGATCTTTTGGGAGTTGCAGTCAAATTTGCAGCCATTCCAGTCTCAAGGGCACAGTCCAGGTTTTCTTCGGCCAAATCAAAGCGACAATCAAAGCAGGCAGTCTTACCTGGTCTGTAGACAGCAACAGAGCCAGAGAAACCGCGCACCCCGCCATCGATCCAGGGTTTTTCCAGCCGATAGCAAGCGTGATTGATCAATCGCCGGGCTGCCCGGTTGTCGACCGCAGCCACGACCAGATCCTGTCCGGGGATCACTTGACGGGCCAATTCATCCGTGAACGTCTGGTCCAGTGCGGTGACCTCAACATCCGGGTGATAAGCCAGAAGTCGCTGCCGGGCGATGGTTGCCTTGGGCTGGCCGATATCGGCCATCGTATAGAGGAATTGGCGGTTGAGGTTGGACATTGAGACAGTGTCATGATCGATCAGGGTCAGATGACCGACACCTGCTCCGGCCAGGTTCATCAGGATAGGCGAACCCAGTCCACCTGCGCCAACGACCAAAACCCGGCTCTTCTGGAGCCGGGCTTGACCTTGTTGGCCGATTTCCGGCAGGATGACCTGCCGGGCATACAAGCCGTCTGTGTCGTTGAACTCGAAATCAGAACGAGTCACAGGCTGATCAGCCCTGGGCTGCCTTTTCAGTGGCAGATTTGCCTTCAGCAGCCTTTTCAGCAACTGGTTTGGCAGCAGCTTTTTCCACGGCAGCTTTGACGGCGGGCTTGCCTGCTTCAGCCTTTTCGGCGGCCACCTTTTGCTCGGCTTCGAGTGCCTCCAGCACCGGGTCCGGCTCACACATCATGTCATTGGCCTTGGCGATGTACATTTTCATCATTTTGTTCACGAGCGACTCATCTAAGACACCATGCATGGTGGGCGTTTCAAAAAAGCGCTTGGGCAGGCGGACGGCCTTCTGGCTGAAGCCATATTTGGCCTTGATGCGCAGTTTCGTGCGCAGAATGCGTTTGCCGATTAGTTCGAGATCTTTGCTTGTCAAATTCCAGCCGATGCTGTTCAAGGCATCGATGATCGTCTGGTGGTCATAGATTTTGCGGGCAAACATGCACATGCCGATACCGTTGACCATGCAGCGGTCATGTTCCTCAAAGAAAATCTTGCTGACCAAGTCTTCCGGGTTGACTTCCTTGGCCGACTGGTCGATCTGGTAGCCGCCATTGTCGAGGTGAGAGTGACGCGAAGCGACGGCGAAACCGACCGCCGAAGCGTAGCCGGTGTGGTAGCCCGGGGTTTCGTTACCCGCATAGTGCATGGCAAAATCCGCCCCGCCATAAATGGAGGAAGCATATTTGCTGCCCTTGCCCAGGTTGCGGTAGAACTTGTTTTTACCCTTGGACAGGTAGCGAATCGCCTTGAGATAGCCCTCGGTATCGCCAAATATCAGCGGCACGATGGTTTCATTCTCGTCGATCAGGCCGTTTTCGACGGCCTCGGTCGCCCAACCCAGGCAGACACCGGCGCTGATCGCGTCCATACCGGTCTCTTCGACCTCATCAATCAGGGCGATGATTTCGTCCGTCGTCTTGATCCCGAGGTAGCTGCCGAGGGCAAACATCAGTTCATAGTCGTAAGGAACGCTGATTGCCTCGTATTCATGGCCTTTATCGAATTCGCGCCGGTACATGCCGATGTGGATGCATCCAACCGGACAGCCTGTGCAGGCCACTTTGCGCACCAGGTTTTTGCGGGCGAATTCTTCGCCGGAAATGTCGTCGGCATGCTCGTAGGTCGTCGTTTTGAGGTTGTAGGTCGGCAGCGAGTTGGAGACACTGAGCGATCGCAGGCCGATCGCCGTCCCGGCATCGTGGTACTTCTGCATCATGTCGGTCGTTGTGCATTTCTTGAAGATCTGCTGGTAGACCTTGAAATAGTTTTTCGTATCATGAATTGGGATGGATCGGTCGCCCATTACGGTCATGGCTTTGAGATTTTTCGAACCCATGACGGCGCCCAGGCCGAGGCGGCCGAAATGGCGGAACGAATCGACGCAGACGCTGGCAAAGGCGACCTGGTTTTCACCGGCCGGGCCGATGCGGATGATGCTGCGTTTGCCGCCGCCTTCAAGCCGCTCACGGATCGCCTGACCCGTCGGCTCACTGTCGATGCCCCAGAAAGCCCGGGCATCATTGAACGCAATGTCGTTGTTTTTGATTGAGACAAAAACGGGCTTGCTGGCTTTGCCAGTGATGACAATCGCATCATAGCCCGCCATCAGCATCGTCATCGCCAGACGTCCGCCGGCATAGGACTCACCGAGTTCATTGGTCAGCGGCGAACGGAACATGGCGACCGTCTTGGTCAGAACCGGGAACACCCAAGTGCCGGCACCGATCGCGAAAATGATCGGCTGGTCCGGATGCAGGGCGTCGAGCTCGGGGTGCATGTTCTCTTCGAGCAGCTTGCTGGCGATGCCAACACCGCCAAGATACGGCATCAGGTCGGCGCGCTGCTCGATCCGGATTTTGCTCGTATTGAGGTCAATATTGAGGATGCGCATGAACTTTTCGTTGATCATTTTTCACCAGCCTCCACCATCTCCAGGCATTTGTGCGGGCAGAACCGGGCACACGAGCCGCAATGGCGGCAGATGATCGGCTTGTTGATGTCATCGTCCCAGAAAACTGCCTGCATGATGCACGCTTTTTCACAACGGTGGCAGCCAATGCACAGCTCCGGTTTCAATAGGACACCGCCGCCTTCGCGTTTGACCAGGGCGCCACTCGGACAGGCTTCCATGCACGCCGGGTCGTCGCAGGCTATGCAGACGATCGCGACGAACCGGCCGGTCATGCCGCCCCGGGTCCTCACCTTGATCGCACTCTTCGTGTTGGAATGATTTTGCTTGTTGACGATCGAGCAAATGTTCATGCACGTGAAGCAGCCAATGCATTTGTTCATCTCACTGGCCGACAGATATTTAGCCACAGCCGTTCCCCCTTTTTTCACCACAAGCGACTCATGATAAAGTCGGCAATCACCCATTTCTTAACCACAATCTACCTGATAAATGAGTTATTCATTGTCATCATCAGTTCTTTCAGGTCCCGTAAACGTTTGAGAGTGGACGTTGAGAGAATTATATTTAAATTATACTGCCATTTCAACCCCTTCGTACGGGTTTTTGACATTTTCCAGGGACTTTCTTGCAAAATAATCTTGCTAGGCGCGGGGGGTGTGAGCAAGGACGTAGCGGAACCGGACGCGGCTGGCAGGCCGGGGACGGGGCCACCCTTGGCTTGTTTAACCACGTTTACCCGCGTTTACTTGCCGGACTGATCAGCGGTTCGTATAATGAGCCCAACAGAATATTTCGTCATTCGAGTTGACCTGCCTAAAGCACTTTTGCCAGGGCACGCAACCATTGGGCCGGCTGAGAAATCGCCTGACCTCCCGCATTGGAAAGAATGGCTGGCCTGGTTTGATCGAACCGGTCTGCTTTTGATGTGGGCCGGTTTTTCGATGTACCAGCCTCAATTGCTGCATGAACCTAGCTGACTGCGCTGCGAGCAGGATGCGATTCGAACCGAGACAGCTCTGGAATGCGAAGGAATCAATCGTTAGAAGGAGATCGTGAAATGAAGAGAAAAAAGATGCTCTGGATCCTCTTAACATTGCTGGTCCTGATGTTGGCCGCCAGCTGTGCAGCCGCTCCAGTTACGACTGCTGCAACGACTGCGGCCACTTCAGTGCCTGCAACTGACGCGACCACAACCGTTGCAGCGGAAACGAGCGTGATGGCCGAACCTGCTGTCAAGGAGATCATCCTGGCAACCACGACCAGTACCCAGGACAGCGGCCTTTTGGATTACCTTATCCCGATGTTTGAAGCACAGACCGGCTATGTCATCAAGACCATTGCCGTCGGTACCGGCCAGGCTCTCGAGCTGGGCGCCAAAGGCGAAGCCGATGTCCTGCTCACCCATGCCCCTTCCAGTGAAAAGCCTCTGGTCGACGCGGGTCAGGTCGTCAACTACCAGCTGGTCATGCACAACGACTTCATCATCGTCGGACCAGCAGCCGATCCGGCGAAAATCAAGGAAATCCCCGCGGTGACGGATGCCTTCAAAGCCATCGCTGAGCAAATGGCGATCTTCATTTCCCGAGGGGATCAATCTGGTACGCACACCAAAGAACTGTCCATCTGGAAAGCAGCCGGGATCGAAGCACCTGGCGGCACTTGGTATCAGGAAAGCGGCCAGGGCATGGGGTCGACGCTGACCATTGCCAATGAAAAGGAAGCCTACACGTTGAGTGACCGGGCAACCTATCTGGCCCAGAAAGCCAACCTCGACCTGGACATCCTGAACCAGGGTTCCAAGGAGCTTTTAAACATCTACCATGTCATGCAGGTCAATCCCGAGACCTATCCGATGGTCAATGCCACAGGAGCCGAGGCCTTTGTCGCCTTCATGATCGATCCAGCCACCCAGGCTCTGATCAGCGAATTCGGCGTCGACAAATATGGCGAGCCCTTGTTCTTCCCCGACGCCCTGAACTAAATACACCTGTGATACGATAGGATGCGTAAGAACCGTACCAAGTGCAGTGCTCGCGTTTGGTTCCAGCTTGAAAAGTGAGCACAAGCAGTCAGGAGTTGATGCCCCATCGAACTCATCCTCAATGGACTTACTGAAGCGGTTCGATTGATTGCCAGTGGTGACGCCGAAATTTTCGGTGTCACTCTCTTGACGCTTCTTGTCTCTGGTCTGGCTACACTGCTCAGCCTGCTGATCGGTGTGCCGCTGGGGGTTGTTCTGGGACTGGTCCGGTTCCGGGGCCGCAGGCTGGTAGTCAGCCTGGTCAATACCGGCATGGGCATGCCGCCGGTTGTCGTGGGGCTCTGGGTCAGCATATTCCTCTGGCGCAGCGGACCTTTTGGAGCGCTGCGCCTGATCTACACCCCAGCTGCGATCGTCATCGCCCAGACCTTGATCGCCACCCCGGTGATCACCGGTTTCACGATTGCAGCCATCCAGAACCTGACGCCCAAGCTGCGCCTGCAGATCCTGGCGCTGGGTGCGTCACGCTGGCAATTTCTCTTGACGATTCTCAAGGAATCCCGCATCGCCCTGATGGCAGCCGTCATCGCCGGATTTGGCAGCATCGTGTCGGAAGTCGGCGCTTCGATGATGGTCGGTGGCAACATCAAGGGCTATACCCGGGTCTTGACGACAGCCACGTCCATGGAAGTCTCCAAAGGCAATTTCCCGGTCGCGGTCGCCCTCAGCATCATCCTGGTGGCCTTGGCCTTTGGGGTCACCTATCTGTTAACCGCTTTCCAGCAATGGGAGCGCAAAGACCGCAACCTCAAGCCTTTCGAGGATGCAACATTCATATCATCCGATAAAAGTGGGACTGGCCATCTGGATGGTCTCACGGATGGCCCGAGTGAATCAAATGGCTCGGCAAACGGCCACAAAGGGGCAGCCAAATGATGCCAGATGCCCTGATGTCGGTTAAAAATCTGCGCTGGTCCCGGTCGGACCGCGTCATCCTGGATGTGCCTGAATTTTCGATCCGTTCGAACGAAGTTGTTGCCTTGATCGGGTCCAACGGGGCCGGGAAAAGCAGCCTCCTGAAAATGCTGGCTTTGCTTGAAAAGCCTGACTGCGGCGAAATCTTTTTCAAGAACTCACCGGTTACTGACCGGCCACTGGCAACCCGGCGCAAAATGGCCATGGTTTTCCAGGAGCCGCTGCTGCTGTCCGGTTCGGTGTTTAAAAATGTCGCCCAGGGACTGGTTTACCGCGGCCTGCCCGGATCAGAAATCACTCGCCGTGTGCACGCTGCCCTGAGCGATTTTGGCATCGCTCACCTGGCCAGGCGCAACCAGAAGCACTTGTCGGGCGGCGAAGCACAGCGCGTCAGCCTGGCCCGGGCGATGGTCGTCGAGCCCGAGATCCTGTTCCTCGATGAACCCTTTGCGGCCCTCGACTTGCCCACCCGCCAATCGCTGGCCGAAGACATCGGCCGGGTCATCCGCCAGCGCGAGATTGCTGCTGTTTTTGTCACCCATAACGCTGAGGAGCTGTCCCTTTTCACCGACCGGATTTGCATCATGGAAAAGGGTGTCCTGATCCAGGAAGGATCACCTGAAGCCATTTTCAACCGCCCGGCCAGTCATGTGGCGGCGCGCCTGGTTGGCGTGGAAAACATCCTGTCCGGCATCCTCCTCGGCCCAACAGCTACACAAGGCTACCAGAAAGTCCAGGTTGGACCACACCAATGGATCGTTCCGGGGCCCACGCTCCAATCAGGAACACCAGTTGACCTGTATATCCGGCCAGAAGCCATTTTACCGGCTACAGATGCCAATATCCCGAACACGTTCACTGGGAAAATCGCCAAAACCATTTCCCTGAGCAGCCAGTACAAGCTGGTCATCGAGTGTGGCTTTCCAGTTACAATCCTGGTCAGCAAGGGGACCCATGCCCTGCAGGATGTCAAGCCCGGCCAGGACTTTCGTTTTCACGTGCCCCCCGACAGGATTCATACTGAATCCCAATAAAAATCCCTGCCAGTTTGTAACACTCCAGGTGTCAAACGGCAGGGATTACCAATTTATCCAGTTGTCCAGGCTCGTTGCAGCAGTACAGGCCTGGTTCAGACCGGTCCGTTCGTGCGCAGGGCCTCGATCGTGGCCAAGTCCGGCAGCGCTGGGATTGCACCTTTTTTCGTGGTGGCCAGGGAGCCGACGGCATTGGCAAAGTCTAAAAATTCGTCGAGTTCGGCGGCGGTGAGATCTGCCGGGGCTTTGCCAGACTGGATCAGTTTGTAAAGGAATCCGCCGGTGAAGGCATCGCCGGCACCGGTGGTGTCGACGACGGCTACATCGTAGGTGCCGCGGCGGGCGGAGCCAAGCTTGTTATGGGCATAGGCACCGTCCGGACCGAGCGTGATCAGGACGAGCTGGAGGCCATAGGTATCGATCAGGTGCTGGGCACCTTTTTCCAGGTCGCTTTCACCGGTCAGGAAGACGAGTTCTTCTTCGGAAATCTTGACCAGGTCAGCCAGGTTCATCACTGAAAGGATGCCGGCCCTGGCCGCATCGGGGGATTTCCAGAGGCGCAGGCGCAGGTTCGGGTCGTAGGAGACGAGCTTGTGCTGTTCTTTGGCGTGCTTGACTGCAGCAATGGTGGCCGAGCGGGAAGGCTCGCCGGTCATTGAGACGGAGCCGAAATGGAAGATCGAACAGTCCTCGATCAGCTGATAGGAAAGTTCAGAGGGCTCGAGGAGCAAATCAGCGCCGGGATCGCGGTAAAAGGAAAAAGAGCGGTCGCCGGTGGGGCTGAGATGGACGAAAGCGAGCGTCGTGTTGCAGGTCTCGGTCATGACCAGGCCGTGGGTAGAGACACCCACATCATCGAGCGTCTTTTTCAAAAACTGGCCGAATTGGTCTGTGCCAACCTTGCCAATGAAGGCGGTCGAAAGGCCGAGCTTGGACAGCGCAGCCAGGACATTGGCCGGGGCGCCGCCGGGATTTTGCTCAAAGGTCGGATTGCCCTGGGAAGACGGGCCGGCGGGGGTGAAATCGATCAGGAGTTCGCCAAGGGCTGTGACATCGTACATGGCAGTGTACCTCGCAACAAGATTTTTGAAGGACTTGGGCAAGCGGTTTTCCTAGCCTTCATGATACCACAGATCCAGTGAATCCAGATCTGTTAATCGAATGACTTGTGTGCGACTGATGCTCGCCTAAGGGCTGTCAGGATCAGAGCTTGGCCCTAAAA